>NZ_JASLER010000048.1 GCF_030151085.1 Bacteroides sp. | reverse complement strand
TATCAACGTCCGGCAGGTGGACACGCCATCTTTGTAGATGCGCCCAAAGTATTGACTCATGTTCCAAAAGAAGAATTTCCCGCACAAACCTTAACCGTGGAACTCTATTTGGAAGCAGGTATACGTGGATGCGAAATCGGTTATTTACTTGCCGACCGTGATCCCTTAACCCGCGAAAATCGATTTAATGGGTTGGATTTACTTCGTCTGGCAATTCCAAGACGGGTATATACAGATAATCACATGAATGTAGTAGCTGCCGCACTAAAAAATGTATTTGATAAACGCGAAAGTATTATCCGGGGTGTACGTATTGCTTGGGAAGCTCCATTGATGCGCCATTTTACCGTACAATTGGAAAGATTATAAAAAAACTAATCAACATGCCAAGTTAAAACGAAATCAGGATGGAGCAAATAATCTATTTTAAAGTATTGTTGCAGCTCCGTCCTGTATTCGTAGGCATTAAAGACACCCTGTTCCTGCGGGACAAAAGGTTCTATATACAAATGTTTCCTAAAATCGACTTCTGCTATATCCATACACTTGAACATAACCTCCTTAGCCGACCAATGCAATAGAAGACTCCAAGTATCATCCCCCTGATAGGGATGTACAGTTTCATCTTCTCGCATATATTTATGAGCAACTTTATGTACCCGTTGTCCATACTGCTCAATATCAACACCTACCGGAGTTGTTCCAAGAAGTACCGCTACATATCCTTTGGTATGTGAAATACTAAGGTGGAAAGAACCATCCACCAGATATGGTTTACCGGAAGGCAAATAGCCTATTTCTTTTTGTTCATGGAGCAAATGATAGAGTAATACACGTACTGACAACCACTCCAATTGACGGTGTAAAGACGTGAATCGCCTAACTGCCTCTTCAAACAAGGTGGTATTTGATAACTCATCCTGTAAAGCCGCAAGCGATTCCTCCATCCGCCAAACACCTAATGTCCAGGAATCTTCTTTAAGCTGAATGAGAAGTGCCATTGGTAGAAGGTTCATTAATCTTAAACTTCACTTTCAAAATGCGACGATTATCCATCTCCAAGACTTCAAATTCATAACAGTCGTATGTGACTTTTTCGTGAAGTGCAGGGAACTCGCCTTTCAATTCAAGAAGAAGACCTGCCAAAGTATCGGCATCTCCTGCTACAGCATCGAAAGTTTCCTCGTATATCTTAGTGATTTTGTAGAAATCGGTCAATTGTGTCTTGGCTTCGAATATCCAAGTATGTTCATTAAGGACTACGTATGTACGCTCTTCGTCATCATATTCATCATGGATTTCCCCTACAATCTCTTCAATAATATCCTCCATAGTTACAATACCCGAAGTACCTCCGAACTCATCCACAACTATAGCAATATGAATCTTATTTGCTTGAAAGTCACGAAGCAAGTCATCTATCATTTTCGTCTCCGGAACAAAGTATGCAGGCCGGATCAACGACTGCCATCGGAAATTATCTCCTTTATTCAAATGAGGCAATAAGTCTTTTATATAAAGTACTCCCTTAATATTATCACGTGTATCTGCATAAACCGGGATACGTGAATAAGCGTTCTCTATAATACATTTCAGCACTTCCTTAAACGGAGTACGAATATCCAAATCGACTACATCCAAACGGGATGTCATAACCTCTTTCGCAGTTTCGCCACCAAAACGAATGATTCCTTCCAGAATATTATTCTCTTCTGAAAGTTCAGCTTTATCCGTCAGTTCAAGAGCATGCGAAAGTTCGTTTACCGAAATATTATGATTTTTACGTGCAATATGCTTGTTCAGGAAAGAAGTAGATCGTACTAGTAAAGAAGCTAACGGATAAAAAACAGAACGGAACATGGTAATGCCCGGTGCTGCAAAACGACAAAAAGTCAATGTTTTCTGCGCAGAATAAATCTTTGGCATTATTTCACCAAAAAGCAATAACAAGAAAGTAAGTGCTATCGTCAAGAGAACAAACTCTGCTATTTGCGAATGAAACTGGAACACATTCATAAAAAAGAAATTGCAGAGCATGATAATGGTTACATTCACAAAGTTATTGGTAATCAAAATCGTAGCTAGCAATCGTTCTGTGTTTTCCAGTAAATTACTGATTTTCTCATCCGAAGGATGTTTCTTCTCTGCAATAGAGTTTAAGTCGGATGGCGAAAGCGAGAAAAAAGCTATTTCAGAAGCCGAAGCAAAGCCGGAAACAAGCAGAAGCAATCCTGCCAATACAATTGATACGATAGCTGAAATAGAAGGAGTATGTACGGAAATTCCGTTAAAAACATCTGCCAACTGGCATAAATAAGCGTCTGGGTCCAAAGATTTTGGTTTTAGTTAAACAATTAGAACGGCAAATCGTCCGCAGGATTATTTTGCACTGGATTATTCTGTGGTTGTGTCGGTTGCTGTGTAGGAGCAGCTGGCTGTCCGGGTGTTCCGGTCTGAGGAGCAAAAGGAGTATTTCCCGGCGTAGCAGTACCTTTCGGCGACAGCATTTCCATAACATCCACAAAAATTTCCGTAACATTACGTTTAATTCCTGCCTGATCGTCATAAGAGCGGGTACGGATTTTACCCTCAATATAAAGTTTATCTCCTTTATGCACAAATTTTTCAGCTGTTTCTGCCAGTCCACGCCAAAGAACAAGATTATGCCACTCCGTACGCTCGGGTACCTGCGTACCATTTGCCAATGTATAAGCGCGGTCGGATGTAGCCAAAGAAAAAGTAGCCACTGCAACGCCACTATCGAGATATCTCACTTCTGGGTCTCTGCCGACATTTCCTAACAATATCACTTTATTTACTGACATAAGCTTCTAAATTTTAATTTGCTGCCAAAATTAACGAGAATATTCACACAATGCAAGAATACAAACAAATTTTATACATATTTCTCCAAGAAAGCATGTATCAACCGAGGTACGGCATATTGATCCAAATCTTCTATTCGAATCTTCTGGTAGCCTGAAAATGAAGATGTTCCTTCGGGTAATTCCACTTCATAAAAGTTAGTATAAATAACCCGGTGAGACAAGACATGTTTTACATTCCGAAGAACCGAACGCACCACCAACTCCCCTCCTACTTCCATAAAAAGTCTATGCAACTGCTGACACGAAAGAAATTCTTCTTCAGATAAATCTTTCTCCGTTTCAATCAATGGTAATTCAAACAGGTTCTTCCAAATATCATTTTCAGTCCTCTTATGTATTAATGTATACGCGCCCATACGTACATAAATATAATTAAAGTAACGGTTGGTTGTTTTCGTCTTATGCTGTTTCACCGGTAATTGCATAACTTTGCCTTTTGCTAATGCAGAACAACTATCCGACAAAGGACAAAACAAACAATTCGGAGTTTGCGGTGTACATTGAATAGCACCAAAATCCATTATAGCCTGATTATAATCAGCCGGATGGGATTTATCCAGCATTTCTTCCGCCAAAGCCGCAAAAATTTTCTTTCCTTCGGTAGAATCTATCGGGGTATCGATGCCGTAATAACGAGCAAGCACCCGATATACATTTCCATCTACAACCGCATAAGGCATGTTATAAGCAAAGGAACAAATGGCAGCAGCCGTATAATCACCTACGCCTTTCAACGCGCGTACCTCATTATAGGTTACAGGAAATACACCATTCATACTCCTCGCTGCAGCATGCAGATTACGTGCACGTGAATAGTATCCTAAACCTTGCCAATACTTCATCACTTCATCTTCTGAAGCCGAAGCCAGCGTCTCTACATCAGGAAAACGACGCACAAATCGAAGAAAATATTCATATCCTTGCACTACCCTGGTCTGCTGCAAGATAATTTCGGATATCCATATCACATAAGGGTCCTTAGTTTCCCTCCACGGTAGCTCGCGCTTATTGCCGGCATACCAATCCAGTAAAGCCTCAGTCAGTATATTCATTTCAGAACAAAAGTACTGCTTTTCAATCTAACAAAACTTAATCATCAGACTTTTTTAGAAAAATGTCTGGAATATATTTTTTAGAGCCGCCAAAAAGCTATATATTTGCAGTCCAAAAAATTAGGAAAACTATAGTAATAATATTTTTTTTAAAGAAAAATGACTAAAGCTGATATTGTAAACGAGATTACAAAGAACACCGGAATTGACAAAGTCACAGTACTTACAACCGTTGAAGCATTCATGGACGCAGTGAAAGCATCTTTATCTAAAGATGAAAATGTTTATCTTCGTGGATTTGGCAGTTTTGTAGTGAAGAAGAGAGCTCAGAAAACAGCTCGTAACATCTCCAAGAACACTACAATTATTATTCCGGAACATAACATTCCGGCTTTCAAGCCTGCTAAAACATTCACCATCTCAGTGAAGAAATAATAAACAATAGTATTAACCCATAAAATTAGAAGCTATGCCAAGCGGAAAGAAGAAAAAAAGACATAAAATGTCTACGCACAAGCGTAAAAAGAGACTAAGAAAGAACAGACATAAAAGCAAAAAGTAATTTTTTAGTCTGAAGGACAAAATAAAGAACAAACTTGTGAAGCAAAATGTCTCGCGAGTTTGTTCTTTGTTTAAGTACCCAATTGAATAATTAAAAATTAAAAGCTAATAATTGTGACAAGCGAACTCGTTGTAGATGTACAGCCCAAAGAGGTTTCCATCGCATTGCTCGAAGATAAGAGCCTGGTGGAACTTCAAAGCGAAGGAAGAAATATCTCCTTTTCAGTGGGCAATATGTATTTAGGACGCGTCAAGAAATTGATGCCCGGCCTGAATGCCTGCTTCGTGGATGTAGGTTACGAGAAAGATGCTTTCCTTCATTACCTGGACTTAGGTCCTCAATTTAACTCATTAGAGAAATACGTAAAGCAAACTTTAAGCGACAAAAAGAAATTAAACCCTATTACAAAAGCAACTATACTTCCTGACCTTGAAAAAGACGGCACTGTTGCCAATGCACTCAAAGTCGGACAAGAAGTTATAGTGCAAATTGTCAAGGAGCCTATCTCTACCAAGGGACCCAGACTGACTTCCGAACTTTCCTTTGCCGGAAGATATCTCGTCCTCATCCCTTTTAACGATAAGGTTTCTGTTTCACAAAAAATTAAATCAAGCGAAGAGCGCGCACGCCTCAAGCAATTGCTGATGAGCATCAAACCGAAGAATTTCGGTGTTATCGTCCGTACCGTTGCCGAAGGAAAACGTGTAGCTGAGCTTGACGGAGAGCTTAAAGTTTTATTGAAACATTGGGAAGATGCCATTACCAAGGTACAAAAAGCCACCAAGTTTCCGACGCTGATTTACGAAGAAACCAGCCGCGCCGTAGGATTACTACGCGACTTGTTCAATCCTTCTTTTGAAAACATCCACGTGAATAACGAAGCGGTATTCCACGAAATAAAGGATTACGTAACTCTCATCGCCCCAGAACGGGCAGGAATTGTAAAACTGTACAAAGGACAACTCCCCATCTATGACAATTTTGGTATCACCAAACAGATCAAATCGTCATTCGGCAAAACCATTTCATACAAAAGTGGTGCCTACCTGATTATTGAGCATACTGAGGCGCTTCACGTAGTAGACGTGAACAGCGGTAACCGCACCAAGAATGCCAACGGGCAGGAAGGCAACGCACTAGAGGTGAATCTGGGAGCAGCCGACGAACTGGCACGCCAGTTAAGACTGAGAGATATGGGTGGTATCATTGTAGTAGACTTCATTGATATGAATGAAGCCGAAAACAGACAAAAGCTTTACGAACGTATGTGTGCAAACATGCAGAAAGACAGAGCACGCCACAACATCCTGCCGCTCAGCAAATTCGGGTTGATGCAGATTACCCGCCAGCGCGTACGCCCGGCCATGGATGTCAATACTTTGGAAACCTGTCCCACCTGCTTTGGTAAAGGCACCATTAAATCATCTATCCTCTTCACAGATACTTTAGAGAGTAAAATTGACTATCTGGTCAACAAATTGAAGGTAAAGAAATTCTCGTTACATATCCACCCGTACATTGCCGCATACATCAACCAAGGATTTGTCTCCTTGAAGCGTAGATGGCAAATGAAGTACGGATTCGGTATCAAGATTATTCCGGATCAGAAACTCGCGTTTCTGGAATATATCTTCTTCGACCCGCAAGGGGAAGAGATTGATATGAAGGAAGAGATCGAAATCAAATAAAAAAGAGAGTGCATCAAACATTTCAGTAAAGATGCACTCTCTTTTATTTTTAAAGCAATGTCAAAAGTTGCCGCAACTCTGTCACGTAAGTTATTCCTACCGGCTTTTCTTTTGAATCAGGGCAACCCAGTATCACCTGACACCCCAAGCTGATACCCGGTAATATATCATTCTTCATCGAATCACCAACAATTAGTACTTCTTCAGGACGGAAGCCTGCACCCTCAATAGCCAGCCTCCAAAGAGTAGGATTGGGTTTACGTACACCGGCAATAGTAGAATCGGTAATTGATTTGAAATACGAAGCAATTTCTAAATCACCAGCTATTTTGCTGACATTACCATAGTAGTTAGACACCAGCAACAGAACATACTTTTTTTGCAATTCCGCAAGTACACTGCGTGAAGCTGCTACATATTCGGAAGAGTATTCGGTAGACAAAAGAGCCGCCTGCAAGGGAAGTTCATTCCTATTTTCCGATGTATCAGCTAATATCCCCTTCTCGATGAGATGAGAAAATTGTAAGTCTGTTTTAAATTTCTGAGTCTCTTGCAGCGAATGCGAAGGTTGCACCAATTGCAACCGTTCCATCATTTGCTCGGCATAGACGTAAGAATCCCTAAAGTTTTCACGTGTCAGCGGCAGATTCAATTTAGTGGTATATAGATACAAATAAATATCCATCCAGTGAAGGAAAGGTGAGTCTAAAGTTCCTCCAAAATCAAATGCAACCGCTTTTATATTACTTTTATTAATCATTTTTTCTATAGTGCAATGTTATTTCTCCAAATCCTTTACTTTAGCGGCGGCTTTCTTATTGCCAATCTTCATCAAAGCAAGCCCTATCACAATCCATACTAATTCGCGCACGCGGGTTATTAAAGCTGTATATACTCCATAGGCTCCCGAAAGGGCCAATCCGCCAACAGCTAAAGCAAAACCTCCTTCACGTCCACCCAACTGCATAGGCAAGAAGAATAAAAGATTTGCAAGCAAAGAAGAAAAAGCCAGAATGAGGAAGCAATTGATGAAGCTCACATCAGTAGTAAGCACATTCAATATCAACCATACTTCGGCACAACTTACAATGCGAGATGTGAATTCGAGGGTCAACGCACTATAAAATGTACTTTTACGCTGCTGGTGAAGCAAAGCAATCTGCTGATCGATATTTTCTAATTTTTCTTTATTCACCTCAGCAAAACGTACAACCTTCTTTTTCAGGAAAGGTATTTTGCTTCCTACACGCATACATGCCACCGCCATTCCATGTTTATATCCTTTCGCCATTAGTGTGCCCAAGAATATGCAAAAAATAGTAATAAGCCCCAGTATAATACCCATCTCCCAGTTTACAGGAAAAAAGAGAACGTATACAACCACTGCACTCATCCAAAATACAAAATGCGAGAAAATATGTGTCATCACATACAGAATAACGGAAGAAGTGGAACGCTCTACCCCTAAATAAGGAGTAAGCTCCATTATGCGATATGGCTCTCCCCCCATCAGTCCGACTGGAGTAACATAGTTGAGTGCAAAACCAGAAATGGTATACTTGAACAGTTTGCCAAAAGTCAAACCACCCAGTTTCCCCCCACTCTTTATGATGATATACCAAGAAAGGGTATTTATGCAATAAATTACCAACCATAGCAATAGTACCAGAGGCAAGTATATACCTGCACGCTTCAAATTGCCCAACAACTCATCATAAGACACATCGAAAGTAAACAGCATAATAATCACCGCTACAATGCCGAATACTAAAAAAACATTCCTGAACTTGCTACTCATAAATTACGAAAGTTTTCGGTACATAAATCTACTCAACGCTTCGTGTTTGAAAATCATATAAACCAATAAAATATTGAGCACTGTAAGTTCAAACACAAAATAAGCCCAAGGTACGTTGAATATTAATGAAACAAACAATGCAATGACACGCGTATTGAACGAAAGTATATTTGTATATTTCATCAGAGGCAAACTGCCTTTACGAAATTCGTCACTGATACTCTGAGGATATACTTCACCATAAGTGGTTGTCAATGCTTTAAAGAACCGCTGAAAAGCAGGCGAAAGTTGCTCTTGTGAAGCAGTGTAATTTCCATAAAACCATAAGAACGTTTTACGGATAAGATCTTTCTTCCAGGATAAAGAGGCAAATAGTTCCCGTTGCTGTTTGGAATTGTCAAACTCACTACCTGATTTCCCCTTGAGGAAAAACAGATGAATGTTGCGGTAATAGTCGGCCATAGCAGCTTGTTTGCTATGCGCAAAGCCTGCCACAGCAGCCAATAACCATATATACCAGCCCCACTCCGGAGTCATTCGAAGACAAAGCGCCGCATAAATCGATATGAACCACAAATCACCGGAAACTCCGTCAAGAATACGTCCCAACTCAGACTTCTGTCCGGTCATACGGGCCAGCTGCCCATCGGCACTATCGTACATGTTTGCCCAGATAAGCAAACACATTCCTATTAAATTAAGAAGTAAATTGTTATAATAAAAAAGAAAACCCGATGCGACTCCTAAAAAGATGGATACAATAGTAATTGCATTCGGCGTCACTCCCAGTTTCTCAAATAAAATCGCCCAACGGTAACCGATAGGGCGATAGAACAACAGGTCAATCCACTCTTCCGTATCCGAGGATTTTAACGAAGCTTGCAGATTTGACTTTTTTGTTTCTCCACTCATAAAATACGATTTTTAAATACTTGCAGAATTGTTTCACCGATAGCCTTGGATGCCTCTTTACGACAAGGTGCAAAACTGGGCCAGTCGTTAAAGTCTATGATCCGAATGCTTGAGTCGGGTGATACAATACAGTCTCCGCCATATATATGAACCTTTAGAACACGAGCGGCATTCTCGCAAAGCTGTTGTAACTCATCCAATGAAAAAGAGATTCCATGAGGTGCTCCATTAATGGCTTCAAGTCCGAACTTACTATGCCCTCCCTCTTGTGGATAAAACCAATAGAAAAAGTTAGTGCCGGCCACACCATAGAATTTTATCAGGTCTCCCTTCAGGTGTTCGTTAATCACTACCCGTTCAATACCACGTAAAGCATATTCAGCTACTACATCACGAAGCTCTTCAATACTGCGTACATAGGTTACATCTTCACGGTGAATGGCATGAAAATCGGCACGCTTTACCCAACATGGTTCGAACTTCTTCTCAAGTAAGTCCAATGGAATACTTTCTCCTGTATTGCAAATCAGGCTATCCGGATGGGCAACCTGATTTTCGAGTAGAAGAGTAGTCATTCGTTCGCGTGTGCAATTTTCGATTCCTAATCCCGAATTAACGGCTACAGTACCTTCAGCCTGTAGTTTTTGCAATTTACGTACGGCAGCTTTGCTGCGCATCATCGTAAATATATGTTTTTCTCCTTGCAGCGAGTCAGTCAGGAACTCCTGTTCAGTATACATATTCACTTTATGTCCATTCTCCGTAAGATATTGGGAAACAGCCGAAAACACAGCTGCATCATTTCCCACATGATTCGGAGAAAACAGGGAATATCTCTGTATTCCCGCAATAGTCAATGGTTTCATTATAAGTTTATGTCTCTAAAAAAAGTTCTGCTTTCCGAATGTCAGCCGTATGATCAATATCAATTATCTTGGAAAAAGGATGAGCTTGCATTTGCAAACCCGCATCCACCAAATATTGCTGAAAGCCACGCATACGGGCAACTCCAGCTTCCATAGCAGCAGGCAGTTGTGAAAGTGCTTTTTGATTCATACAGTATATACCACCTGAAATATACCGAAAGCCGTTATAAGGTTCGCTGGCATATCCGGTTATACGCATATCGGGAGACGTCTTCACATAGAGAGGCTTTTCATCATCAACATAATCGGTGACCGCCATCAGCGCATCATTAGTCTCATCCGCACAAAACGTTCGGATATAAGAAGAAAACTCTTGTTCGCGGAAGATAGGGTCAACTGTAGTCAGGCAAAACTTCCCCTTTCCCTGTAAATAAGGAGTAAGCTCATAAAAGCTATGAAAAGAATCAGGCGTAGACTTCACCACTATATCAAGAGGTACAGGAAGTTGTTGTTGCTTGAGAAAATCATAAACTTCGGTCATTTCTTTATTAATAATGATGCAGAAAGACTCTGCATCATTATTAAGAAAAATCCGAAACAGCCTGCTCAACAAAGGTACTCCTCCGACTCTAACCAACGGTTTGGGAATCTGCATTCCTTCCGAAACTAAGCGAGAACCTTGTCCTGCAGCAATCAGTGCATATTTCATTCAGAATCTATAAATTAGTCCAGATAACTCGGTGATGTTTCACCCACCATGTTACGAAGGGTTTCTTTCACCATTCTCCACTGAGTAAACAAATCATGTATCGGCTCATGCTCGAAGTCATGCATCGGGCTCTTGCAGAAGAATGACAACCAAGTCTGGATGCCACACATACCTACACGCATAGCAAGGTCACTAAAGATAACCAAGTCAAGTGCGATAGGAGCTGCAAGGATAGAGTCACGACAAAGGAAGTTAACCTTAATTTCCATCGGATATCCCATCCAACCAAAGATGTCGATGTTATCCCATGCTTCCTTATTGTCTTTACGAGGAGGATAATAGTTGATACGTACTTTATGATATACATCACCATACAAATCAGGGTATTTCTCAGGCTCGAAAATGTTATCAATAACAGACAACTTGCTGACTTCTTTTGTCTTGAAGTTTTCGGGTTGATCAAGTACCTCACCGTCACGGTTACCCAAGATATTAGTTGAAAACCAACCGCTTACGCCTAACATACGAGTCTTAAACATCGGAGCAAGAACTGTTTTCATCAATGTTTGACCGCTCTTAAAGTCCTTACCGGAGATAGGTACACACATTTTCTTAGAGAATTCCCACATAGCCGGAGTATCTACACACAAGTTAGGAGCACCCATGATAAATGGAGCACCTTCTGCGATAGCTGCATAAGCATAACACATACTTGGTGAAACAGCTTCGGTATTATTTTCCTTCATTGCTTTTTCCAAAGCAGCAAGAGATTCATGTTCTTTTGACAGAGGAACATAGATTTCCGTACTTGCAGCCCACAGTACAGCGATACGCTCGCAGTTGTTAGCAGCTTTAAAGTTACGGATGTCCTCACGAAGCTGTTCAACCATATCCCAACGAGTAGCGGCATTCTTAATATAAGTACCGTTCAAACGTTTTGCAAAATTATGGTCAAAGGCAGCAGGCATCGGTTTGATGGCTTGCAATTCATCTTTTACCAAATTCAAGTCTTTCTCTTTCAATACTTCTGCATACATGGCAGCTTCGTATGCATTGTC
The DNA here is from genome assembly GCF_030151085.1 of Bacteroides sp. GTDB lineage: Bacteria > Bacteroidota > Bacteroidia > Bacteroidales > Bacteroidaceae > Bacteroides. The sequence continues at coordinate 37,583 of NZ_JASLER010000048.1, read as the reverse complement.
GGGAAATATATCCCAACCGCCAAAAACGATATCGTTTAAATCAGCCAAAGGCACAACGTCTTTAATGAGTTTTTCTTTACCGTCTTGCATGCGCATAGTAGCCATCTGTGAGATTGAGCCTATTGCTTTTGCCAAACCCTTACGGGCAGCTAATGTTCCGGTAATCATGGTGGTTGCAACCGCACCCCCTACTCCGACTACCAAGACGCCTAGACGTCCAGTTGCCGGCTTAATGTTTTCTTTCATTGCCATTGTTATTATTTAGAGTTTAAAAATTGTTCAAATTTAGACTATTTTGTCCAAAGTCAATTAGTCATTTTATCAGATTTAATGTCCCATTAGTAAGATTTAAGTTAAAAAGTCATGTGCAAACTAATTCTAAGTCCTGATTTGTCGATATTTGGTAAATTTCGGTAAGTCAAACGCCAGACATAATCTACTCGCAAAATTTTAAAAATATTTTCAATTCCTACCCCAGCTTCCACATAAGGCGTGTGTCCCATTGTAGTACTTCCTGCCGGGAAATGGAATAGATTTTCACTGAATGCAGGATTATTCTTGTCACTCAAATTGCCGTACAAGCCACGGCATGAAAGAACTTCCCGCCATTTCAACTTTTTAAACAAAGGTATGCGATTAAAAACAAACCCATTCAAATAGTAAGTTACATCCCATGAGGCATATTCGTCGTTCATAAATTCCATCGCATTCATCAGTGAATAAGATTCCGGCTGAATGGTATATGACAAGTTCGCATTAGGAATAATCAGTAACGGAAAAGGTACTTTGTTCCAGACCTTTCCGGCTTTTAGAATAACATCGGTATACCCGAATGCCGAAAACCAAAAACGCTTCTGAAAACCAGCCTCGGTATAATGATAGGTGTAATCTCCCCCTAAAACACCTTTGGCAGCCAGGGTATGTGTGAGTGTAAAAACCGGTGCATCAAGCGATACCGGAAAGCGATTCCATTGGGTCTGGAAGAACTTTTCATTAGGAGCATACCTCAGTTTCAGTTCCAATTCGCTAGTGGAAATACTTTTTACATAAGTTTCCTCCGCATTCTGCTTGATAAAAGGAATAAGATAAGAAGATTCATCCTTTCTAAGTCGGGTAGTCATTTGAAAGGAAAATCCAGAATGAAACTCATTAGTATAAGTCAGCTCAGCCTTTCTTTGATAACCGATACGATCATCTTTCTGGCGTTTTAATGCTAAGAAAACATTATCTTGGCTAGTATACAGATAGTGTTGCCCATACTGATTGACATCCGATAAATAGCTTACTTTCAATGAGTGGATAGGAAATTCATTAGCATATTCTTTTTTCTTGTGGAAAGAATATTCCAATTCGGCAAGTCCTTTCACCCGGTGATCACGAAATCCATAAGCGACATAACCTTTTCCAAACAAATATGGATTTAGCCAAGCAGTTGTCATTCCACCAGCTCTGAGACGTACTCCTTCCAAGGTGTTTCCACTAATTGTGGTGTTCATCATACCTATATAGAAAAAAGGATTCTTGTCTTTAGGAGCTGGTATATACCCTGTAAACAACACTTTCAAAACCTTTTCAGTCCAGTAATAAACAGGATAGCTACGTAGTTGTGCCATCATCTTATCCACAGACGTTTCTTTCTTACTTACCTCCACGTGTCGGTTGGCATCCCAATATTCTTCCGAACAGTTGGATGCTTCCAAATCCTCTATGATTTTTTCAGGTTTACGAAATGCTTGCAAGGCTTTATCATCTGGCTCGTATTCATAATTCCTATAAAACACATCCCGCTTAGCATAAATGCCATCACTGTTATCCGCCAACTTGAATTCCGTTGTAATGCTTTCACTGAGGAGCTGACGTGTACCATCTTCTGCACGGTCGAAGCTCTGCTCTATCTTCATATAATCCACAAAGTTCAGATTGATTTTCTGAGGAAAATTCATCACAATCCGACGTACAAAATAGGTACTATCCAACATTACGTACAAATGTCCTGTAAAGCCGAATGATTCGGAGTTAAACGGCACAAACGTCAAATCAACACAAGGTTTTCCAGCAATAGAAAGTGTATCCATCAGGTAATACTTGTAAAATGAAGGACCTAATGAAGAGAGTGGACTAACAAATTTATTAGTGAACAGAGATATATTATTCTCATAAATATCCACATCGGTCATTGTAACACTAATTGCCTGTTCCATTCCTTGTTGGGACATCATCTCATCAACTCCCGCCTGTCTGCGTGCCTTTACCCACTGTTTTTGACTATGTGGAGACTTCCGATAATAGTCCGTTGCAAGCAACTCCCGATTGGAGATTGCCAGTACCGGTTTGCCTGTAACAGCAGAGGTGTCGACATAGTTGGTCAGGAATTTAAATTTACGGTAAAGCCATTTTTGTTGCTTTACGCTATCAAAGTTATTAATAGCAAAGGTCATTTTCTCATAACGATCCCGCTGCCAAAATTCACGTTCATCGGGTGAATAGTCATCTCGATGCTCTATCATCTTCCGAACAAATTCCACCGCAGGATTATCCTTCTTCTTATACCGTTCCCGATGAGGTTTCACAACAACCTCGTTCAAAGAGTAGGTTGCAGGTGAAAGAGCTACATTTATACGGGAAGAGCGTGCGGGATGAATCAAACGGCTATATTCGTTATAGCCCACGACCGAAATGACCAGTACACCCTCCGAACGGTAAGTTTTAAAAGAGAATTTACCGTTATCATTAGTCATTCCTCCTTCCGTAGTCCCTTTCAGATAAACGGATGCATAAGGTATCGGCTCCTTTGTCAACGAGTCAGTAACAACACCTTGTACTATATATTGTGCCTGTAATGGCAGAACAATCAGTTGCATGAACAGAAATACCCTCAAAAATAATTTCATACCTATCTTTACCTATTTAGCCCGCAAAGGTACGAAAGAAAACTTTTTTTAAAAGTTCAGTTTTACAGAATAAATGTTCTAAAAAACCTCTTTCATTCCAAACACTTCACGTTAAAAGCCGTTGTATAGCGAAACGAAGCATAAAAGCATCGAATTAACCAGCAAAACCTAAACAAATTAATTATGGAATGGATCTTCAATCAGCTTAGGGAACGACCCGAATTAGCTATTTTTCTCACTATTTTCCTGGGATTCTGGCTGGGAAAGCTGCACATTGGCAAGTTTACACTTGGAACTGTTACCAGCGTACTGCTTGTCGGTGTTCTGGTAGGACAATTGAATATTGCCGTACCCGGTCCAATTAAATCAGTGTTCTTTCTATTGTTTCTGTTTGCTGTCGGCTATAAAGTAGGTCCCCAATTTTTCCGAGGATTAAAAAAGGATGGATTGCCTCAGGTGGCATTTGCAGTACTGATGTGCACATCTGTACTGGTCGTGACCTGGTTGCTCTCCATGTTAATGGGCTATAATCCCGGTGAAGCTGCAGGCTTACTAGCTGGCTCGCAAACGATTTCCGCCGTTATTGGAGTAGCGGAAGACACTATGGCAAATATGGGACTGGATGAAGCACAACGTCAAAGTTACGTTAATATCATCCCTGTATCGTATGCCGTAACTTACATTTTCGGTACAGCAGGTTCCGCATGGGTTTTATCATCTCTAGGACCCAAAATGCTGGGAGGACTGGAAAAAGTTAAAGCAGCCTGTAAGGAACTGGAAGCCAAGATGGGCAATTCTCAAGCAGACGAACCCGGATTTATGCCTGCAGCACGTCCTGTTACTTTTCGTGCCTATAAAGTAGAAAATGATTGGTTTAAGAATGGAAGAAGAGTTATCGACCTGGAAGTTTATTTCCAACAACATGATAAGCGTCTTTTCGTAGAACGTCTTCGTAAATCCGGAATCATAGTGGAAGTCAGCCCCAATATACAGATAGAGCCAGGTGACGAAGTTGTATTAAGCGGACGACGTGAATACGTGATAGGCGAAGAAGATTGGATCGGTCCCGAAGTACTCGATCCACAACTGCTCGATTTTCCTGCTGAAAAGCTACCGGTTATGGTAACCCGCAAAACATTTGCCGGAAAGACAATAGAAGTAATCCGCAAAGAAACATTTATGCACGGAGTAAGTATCCGAAGGATAAAGCGTGCAGGAATAGATATTCCGGTACTTGCCCAAACCATTGTAGATGCGGGCGACGTTATAGAAGTAGTAGGAACCAAACAAGAGGTTGAGACTGCTGCCAGACGACTGGGATATGTAGACCGCCCCACTAATCAGACTGATATGATTTTTGTAGGTTTCGGTATTCTTATCGGAGGATTATTCGGTGCCCTATCCATTCATATTGGTGGCATCCCCATCAGCCTGAGTACCAGTGGTGGTGCACTGATTGCCGGATTATTCTTCGGATGGTTACGTAGCAAACATCCTACTTTCGGACGTATTCCGGAGGCTTCCCAATGGGTATTGAATAATGTCGGATTGAACATGTTCATCGCAGTAGTAGGTATAGCAGCCGGTCCCAGCTTTGTACAAGGATTCCGTGATGTCGGCGTCAGTTTGTTCTTGGTTGGTGCAGTTGCCACTACCCTGCCACTGATTATCGGTCTGTTACTAGCAAGATATCTTTTCAAATTCCACCCGGCAATAGCCTTGGGAGTTTGTGCAGGAGCGCGTACTACTACCGCTGCACTAGGAGCTGTACAAGATGCTGTAGAAAGTGAAACACCTGCATTAGGATACACAGTAACCTATGCCGTAGGAAATACCTTATTAATAATATGGGGTGTAGTTATTGTTTTGCTGATTTAGCAGCATAACAAACTAATTCTAAACATACGAATATTTATAGTAAAAGATACCAGAAACTAAATTCTTCCTTACTAGAGACTATTCGTGTGACAATTGACATCTATTCGTTCGACAATTATCTAACAATCATTCGACAATTGTCGAATGAATAGAAAACAGATATCGAATGATTAATTCTTCATTACGGTAGAAATAGTTTGTCGGATGAACAAAAATAGTTTATCGAATGAACAGAAATAATTTAAAATAAACCTAAACTAGAAATTATGGATACAAAACTTTTAGAAAAGAAGATGGAAAATATCAGTCCCTTCGAGCTGAAAAACCGTCTTATAGACATGGCCGACGAAAGTCTAAAAAAGACAGCGCGTACTATGTTGGATGCCGGACGTGGTAACCCCAACTGGATTGCTACCACTCCGCGTGAAGCTTTCTTCCTGCTAGGACAATTCGGACTGGAAGAATGCCGCCGTGTAATGGATCTTCCCGAAGGTATTGCCGGAATTCCTGAAAAAACAGGCATTGCCTCACGCTTCGAAGCATTCTTAAAAAAGAATAAGAGTGTCTCAGGTGCCAAGTTGCTGGAACAAACCTACAGTTATCTTTTGATGCAGCATGCTGCTGACCCCGACTGTCTGGTTCATGAATGGGCAGAAAGTGTCATCGGTGACCAATATCCGGTACCCGACCGCATTCTCCATTTTACAGAACTGCTGGTTCAGGATTATCTCTCACAGGAGATGTGCGACAACCGCCCGCCACGTGGTATTTTCGACCTGTTTGCCACTGAAGGTGGAACAGCTGCCATGTGCTACATCTTCGACTCTCTACAGGAAAACTTCCTGCTGAATAAAGGAGATCGTATTGTACTTATGGTTCCGGTCTTTACCCCCTATATTGAGATTCCGCAACTGGACCGTTATCAGTTTCAAGTAACCAAATTACATGCCAATCGCATGAGTCCCGATGGTCTGCACCTGTGGCAATACAGCGACGAAGATATCGACAGGTTAAAAGATCCGTCTATCAAGGCACTATTTGTTACTAATCCCAGCAATCCGCCCAGCTATGCCCTCAGCCCGGAGACAATGGCACGTATCGTAAAGATTGTACGTGACGACAATCCGAATCTGATGATTATTACGGATGATGTTTATGGAACTTTCAGCCCCCATTTCCGTTCGTTCATGGCAGAAATACCTTATAATACACTCTGCGTGTATTCTTTCTCCAAATACTTCGGTGCAACCGGTTGGCGAGATGCCGTTATCGCGTTACACGAGTTCAATGTTTATGATCGACAGATATCTCGTTTACCTAAAGAGAAACGGGAAGCACTCAACCAGCGCTATGCGAGCCTGACATTACAGCCGGAGAAACTGAAATTCATCGACCGTATGGTGGCTGATAGCCGACAAGTAGCCTTAAACCATACTGCCGGTCTTTCACTTCCGCAACAGATGCAAATGAGTTTGTTCTCCTCTTTTGCTTTACTGGACAAAGAAAATAGTTATAAACTAAAGATGCAGGATATTATTCTTCGCCGTTTGCATGCCCTTTGGGATAATACAGGCTTTACATTGGCAAAAGATCCGCTTCGTGTGGGCTATTACACCGAGATCGATATGCTGGTGTGGGCAAAGAAATTCTATGGTGATGAATTCGTAGAATATCTGAAACGCACCTACAATCCGCTGAATGTCGTCTTTCGCCTTGCCAAAGAAACGTCTCTGGTACTGCTGAACGGAGGTGGATTTGATGGCCCGGAATGGAGTATACGCGCCTCTCTTGCTAACCTGAACGAAAAAGATTACGTCATTATCGGTCAGGGTATCAAGAGAATATTGGACGAGTATGCGAAAGAGTGGAAAAAGTAATCACTAACCACTAAGGAAATAATATGCGGAAGCGAGTCAAACCATCGTTGTAAGTACGCAGGGAGAAAGTACAACCATGACGACTCAGCACTTCCCGGATAAACACCAGGCCGATTCCCTGCCCGTTCGGTTTGGTGGAAAAGAAGGGGCTGAAGAGTTTAGCTTCGGCCTCTTTGCTAATCCCAGGACCATTGTCAACGACTTCAATAGAAGCGGGGGCAGTGGTCCTAACTATGATTTCACTTCTCTTATCTGATTCCGAAGCAGCACCTTCTATGCTTTCCGCTGCATTCTTAATGATATTTACCAGTACTTGTTCAAAAAGTGGGGCATCCAAACGAACCATTCCTACAGTCGGGTCGCACTCCAGACGCAAGTTGATATTGCGATCATTACACATGCCTTCCATAAAACGCTTGCACATAGACACCAAATTGTTCAATTGAACCGGAGCCAAGGTTGGTTCGGGAATCTTTACCACATCGGCAAAGCGAGTAATGAATCGGCTCATAGAAAAACAACGGTCGGTACAAACGCGCATTACCTCGCAAATATCTTCCATTCCATCTTCAGTAGAAAGAGCCTGTTCTACAGTATCCAAAGTCGAAGTTATACCGGCAGTTGTATTGTTCACTTCATGGGCAATCATTCGAATCACTTTTTCATACGCACGCTTTTCCGCACGCATCACTTCTTCTGTCATACGTTCTATCAAATAGAAAGGATGCTTGAATCCTCTATCTATAAAAAAGGAGTGGGTACATTTATAAATATTGGCATCATTCAAGCGAACAACAGAGGTTTCTTCTTTTTGAATTTCTGCCAGTTCCATTGCCAATGGAGAATCTACCGATTCCAATCGTTTATTCATGGCTTCATCCAAACGGACACCCAGCATTTTCACTGCCATTGGATTCAGCTGCGAAATTACACCATCCATTGTTGTAATAACAACGCCCATAGGCGATGCTTCAATCAATAAATCCAGAAAATGATTCTGCTCGCGCATGCGCAACCGTTCATTCTTTAACTGCTCCATCATGCGGTTAAAGATGTTCACTATACGATCCGCCTCATACTGCCCTACCTGACTCAATCTACTGCTGAAATCCTGCTCGCGCAACAATTCCATACCGCTACCAATAGTGTTCATCGGTTTTACAATCTTACGATAGAACACTGTCAAATAGATCAACACAAATAGAATAAGCCCCTCTATAATATATAGGTGCATAATCTGCTTTTCACCGATTAAAAAAATCAGTGCTCCACTCAAACCGAGCAGAAACAGGACGAGGATAAAAAAGAAGAATTTAATGCGCACGACGACTAATCATTAATCACTATATTATATTTTTCCAAACGGCGATAAAGTGCAGCACGACTAATGCCCAACGATATAGCTACCTGGCTAAGATTTCCTTTATGTTGATCCAAAGCTTGCAAAATAGTTTGGCGTTCTATTTCGTCCAAAGTCATTCCTGCAAATGAAGTACCTTCTGCTGCCTTTACCGGTTCATCGTGACGCAAGTATTGAGCATCGAAATCAGTAGCATCCAACACAGATTTACCACTAACCAGAATCGTACGTTCCACCAAATTCTTCAACTCACGTATATTGCCCGGGAACGGTAAACGTGAAAGGAAGTTCAGGGCATCTGCCGAGAAATCGGTACGAGGCAATCCATTCACTTCTGCTTGACGGTCGGCAAAATGACGTGCCAACAAAGGGATATCCTCACGACGTTCACGCAAAGAAGGCAGTTTCACTGTTATCAGGTTTATACGGTAAAATAGATCTTCGCGGAATGTACGCTCGGAAACCATCTTACGCAAGTCGGCATTGGTAGCCGAAACAACACGTACATCTACTTTACGGGGACGACTATCACCCAATACTTCAAAAGTCTGATCTTGCAAAACCCTCAAAAGCTTTACTTGGCAAGAAGGATCCAGATCACCAATTTCATCCAAAAAGATTGTACCTTTATTTGCCATTTCAAAGCGTCCTATGCGGTCGGCACTTGCATCGGTAAATGCACCTTTTTTATGACCGAACATTTCACTTTCGAACAAACTCTGTGATATACCACCCAAATTAACTTTAACAAAAGGTTGTTTCAATCGTTGGCTATTGATATGTATAGCTTCGGCTATCAACTCTTTACCGGTTCCACTTTCGCCAGTGATAAGTACGGAAGCATTGGTACGGGCTATACGGCCTACTGTATTCAGTACTTCCATCAATCCTTGTGATTTGCCGATAATATGGCTACGATTCAGCGTGCTACTTTGTTCCTCGGAAACTTCTTTAGGTGCAGCAGTCAATTCAAGAGCCGTTTCAATACGCTGCAACAAAGCTGCATTATTCCATGGTTTAGTGATGAAGTCGAATGCACCAGCTTGCATACCTTGAACAGCCAGTTGAATACTTCCCCACGCTGTCATCAAGATAACAGGGACATCAGGACGGAACACCTTTACTTGCTTCAACAAAGTAAGTCCTTCCTCACCGGTAGTAGAGAGAGTGAAATTCATATCCATCAGTATCAATGCAGGAGCCTCAGCACGGACTATATCCATTGCCTCACGAGGTCCCGGAGCCGTTTTAACTTCATATCCGGCACGTTTCAACATAAAACTCAATGAAGAACGTACAGCACTATCATCGTCTATTATCAGTATCATAATAAATTTGCAGTTTGTTTCCTGCAAAAATAGAGAAAAATATATATTATCCTCTTATGATATCATCAAAATCTGCTTCAAGTTCTGCGTTTCGTTCAAAATCCCAAAGTGTCAGACTACGGAGTTGATAGAAATAATACCAGAAATAATAAAGTTCGGAGATATGTTTCTGACGAGCCTCATCCTTAGAGTTCTGTGCATCATTCAAATCCAATGTACTAATTTTGCCAATCATAAAGGTTTCTACACTGGTTTTGTAACGCTTCTCAGCAATCACATCCGCTTCTTCTGCAATATCCAGTTGCTGAGCCTGATTATTGAAATTGGCTACTAACAAGAAGATATTCTGACTAAAATCCATTTGCTCCTGGCGAATCTTGGAGAGAGCGACCTCACGATTGCTCTTTGCTACGCGAACTTTTCCACGACGTTTTCCCCAATCAAGAATAGGAATCTTAACCCCCACCTGTACAATCTGGTTATCCATTAAATCCTTATATGCAGAAGAAAACTCATGATTTTGTCCGGTATAACCTACGCTGGCAAAAAGATCAACGCTACGCAAATTTCCTCGTGCAGTAGCTACTTCGTAATCAGCCTCTAATTGGCGGCGGCGAATATTCTGAGCAAACGAGTTACGCTCCAATGCTTTATTCAGTACTCGGTCGTATTCTATTTTAATATCAGGTACGGTAGCGGGCGGTACCGGATTCAAACTTTCTTGTTCTGATACTCCGAGAAAAGAACGAAGCTGGAACATTTTGGCATTCAGATTACTTTCAGCTTCCGTTACATCAGCTTTACCTTGCAAAGCATTTAGCTTAAGTTGCAGCAAATCATTTTCTGAGATCTGCCCCATCTTACGTTTAGCTATAGCTACTTCATAAAGTCGGTCAGAATTTCCTTTATTCTGCTGTGCAGTGGCAAGAGATTCTTTTGCAAGCAATAGTTGAAAGAAGTATGTGATAGTCTTCATTGTCACTTCTTCAGTAGCAGAAATAAAAGCAGCTTTCGCTTCGGCATAACGAACAGGCTCTATACGACGATTCCATTTCAAATTGTTTACTCCAAAAATGGGTTGTGTCAACTCAAGACTCACGGGAACGGACATAAATTGTTTATCACCTCCGGTTCCCAATTGCTTTATATAATCCAGCGAAGAAGTTAGAGATAATTTACCTCCCGTAATCCAGATGTTCTGATCTACGGAAAGCTGACCGGACAATCCCAAAGTATTATTTCGAACAAAGCTATAAGAACCATCCGAATTTTGGTAGGTGCTATATGATTTATTATAGTTAGGTAGCGTACCAGTGAAATTAACTTCCGGCAATAAATCTGCACGGAAAGTACGATATTCCCAATAAGCGGTCTTCAGCTCATTCAAGGCAACAGCTGCATCCACAGACTGAATACGTGCCAATGCAACAGCTTCCGATAAAGTAATGCTACGCCCATGCCCCAAGGTATCGTTTTGTGCCGATGCAGCCAACGGCATTAGAAAGCAAACTACAAGTAAAATATTCTTTTTCATGTTCGGTCTTTAAATTTATCCATAACAGAAAAGCAAAGACCGTGCCAAGTGGCAGGAATGGTATCAGAGAGGGGGATGTGTTCATTTTCGGACAGTGGGGATGTCCGTTTGCGGACGAATATTGATAAGGGGATAGGATTATAAGGTGGTAAAGTGATAGGGTGGTAAAGTATCATCACCCTACTACCCTAACACCTTACCACTTTATCACCTTATAGCACTCCTTTTGAGCTGGGTAATTCGAAATGATAAATATCCCGTTTCACAGACATCTTCAATGCTCTTGCCAATGCTTTGAAGATTCCTTCTATTTTATGGTGTTCATTCTGGCCTTCAGCCTTGATATTAAGATTCATCTTTGCGGCATCACTTAATGATTTAAAGAAATGCAGAAACATTTCGGTAGGCATCTCTCCTATCTTTTCACGTTTAAACTCCGCATCCCACACCAGCCAAGGACGTCCGCCAAAATCAAGACATACCTGGCACAAACAATCATCCATAGGCAAAGCATAACCATAACGTTCAATGCCCCTTTTGTTGCCCAATGCCTGATAAAGACATTCACCTAAAGCAAGTGCCGTATCTTCTATGGTATGATGTTCATCTACTTCCAAATCACCTTTCACATGAATAGTCAAGTCCAAGCCTCCATGTTTGCCTATTTGTTCCAGCATGTGGTCGAAAAATCCAAGACCGGTTTGGATATCACAATTTCCATTTCCATCCAAATTGAGCGACACATATATATCTGTTTCTTTGGTTGTACGACGTATTTCAGCTGTTCGTTCACCGGCAAAAAGGAATTCTGCTATCTTATCCCAGTCGGTTGTGACGAGTGCACAAGGCAGATCGGATTCATCTTGCAACAAGATAGCGCGGCATCCTAGATTCTTGGCTAATTCAACATCCGTAGGGCGATCACCAATTACAAAACTGTTTGCCAAGTCGTATTCCGGATTATTCAGATATTTCGTAAGCATACCCGTACGAGGTTTACGGGTTGGCGCATTGTCCTCGGGCATACTGCGGTCAATGCAGATTTCATCGAACGTAATGCCTTCACCTTCCAATGTTTTCAACATCAGGTTATGCGCAGGCCAAAATGTGTCTTCCGGAAACGAAGCTGTACCCAATCCGTCCTGATTAGTCACCATCACAAATTCAAAATCCAGTTTACTACGGATAAATCCGAGGTTTCGCATCACTTTAGGATAGAACTCCAGTTTCTCTAAAGAATCCAATTGATAATCGATAGGTGGTTCAATAACCAACGTACCGTCCCGATCTATAAATAGTACTTTCTTCATAATTAATCATTTATAGCTCTTCAGTGCTTCTACCAATTTCTTATTCTCTTCTGCAGTTCCAACCGTCACACGCAAGCAGTTTCCGCATAGTGAAACCGAATTACGATTGCGGACTATAATCCCTTTACCTACCAGATAATTGTAAATCTTCACAGCATCCGTCACACGCGCCAGGAAGAAATTGGCATCAGAAGGGAATATTTTCACAGTACAAGGCAGTTTGGCAAACTCAGCTTCCAAGCTCTCTCGCGCTTCTTTCAACATTTTTATCCAACGTCCTATTTCATCATAGCGTTGAAGCATCTCCATAGCTTGCTTCTGAGTCAATTCGTTCACATTATACGGGTATTTTATCTTACTGAAAATACTGATAATTTCAGATGAAGCAAACGCCATACCTAAACGGATCGCTGCACATCCCCATGCTTTAGAAAAGGTTTGAAATATAATGAGATTAGGATATTTATCTAATTCTTCCAAAAACGAAGGAGCTTCCGAGAAGTCGTTATAGGCTTCATCCAATACCACCAACCCTTCAAAGTTCTGAATCAATTTCTCTATTTCGCTACGAAGAAGATCATTTCCCGTCGGATTATTAGGAGAACAAAGAAAGATAAGTTTTGTATGTTCATCTGCTGCTGCTAATAATTTGTCTGCTGTAAACTGGTAATTTTCGTCCAGCAATACTTTGCGATACTCCACGTCGTTCACTTCTGCACATACCTGATACATACCGTATGTAGGATCAATAGCTACCACATTATCTATGCGGGGTTCACAGAAAGCACGAAAAACTAAATCGATCGCTTCATCACTACCGTTACCTAAAAAGATATTATCAAGATTGACTTTCTTTATTTTAGATAATTCGTTTTTCAAATCCCGCTGCATGGGGTCCGGATAACGGTTGTGCGGTAAATTATAAGGGTTTTCATTTGCATCGAGAAACACAGATGCAGCCGCACCATTATATTCATCACGTGCCGAAGAATAAGGTTTCAATCGTCCTATATTCGAGCGGGTAAGTTCTTGCAATGTTTTCATATATATAAGGATTTTGGAACGCAAATTACACGAATAACACAAATCAAAGCTAAAATGAGATTTGCGTAATCTGCGTAATTTGTGTTCTATAAAGTTTTTAGTCTCACAGTTACCGCATTTTTATGTGCATCCAGATGTTCATTGGCAGCCATCACTTCAATGGCAGGACCGATGGTAGTTATTCCTTCGGGCTTTATTTCCTGAAAAGTTATCTTACGGATAAAGCTATCAAGACTAACACCACTATATGCTTTGGCGTAACCATTCGTAGGTAATGTATGATTTGTACCCGAAGCATAATCCCCAGCACTTTCCGGCGTAAGAGAACCTAAGAAAACAGAACCAGAATTCACTACTCTTTCAGCAACAGACATATAATCAGCAGTTTCCACAATCAGGTGCTCGGGTGCGTATGCATTAGTCAATTCAATGGCTTCCTCCATATCACGCACCACTATTAATTTACTGTTAGCAAGAGATTTTTCAGCTATTTCCTTACGGGAAAGGAGAGCCAATTGGCGTTCTACCTCTTCTTTAACCGCTTGTTGTAATTTGGCTGACGTAGTAATCAACATAGCCTGACTATCTACTCCATGCTCTGCCTGACTCAACAAATCTGCTGCAACAAATACCGGATTAGCAGTTTCATCTGCCAACACTTCCACTTCAGACGGACCGGCAGGCATATCAATAGCAACATCACGCAGACTCACCAATTGTTTGGCTGCCGTTACATATTGATTACCCGGACCAAATATCTTATATACTTTCGGAACACTTTCCGTTCCGTATGCCATAGCCGCAATTGCTTGTACCCCTCCAGCCTTAAAGATACGGTTTACCCCGGCTACCTTTGCAGCAAACAACACGGCAGGATGTACTTTTCCATCTTTTCCCGGAGGTGTACAAAGCACAATTTCCCGGCATCCTGCAATCTTGGCAGGAACAGCCAACATCAATACAGTAGAGAACAGAGGAGCTGTTCCCCCGGGAATATACAATCCAACTTTCTCTATGGCAACCGCTTTCTGCCAACATGTAACACCCGGTTGTGTTTCCACCTTCTTACCTTCAAAGCGCTGAGCAGCATGGAAAGTCTCTATATTTTGTTTTGCCAGACGAATAGCAGCTTTCAATTCCTCGCTTACCAACGTTTCCGCTTCTGCAAGCTCTTCATCCGTCACAGCGAGCGAAGTCAAAACCGCCTTATCAAACTTTTCTTCATAATCTATAACAGCCCAGTCACCTTCCGCTTTTACACGGTCAATGATACTCCGCACTGTATCAAACAAATTCTCAACATTCATCACCGGACGTTTCAATATTTCCGCCCATTGCGATTTATCAGGATTCGATATTAATATCATAATAGTGATCAGTGATTAAAGTATCATTTTCTCTATCGGCAATACCAAAATACCTTCCGCTCCTAATGCTTTCAGTTTGCCGATAATCTCCCAAAAACATTTTTCATCGAGTACCGTATGCACGGAGCACCAACCTTCTTGCGCCAGAGGCATCACCGTTGGACTCTTCATACCCGGAAGTACAGCAACGATCTCTTCTAATTTATCTTTCGGAGCATTCATCAGCACATATTTCTTATCTTCAGCAGTCTTCACTGCATCCATACGGAACAAGAGCTCATTCAATATTTCCAGTTTGTCCTCACTCATATTCTTGCAGCCAATCAATAGAGCTTCGGATTTCATTACCACCTCTACTTCTTTCAGTCGATTGCTCACCAAGGTAGATCCTGAACTTACGATATCAAAAATAGCATCTGCCAAACCGATACCAGGTGCCACTTCTACAGAGCCTGTAATTACATGTATCTCAGCCTTTACCCCTTGCTTTTTCAAATAAGCAGATAGAATCTCCGGATAAGAAGTTGCAATCTTTTTCCCATGAAACCATTTTACACCAGGATATTCGATGTCCTTCGGCATAGCCAGTGAGAGACGGCACTTACTGAATCCCAAGCGTTTTATGATCTCTGCATCTTCGTTCTTCTCTACAAATTCATTTTCACCTACTATACCTATATCAGCTACTCCGGTTGCTACGGATTGTGGAATATCATCATCCCTCAGGAATAACACTTCCAAAGGAAAATTTGAAGATTGTACCAGCAATGTACGCTTAGTGGCACTTAATTTAATATCCGATTCCCCGAGGAACGACATTGTCTCTTCATAGAGACGACCTTTGGCTTGTACTGCAATTCTTAACATGTTCTTATTTTATTATTAAAAAAAACGAGGCTTACCAATATTCGGCAAGCCTCGTCATTTATGTTCTGCGTTATACATATACACTCATACGCCCACCGAGTTATTCGTTAGGATGATGATGGTGATGATGTGCAACGATATTCTTCATTTTTCTTTGTTTTGATGCGACAAAAGTAAACTATTCGTTTGAAACTTCCAAAAATTTATCACAAAAAGTTTATTTTTCCTTTCAATTCAATAAGATCATCCGGATTTTGCTGATAAGATTGACGTTTCTATTACAATGTCATTAAATGAACGACAATATCTCCTCCGGCTCTACATCGCAACGATGGAAACACATTTCCGCCTCAGCTTTTTCTTTTGGGAAAGTGAAGTAAGTACAAGTGGCCTCTGTGCAAAGTTCTCCCAAACTATTATATAAACGTGCCTCGATAATTGCAATATTGCGCTTCTGCTCACGAAGGAATGCACGCAATACCACATGCGTGTCATTGGTCGATATAGATTTACGGAAACGAGTCTCCATCTTCGACGTTACCCCACCTGTTTGCAGTTTACGGAATACTACCCAACCACAGATTTCATCCAGTAATACCGATTGGATGCCTCCATGCAAGGTGTTCAGCCATCCTTGGTATTCCGAACGTGGTTTCCAGATACTCACAATCTCGTCACCCTCCTCATAAAACTCCATTCTCACACCGGCTTCATTGTCCGGAGAACAACCGAAGCAGTTGTAACCTTCCATACTTTTCCATGGATTAATAATCTTTTTCATTCATTCAAATTATTGGTCGTTGTAAATACTGTTATTCTTCACTATTATGCAAAGATAATAAAGATGTTAATTTTGATCTTAGAAATAGCATAAAAAAACACCAAACTTTACTACCTTTGTTCTGAAATACTTTTTAGTCATAACACTTTGTTCATATTCTTGTTTATATATGACAAGAACAATCTATTAAAGCAAAAGCAATGCCGAAAAGGAATATTATCTGGTTATGGATATGCATGCTCCCTTTATCTTTGTTTGCACAAAGTGAAAGGAGCGATTCTATTGCATACGATAGTATTAGTTCACGCCATGTCGGGGGAAACTTTAAAAGTGCTATAAAACAATTCTTAAATTTCAGCGATTTCGACACCACCTACATTAGTCCTAACCGATTTAACTATGCTTTGATGCTCGATCATTTTACAAACTACGAATATTACTCCATAAGTAATTCTCTTCCTACCTACCAGCACATCAATTTCTCTCCAAATCCTCGAAATAAAATAGGAGTTTATTTTGGTTGGCGTTGGATATTCTTAGGATGGTCTATAGATACAGATGGTATTTACGGGAAGAAAAATGGAAAAACCAAAGGTACGGAGTTCGATCTCAGCCTTTATAGTTCAAAGATAGGGGTAGATATTACCTACCGCAATACCGGAAATAACTATCGGATAAATGAAATTTCAGGATTCCCCGGAATATCCAAAGACTTCTCTGCTGATTTCAGTGGTTTGAAGGTTAAAATGAAAGGTTTGAACTTATATTACATTTTCAACAATCGCCGGTTTTCCTATCCGGCCAGCTTCAGTCAATCTACCAACCAACGCCGTAATGCAGGTTCTTTTATACTCGGTTTCTCCGCTTCTACACATAACCTGAGATTCGACTACACCAAACTGCCTGAAATAATTCAAGAGACAATGAATCCGGAAATGAAAGTGAAGCACATTAAATATACCAATATCAGTTTGAATCTGGGATATGCCTACAACTGGGTATTTGCACGCAACTGCCTTGCATGTTTATCACTCAGTCCGGCCATTGCATATAAGACGTCTCGTATTGAAAAAGAAGAAAATACAAAAAAAGACTGGTACAAAAATCTAAATATAGACTTCATTGTACGGGCAGGCATCGTTTACAACAATAGCAAGTATTTTGTAGGTACCTCGTTTGTTGGTAGAACATACGATTATTACCGCAACAGCTTCTCATTAAACAATGGCTTCGGTACGCTACAAGTTTATGCAGGATTTAATTTTCACTTGAAGAAAGAATTCAGAAAAACCAAACAAACTAAATCAAAATAACTCAAAAGCTATAATTGCATGTCAAGCCAAAAATATTTTTCTGTTCTTTCTGTTCCCACTGGCGGCAATAAAATATATCCGCTTTCCAATGGTCAGACAAGGGTAATGTAATGCCACCCCGGTATCTCATTCGTTTCACGTCAAAACGGTCTCCGGCATTCAATCCGTTATACATTTCTACTGATGCATAAGGTTCCAATATACAATTCGGCACATCATAAGCAACTTTAAATTGAGAACGCAAGCGATACTCATTATTACTTTTTTCAAAGGTATGTTGAAAACGTTCCCGCAAAGAAAGTTTTATATCTTTTAATCGTGTAGAAAGAGTACCATCGAAATAATAACGTTGACGGAACTTCCATCCGGCTTCTCCCCGATTGCGATAATGAAGTTCGTAACCCGCTCCTACTTTCAAAAAGGGTAATAAGGTATAGGCTCCTCCAATGTTCAATCCCCAACGATCTGTCTTGCTCAGGTCATCTTTTGTACGCCACTCCAAACCACCGGATACTGCAAATGCCGGTTTCACTTTATATTCAACACCGATATTTGCCCAAGTGGCAAAATCTTTCTCCTGCGCATGTAGAGAAAGCTGTGATATACACAGCAATACAACGAGTAAAAAGTATACTCTACTATTGAAAGAAATTCTTTTTATCATATCCTTATAAAATTTCATTCACAAAACGGCATTGAAATTACAAAACTAAAGATGAATTCTGTAATAAATCTGTAAAATCAAATTTCCCTGAATTCGATAAGAACAAGAAAATCATAAAAACGTTCATTAAATCCGCAATAAATATTAGGTAGAAAGTAACAAGGATTGGCATAAGCGATAAAGCAATTACGTTCAAACATAAAAAGGCTGGAATCTAACTTCTTTCAATTAAAGTTAGATTCCAGCCTTTTTTATATTAGTATTCTCAATTATGTGAATTTACAGCTAATTTGTTTCTGTAATAGCTTTCCACATCTTTCCAATGATAATAAGGAGCAATATCACTCTTTACCGGAAGTTTCATTTCATGTTCATTCAGCAAAACTTTCACTAAGACATCATCACTCCCTTTTTTACGGAAAAAGACGAATTGAATATTACTTGCCATCGGGAAAATATTATAGTTGCGCCAAACCTTATCCAGTTTACCCAAGTCATCCGTCTGATATCCACAGTTTCCTAATTCTAACAGACAAGCCAAAGGTAACAAGCAGGACTCATGACCGAAACGCAATGTCACACTGTTTTCGTCCTTTACGATACATGTATCCGCCGTATTCAAGATATTCCTTAGCAGATTGGCTTCCATATACGGTATTTCACCTTTGGATAGTGGTGAAGCACCGTAAGTAATATACCAACCTTTATTACTGATCTGCCACAAATCATAACACTCTTCTTTAGTGAAAAGAGAATAAAGCTCCATATCTGTGTCAAGACTTTGCATATTACTTGCCACATCAAACAGTTGAGTCATCAATTTATCAGAATCGACTTTCCACTTCACATAATTTGGATTGTTGAACAATGCTTTCATTAAGCGTTCCGGATGAATATGCTCTTTCTTAATAGCCGCTTTTGCCGTAACCATCTCATCAGTTTGGCGCAAAGTCTTGACATATGGATCATCATAATTCATATAGTACATGTCATGGTAACTAGCATCATTCTTGAAATCCAGTTTCGGATTCATAGCCTTCAGTTGCATACACTCCGACATCATGGAAAGGATGCAACGAATTACGACTGTGGAACGAGCATCTACCTTGACTTCGCCCTTAAAGACCTCAGGGAAGTTATTGTACATTCTTTCCGCAATACCTTTATGCTGGCGCGCACCTAATGGAGTGAGTTCTCCATACCTGTTTTTAGCCATGCGCGAAACACTATCCAAAACACAAAGAGTCTTCTTTCCTAACTCTGTAAGAATCCCGTTCTGATCAGCTTCACGCATCACTTCCAACGGTTTTTCATAATCATCCGGATTAATTAGAAAACGGGATCCATGACGCGCATAATGGCTCAGATAGAAAGGTTTGTAACCAGCCGGCGGCGCTGTTTGTTTAGCATTTGGTTCAGGATAAGCATAGTAATTAGCTGCCGAACGATGAATGTTCTCGTAAATTTCTTCTTTAGCTGTCTGTGCACTCATTCCAAGCACCAGGCAATAGACAACGATTAGTAGAATAAAACGTTTCATTAGTTCTTATTTTAGTGAATTATACGTGTGAAATTCTTTTCAAGTGTTCTTCTATTTTCTGGAAGAACAAAGCAAGATGAGAACCATCTACAAAAGCATGATTGATGTAAATAGAAAGTGGAAACACCAAACGCCCTTCACGAGTGACAACTTTGCCCGTAGTCATCAAAGGATGGCTACAGCCATTACCTGCCTCAGCTAACGTATAAGTAGTTGAAGTGAAGAACATCTTGGGAACTGCACTTAGATGTACTACATCATAATCTCCTTTCACGGATAACTCTTTCTCTGTTCCGTATGGATCACCGTCTTCGGGAATATTCGTAATCATGGAATAAGCTTTGGAATAGAAACCCTCAAAATCTTCATGATAGGGAATACGAACGGTATAAAATGTCTTTCCGGGCACTGCTATCGGAGATATGATATCCACCTGATCATGAAAGACTACTTGTCCGTTCTTATCTATACGGTATCGTAGTTCATCCACTTCATTAGCTGAACGTAATACGGCATAAAGATAATAGAGGAAAAAAGAATGTCCTGCCGCTCTGGCAGCAGCACTCGCTTCCGTACAATCAATTTCTGTCGTAACAGAATACCAGGAGTTTACAAAACCACGGAAAAAGCCGTAGTTATCACGACGTTCCCAAGCATCAATGTCTATAATATGTTTCATGTTAAAAAGGGTATTAAGAAAAAAGGATGCTTATTTTGCAAGCATCCTCTTTCCATTATTTTTCTTTCTTGTAGTTTTCAAGACCAGTCTGCAAGAATTCTATATACTTTGGAATGTCTTCATCGTAAGAGTAAGACTTGTTCAGCGGATTGCCTTCATTATCAATCAGCACATAGAATGGTTGAGCATTGGCTCCGAACTTCACTCGTTGCAGGTAGCTCCACTTATCGCCTACAGTCCGTAAAGTACGTTCAGTACCATTTTCAACAATCTTTACCGGAGCAGTAAGCGGAGTCTTATTATCCACATAAAGCGTGATTAGTACATAGTCATTATTAATAATATCACTTACTTTCGGGTCAGTCCATACGGCAAGTTCCATCTTCCGGCAGTTCACACAACCATATCCGGTGAAATCCAGCATCACAGGTTTGCCTTGCTGGCGGGCATACTCCATACCCAGATCGTAATCGTCGAATCGGGCATGTACTTCATTATTATATAAATTAAAGTCCTGTGTCTGCAAAGGAGGTGCAAAAGCACTAACAGCTTTCAACGGTGCTCCCCACAATCCGGGAACCATATACATGGCAAATGCCAACGAAGCCAAAGCCATAAAGAAGCGAGGTACGCTGACCTTCGTATCATCATCATCATGTGGGAACTTGATTTTACCCAACAGATAAAATCCGAGCAATGTAAACAGTACAATCCATAAAGCAAGGAATGTTTCACGGTCAAGAATACGCCAGCCGTATGCAAGATCGGCTACCGAAAGGAATTTTAATGCAAATGCCAATTCAAGGAAACCAAGCGTAACCTTTATCACATTCATCCAACCGCCGGACTTTGGCATAGATTTCAACCATGACGGGAACAGAGCAAAAAGTGTAAATGGCAATGCCAATGCAATAGCAAAACCTAACATACCGATTGCCGGAGCTACCACGCTACCCGTTGTAGAAACTTGTACCAAAAGGAAACCGATAATAGGACCCGTACAAGAGAATGATACCAATGATAAAGTAAATGCCATCAAGAAAATGCTCAGCAGTCCACTTGTTGTCTCTGCCTTACTATCTACAGCATTACTCCACTTAGATGGAAGCGTAATCTCGAATGCCCCAAAGAAAGAAGCAGCGAATACGATCAACATCAAGCAGAACAAGATATTAAAAATCGCATTAGTAGATAGTGCGTTCAATGCACTGGCACCGAAGATAAGTGTAATAGCCAGTCCCAAGGCGACATAAATTACAACAATAGATGCACCATAGGTCCAGGCATCACGAATACCTTTCTTCTTATCTTTGCTACGTTTCAAGAAGAAACTGACTGTCATCGGGATAATAGGCCATACGCACGGCGTAAATAAAGCCAATAATCCACCTATAAATCCGGTGAAAAAGATATATATCCACGACATATCCTCATGGGAGATTGTTTCTCCTAAAGATTGCAATTCATTGATGACCGGTTTCCAAAGATCAATTTCACCTGCCACGTTGATATTTGTTGTACCCTCTGCACCGCCAATTGTTGCCGGAGCCACAGTGTCAGCAGTTACTTCGGATTGTGCAGGCTGATCATCAGCCTTTGCTTCGGTAACAGGTGTCTCTTTTGCAGCCCCAACTGCCTTACCTGAAAACTTAAAAGGAACTTGAGTAGGCGGCAAGCAATTTTCATCATTACATGCGCCGTATTCCAAATAGCCATCTATCTGATAAGCACCACCGGTTAACTTCAATTTCTGTACGAACTGAGCAGTATTCGCAAAATAACGTACTTTCATTTCGAACAACTTATCGAAAGCTGCAACTTCCTTACCAATAGGTTTCAATTTACCTACAATTGTAGCACCCGAAAGTTTCTCGGTATTAAAAGTCGCCGAGATAGGACCACCATCCCCCAAGTCCGTTGAATAAACATGCCAACCTTTATCAATGGTTCCGGTAAATATTACTTCTACTTCGTCATCCGATAAAGTCTTCAATTCAGTCTTGAACTTGACGGGTTCATGAATCTGTGCCTGCACCACCACCGCCAAAAGCAGTAGAAGAGTTGCAAAAAACGTCTTCTTCATCACTTATTTTTTAGTTTTTATTTTCAATTAATCCTCATAATCCACACATGCACGGCTTTCTTTTACCGCTGCAATAAGCTTACCCGCAGCCACATGATCGGGGTGTGTAGCGTAGTATTTCACATCGTCCAGTGTATCAAACTCACTATAAAGAGCAATGCTCCAAGTCTCAGCCGGATTAATGTTCAATCCTACTTCAATCTTACGAATAACTGATATCTTAGCAGGTAGTGCTTCGATGGCTTTCTTAAAATTATTCATTGCGGCTAACTTTTCGTCAGCTGGAGCCTCATCTTTAAGCTTAAATAATACAATGTGCTTTACCATAACTTTGTTATTTAAATGATTTATGTCTATATTTGTCAGCCGAAGCGACATTCTCTTTGAGAATGTTTGAGAATGCAAAAATACTCGTTTTGTTTCAAATATACACTTAAACGGATGTTAATAATAGGAATTGCAGGCGGAACCGGTTCCGGAAAGACCACCGTCGTACGTAAAATAATAGAAAGTCTGCCAGCTGGTGAAGTGGTTTTATTACCGCAAGACTCTTATTACAAAGATAGTAGCCACGTGCCTGTCGAAGAACGCCAGAATATAAACTTCGACCATCCGGATGCCTTTGAATGGAGCCTCCTCTCCAAACATGTAGCCACGCTACGCGAAGGTAAAAGCATTGAGCAACCCACCTATTCGTACCTGACGTGTACACGTCAACCTGAAACCATCCACATCGAGCCACGTGAAGTCATTATCATAGAAGGAATTCTTGCCTTATGCGATAAAAAGCTACGCAGCATGATGGACCTTAAAATTTTTGTGGATGCTGATCCTGATGAGCGACTCATCCGAGTGATACAGCGGGACGTCATTGAACGCGGTCGTACCGCCGAAGCAGTCATGGAGCGTTATACGCGTATATTAAAACCGATGCACCTACAATTCATTGAACCTTGTAAACGCTATGCCGACCTTATTGTACCCGAAGGTGGAAACAATCAGGTGGCTATAGACATTCTAACAATGTATATCAAGAAACACTTGAAATAGTGATTAGTGTTCAGTGATTAATGATTAGTTATGAGAAAGGAAAGTTGGATTTTCGTATTTGTGGCGCTTGTGCTATGCTGCTTCATCATTGGATGCGGAGGAAGCCATCGTGCAGAAGACAAAAATGCGGAAGGTGATCTTCAGCAGATAAAAGATAGCGGAGAATTAGTAGTATTAACACTATATAGTTCAACTTCTTATTTCATCTATCGTGGTCAGGACATGGGTTTCCAATACGAATTAAGTGAACAGTTTGCTAAAAGCTTGGGGGTAAAATTACGGGTGGAAGTAGCGAGAAATGTTCATGAACTAATAGAAAAGCTATTAGCCGGCAAAGGAGATTTGATTGCCTATAATCTGCCCATTACTAAAGAATGGAAAGATAGTTTGATTTATTGCGGAGAAGAAGTTATCACTCACCAAGTCATAGTACAGCGTACCAACGGCCATACCAAACCATTGAAAGATGTAACCGAACTTATTGGAAAAGATGTATACGTAAAACCGGGAAAGTACTATGAGCGATTGGTTAATCTCGACAAAGAGCTTGGTGGAGGTATTCATATCCATAAAGTGACAAATGATAGTGTTAGTGTAGAAGACCTCATCACGCAAGTTTCCCAAGGTAAAATACCTTATACAGTTGCTGATAATGATTTGGCACGACTCAATACCACCTATTACCCCAATTTGAATATCAGTCTTTCTATTAGTTTTGATCAGCGTGCATCGTGGGCAGTACGAAAAGATTGTCCAGAGCTTGCTGCTGCTGCCGACAAATGGCATCAAGAAAATATGACCTCGCCTGCTTATACAGCCAGTATGAAACGCTATTTTGAAATTAGCAAGGCTATTCCCCACTCTCCTATTCTTTCCTTGCGGGAAGGCAAGATTTCACATTTTGATAATTTATTCAAGAAGTATGCTCCCGAAATCAATTGGGACTGGCGGTTATTGGCATCTTTGGCTTATACAGAATCAAACTTTGATTCCACAGCTATATCTTGGGCGGGCGCAAGAGGACTAATGCAATTGATGCCGGCTACCGCACGTGCTATGGGAATCCCCGCAGGAAAGGAGCATAATCCCGAAGAGAGTATAAAAGCCGCTACTAAATATATCAATGCTACAGCCAAAAGCTTTGCTTCCGTACCCAAGGAAGAACGAATCAATTTTATTCTAGCATCCTATAATTCAGGGATAGGGCATGTATTAGATGCCATGGCTTTAGCAGAGAAGTATGGCAAAAACAAGAATGTGTGGCGAGATAACGTAGAAAACTTTATTTTGCTGAAAAGCAATGAAGAATATTTCACCGATCCTGTCGTAAAGAATGGTTACTTCCGCGGTATAGAAACGTACAACTTCGTGAGAGATGTTACTTCACGATTTGAACAATACAAAAAGAAGATAAAGAAATAAATGAAGAACTATAAATGAAGAATGAAGAATTACATTGCGGCGTATTGTGCGCTACCATTCTTCATTCTCCATTTATAGTTCTTCACTAAAACAAGTTTAGCTTATTTTTCTGTGCCTCCTCCAAAGAAACGGTCTTCACTTGTCGATCCTTATTCTTATCGCGCAGTTGCTGATATACTTCATCTAATTCGACTTTTAAATCCTCCTTTACTTTTGGATTCATTAGCTTGGCAGCTACAGCCGCATTTTGTGAAGCATCTTTCAAATGAATAACAGGGGCATGATAAACCGGAGCTATTTTCAATGCAGTGTGAAGTTGTGAAGTAGTAGCTCCACCTATCAATAAAGGTAAATCTAAACCTGATTTTTCAAGTTCGAGTGCTACATGTACCATTTCATCTAAAGAAGGAGTTATCAGACCGCTTAGTCCTATCATATCAACTTTTTCTTCTATAGCACGCTGAATGATGGTTTCTGCTGGTACCATCACTCCAAGATCTATAATTTCATAGCCATTGCAAGCCATTACAACTGAAACAATGTTCTTGCCTATATCATGGACATCGCCCTTCACTGTTGCAACTAATACCTTTCCGGCAGAAGTTGTTCCTTCTTGCTTTTCCGATTCAATAACAGGTTGAAGTATAGCAACGGCTTTCTTCATTGTACGAGCAGTTTTTACTACTTGCGGAAGAAACATTTTTCCGGCACCAAACAAATCGCCTACATGATTCATACCTGCCATTAAGGGGCCTTCAATGATGTCGACTGCTTTAGGATACAGTTGCAAAGCCTCCGTAAGGTCTTCTTCCAAATAATCACCGATACCTTTAGTCAATGCATATTTCAATCGTTCTTCTACGGTGGCATTTTCCCGCCATGAGAGTTGGGAATGTGACGACGACTGTGCATCGTCAGTACCGGATGCTTTTGCAGCGTCTGCTTCTGCTTTAAGACGTTCGGCTGTTTCAATCAATCGCTCGGCAGCATCCGGACGGCGGTTCAAAACCACATCTTCAATACGTTCCAATATATCAGAAGGGATATCTGTATAAAGTACAGAGGTTGCCGGATTTACAATTCCCATATCCATACCTTCACAGATAGCGTAATAGAGGAATACGGCATGCATCGCCTCACGAATGTAATTATTGCCACGGAAAGAGAAAGAAAGGTTGCTGACTCCCCCACTGACATGAGCGCCAAAGAGATTCTTTCTGATCCATGCGGTAGCTTGAATAAAGTCGACTGCATAGTTGTTATGCTCCTCCATACCAGTAGCTACGGCAAGTACATTCGGGTCGAAAATAATATCATGAGGATTGAAATTCACTTTGTCTACCAACAAGCGATAAGCTCGTTCGCAAACTTCAATCTTACGTTCGCAAGTATCTGCCTGACCTTTCTCATCGAAAGCCATTACTACAGCTGCAGCGCCATATTGCTTAATGATACGGGCATGTTCCAAGAATTTAGCTTCTCCTTCTTTCAAGGAAATAGAGTTAACTATGGATTTACCTTGCAGACATTTCAGTCCGGCAACAATAACGTCCCATTTGGAAGAGTCAATCATTACCGGAACCCGGGCTATTTCAGGCTCGGAAGCTACCAAATTGAGGAAAGTCGTCATCTCGGTCTCTGCATCCAACAAACCATCATCCATGTTGATATCTACTACCTGTGCTCCATCTTCCACCTGCTGGCGGGCGATGCTGAGAGCTTCATCATACTTTTTCTCATTAACCAGGCGGAGGAACTTACGTGAACCTGCAACGTTGCAACGCTCACCAACATTCACAAAATTATTCTCAGGCTTGACTTCCAGAAGTTCAAGACCCGAAAGCCAAAGACTATCAGGTTTTCGGGCAGGTTGGCGAGGAGTAGCACCGGCTATTAAAGCAGAATATTCGGCAATATATGCATCAGTCGTTCCACAACAGCCACCAATGATATTCACCAAACCTTCATGAATATATTCTTTTATTTCCAGTGCCATATCGGCAGGAGTCTGGTCGTACTTACCCAGACTGTTCGGTAATCCGGCATTAGGATAAGCGCTTATATAATAAGGAGCACGGGTAGCTAGTTGCATAAGGAAAGGCTTCAATTGGCGGGCACCAAACGAGCAGTTCAACCCTACAGAGAAGATATCGGCATGTTGCACGGATGCAAGGAAAGCATCTAAAGTCTGACCGGAAAGTGTACGTCCACCTGTATCGGAGACGGTAACCGAAAGCATTAAAGGAACGCGGATACCAGTAGCTTCCATCGCCTGTTCTGCAGCAAAAATGGCAGCTTTGGCATTCAATGTATCAAAAATCGTCTCTATCAACAAGGCATCTACCCCACCTTCCAGCAAAGCTTCCATCTGTTCGCGGTAAGCAGCGGCCAGTCCATCGTATGACAAAGCACGATAAGCCGGATTGTTCACATCGGGACTCATGGAACAAGTCTTATTCGTAGGCCCTACAGAACCGGCAACAAATCGAGGTTTATCGGGTGTCAGGGCAGTAAATTCATCCGCCACTTCACGAGCCAGTTTCACAGCAGCCAGATTCATTTCCCGCACATACTCTTGCACATGATAATCCGCCATACTGACACGGGTGGAACTGAATGTATTGGTTTCAATAATATCAGCACCTGCCACCAAATATTTCCGATGTATATCTTGAATAACATCAGGACGAGTCAAACAGAGCAAATCATTATTTCCCTTTAATTGTCCCGGAATATGCGCAAAACGTTCACTCCGGAAGTCATCTTCCGTCAAATTATATTGTTGTATCATGGTGCCCATAGCACCATCTAAGATAAGGATGCGCTCCCGCACCAAACTGCCAAGCATATTCATTAGTAATTAGTGATTTATAAGTAGTGATTGGTGGTTAACCACTAATCACTATTTTTTAAACATCCGCGCCATATCGCGTTTGTCATCTTTTTCTCTTAGGGATTGACGTTTATCGTACTCTTTTTTACCTTTAGCCAGAGCGATTACTACCTTAGCCAGTCCTTTTTCATTGATAAACAAGCGTACAGGAACCATGGTAAAGCCCGGATTCTTCGAGTCTTTCACCAAGTTATTCAGTTCTTTTTTAGTCAAGAGAAGTTTTCGCTCCCTCCGTGCCGAGTGATTATTGTACGAACCATAGAAGTACTCGGCAATATGCATATTCTTCACCCACAACTCACCGTTGGCGAAGTAACAAAACGTATCGACCAAACTAGCCTTTCCCATACGGATGGATTTAATCTCCGTACCCGTGAGTACAATACCGGCCGTATACGTATCTATCAGTTCATAATCGAACGTAGCACGCTTATTTTTTATATTTACAGAAGGCTGTTTCATTATATAATCAGTTTAGCACTACCGTCAGCTTATTAAAAATCCATTCAATAACTGCCGGACAAGCTATTAACAATATTGAAGAGAAAATGGTGAACCGCAAGCGATCTTTTTCTGCTACTTGCATCACTTTGACACTTCCTTCCCACACTACATATACAATATAAAATTGAAGCAATAAAGCTATAATTCTGATATCGGGCAAAATGCCAATAATAATTTTAAGCAAGAAAAGTACCACCAATGCATATCCCGCAAACTGCTGTGCCAAAGGTATGTCGCTATTCATTTTCAACATACGGACACGCAATTCATTGATAAGATATGCAGCTAAAAAGTATCCTCCAAACAAGGATACAGCCACGGCACAGCATTGTGTCATGGCATATTGAAAACTTTGTGGACCACCCCATCCCATTGTTATCAATGAACCGATGAAGACGGACAATCCACATAAACCAATCATAGGATAAACAAAAGCTGTAAACACCTTTCGCTTATCCTCTTCCAAACGAATTTCCTCCCAAGCACGAGCCGGAGAGGAAATCAGTTGTAATGCTATTTGAAATAAATCTTTGTAATTCAAATTTTATTTTTCAGTTTCGTTTTTATAAGTAACTGTATATGTTTTCTCAGCAGTTTGAGCATCATCCAACTTATAAGTATATGAATTTTCCTTTGTTATAATCTCAACGGTAGTCGGATTATCAATAGTATGTGTAGCGCTCTTGTATGCGGTAAATATATTCGTCAAATCATAAGCTTTATTGAAGAATCCAAGATAACCTTGCTGCGCATAATTATAAGATGTAGTATTTGAGGTTTCATCCTTTTTAGCATTATGGCGCAAATAAAGTTTTAATGTAGTATCATCTTCATTTGGATAATAAACCAATGTCAAATAATGAATAGCATTATACATGAAGTAATTAACAGGTAACAACAAAGTCGTTTTATCAAAGAATGAAGGTTTAATTTCACTACTTTCAGAAATACCTAATTTTATAATAGCAGCATTATTCACAGAATCATTAGCAGCACCTTTCTCAGATACAACTTCAGTTGTATTATTCAGATCCAATACTGCCATCAATTCCACATTCTTTATATCTTTTGGATTCGAAATTTCAGTTACTGTAGGATCCCAACGATAAGAGATATAAACTACATGTCCCGTCATTTTAGAAACATCAACCCCTTGTGCAAGCAATGACGAAACGGATGCAGTTGTAGGAGTGATTGTAACATCATCCGACGTAAAGGAAATACCCATTCCCAGATAGCTGCGGACTTTAGCGTAACCACCACCATAGCTATACGGATCACTTTCCGAGTTCAAACAAGAAGTTAAAGATATACCCATCAACAGGGTAAAAGCAATCATTAAGAATTTTAATTGTTTCATTTTTCTTATAAATATTAGAGTTTGCAAATTTAGATAAAAGAATTGAGTAATAGAGTACCCTCTTCATTTTTTCATTGTTTTTAAGATTAAATGAAAAGTTAATCTAAATACTGCACATCATATCTCCTATTTAATATATATTCACTATTTCTCAGTATAAGCACAATATTTATCAATGAATCATTCATGCTACAAATACAACAACCGATTCTGTTCTATTTATCTTTTTCTCCCTAGCAGCTCCCTATTTTCTCCGCTTCTAAAGAGGGAGAAAATAGGGGGAGTCGGTATGGAGCGGGTACGGACCAGATACGGAGCGGGTACGGTATTGAATAAATTGGTCTATTTCTCCGATTCAATTTTAGCAAATAACTCCAAATGCTCGTCTACATATCCCGCAATCATAGCCGTAAATTCTTCTTCTTTTTCTAAAAATTCTTCTTCCAGTTCATCAAAAGCCTCATACTGCTCGTACATAGCCATAAATTCATCATCCGTGCGTTCACGTTCCAAATCCTCACGATGTTCGTCATACATCTTTTTTGCAGCATAGACCAATTTACTTAAATCAGCTGCTCCCCAAAGACGCATTACTTTTGCGAACGGATTGGAAAAAATATACCCGCCATATCCATTCTGTATCAACTGACAGAATCCTCCTTCCATTATTTCATCCCGGAATATCTGGTAAGCCAACAATGAATGTTGCTCACCCGTAAGCAAAGGCATCGTTACAGCAGTCAGTTCGCCGCCTATTGTTTCCTTATACTTATCTGTAAATACTTTAATAAATGCATCCATTCCTTCACTTGCGGCTTGACGCAAAGCTGCATCTGTCAATTCTACCATAACTTTGTGTTTATTAAATTATGCTACAAAGTTATATCTTTGATTTCACATAACTGTAAACTCCACTTTACATTCTGTAGAATTTCAACTTCTTATTACCTATTTTTAATAAAAAAGTCAAATCATACGGTTGTCAGAAACCAAGAAAAGGAGTACCTTTGCATCCGATTTAAACAGAGAAACTACGTTTTTTAATTATATCACTTAAAAAAAGAGCTAATTATGACTTATTCACACGAAGTGGAACACATGTGTGTTGTAAAGAAGGGTCCTAACCACGGACCGGCTCCCATACCCGAAGAAGGCAAATGGGTAAAATCTAAAGAAATTGTTGATATTTCTGGTTTGACACATGGTGTAGGTTGGTGCGCTCCTCAACAGGGTGCTTGTAAACTGACTTTGAACGTTAAAGAAGGTATCATCCAGGAAGCACTGGTTGAAACTATCGGTTGTTCTGGTATGACCCACTCAGCAGCTATGGCAGCTGAAATCTTACCCGGCAAAACTGTACTCGAAGCATTGAATACCGACCTCGTTTGCGACGCTATCAATACAGCAATGCGTGAACTCTTCCTGCAAATCGTTTACGGACGTACTCAATCGGCTTTCTCAGAAGGCGGTTTGATTATCGGTGCCGGTTTGGAAGATCTTGGTAAAGGTTTGCGTAGCCAGGTAGGTACTTTGTATGGTACTTTGGCTAAGGGTCCTCGTTACCTCGAAATGGCTGAAGGTTACATCAAGAACATCTATCTTGACAAAAACGACGAAATCTGCGGATACGAATTCGTTCACATGGGTAAGTTCATGGACGAAATCAAGAAAGGTACTGACGCTAACGAAGCTTTGAAGAAAGTAACCGGTACTTACGGACGCGTAACAGCAGAACAGGGAGCAGTTAAACATATTGATCCACGTCACGAATAATTTTATAAGGAGGAAAGAAAACTATGATTAGAGAAGTAAAATTTGAAAGTCAAGACCGTCGTATCAAAGGTATCATCGAAGCTTTGAACGCAAACGGCATCAAAGACATCGAAGAAGCAAACGCTATCTGCGAAGCTGCTGGAGTCGATCCTTATAAAACATGTGAAGAAACTCAGCCTATCTGCTTTGAAAATGCAAAATGGGCTTACGTGGTAGGTTGTGCTATCGCTATCAAGAAAGGCTGCACAAATGCTGCTGAAGCTGCTGAAGCTATTGGTATCGGTTTGCAAGCATTCTGTATTCCGGGTTCAGTAGCCGACGACCGTAAGGTTGGTATCGGTCATGGAAACCTGGCTGCTATGTTGCTGCGCGAAGAAACTAAATGTTTCGCATTCTTGGCTGGTCACGAATCATTCGCTGCTGCCGAAGGTGCTATCAAAATCGCTGCTAAAGCTGACAAAGTACGTAAAGAACCTTTGCGTTGTATCTTGAACGGTCTTGGAAAAGACGCCGCTCAGATCATCTCTCGTATCAACGGCTTTACTTACGTTCAAACTCAATTTGACTACTACACAGGTGAACTGAAAGTAGTTCGTGAAATAGCTTATTCTGATGGTAACCGTGCTAAAGTAAAATGCTACGGTGCTGACGATGTTCGCGAAGGTGTAGCTATCATGTGGAAAGAAGGTGTAGATGTATCTATCACAGGTAACTCTACTAATCCTACTCGTTTCCAACACCCGGTAGCCGGTACTTACAAGAAAGAACGTGTTCTTGCAGGTAAGCCTTATTTCTCAGTAGCTTCCGGTGGTGGTACAGGTCGTACTCTTCACCCGGATAATATGGCAGCCGGTCCTGCTTCTTACGGCATGACAGACACTATGGGTCGTATGCACTCAGACGCTCAGTTCGCCGGTTCTTCATCAGTTCCTGCTCACGTAGAAATGATGGGATTTCTGGGTATTGGTAACAATCCTATGGTAGGTTGTACTGTAGCTTGTGCTGTAGACGTATCTCAGGCTTTGAGCAAGTAATTTAAGTTACTTCATATAGATAAACTCCTGTAATCTTTGTGATTGCAGGAGTTTTTTATTTGCAGTAATTTGAAATAGGTGACGGTTTCAAATATCTAGTTTCACTTATCATTCAAAGTTATTACATGATAGATTTATGAGGGTAAAACATATTCTTCTACAAATTAATTAAAATACTCTCGTAATCAGTCCTGCTCCAATGGTCTTATTTTTGTCTCTAATAGCAAAACGAAGACCTACATTAATTACAGCAAAAGAAGTAAGTTCTACAGCTACTGATACATTGTCTCCCGGACTTACTTGATTTATGCCTTTAGGTAGAATAATTTTCCCTAATACATCAAGCGTTCTGAGATAAAACTGAGGGCAATAATTATTATAAATTGCTGTACTACGCCCACCTTCATCTTTCGAAAGAAAATAAACCTCTGCTTCAAATTTTTTATATGCTTTAATACATCCCTGTTTAGCAATAACCATCCCCCGCTTGACATCTTCTTTTGTAGTACCTCTTATTAAAAGGCCAACATTATCCCCCGCTTCACCTTGATCAACAAGTTTACGGAACATCTCAATACCTATACAAGTTACAGTTTTAGTTGTATCACTAAGTCCAACTATCTCAAGAGTATCTTGCACGCGAACAATACCATTCTCTATTTTTCCAGTCAGAACAACTCCGCGTCCTGTAATTGAAAAAACATCTTCAACTGGCATTAAAAATGGCTTGTTCATATCTTTAATGGGACTTGGAATATATTCATCTACAGTATCCATAAGTTCTAGTATCTTTCCTTCCCATTGAGACATACCATTAAGAGCTCCTAAAGCCGAGCCACAGATAACAGGCGTATTATCACCATCATACCCATAATAACTCAATAATTTGCGAATCTCTATTTCGGTAAGGTCAATTGATTCCGTGTCTTCCAACAGATCTATCTTATTTAGAAACACAACAAACCTTGGTACGTTTGATTGACGTGCAAGTAAGATTTGCTCCCTAACTTGAGAAGTTACGCCTTCCATTACATCAACAACTACTATAGCTCCATTAAATTTATGGTATCCAACAACCATATATTTCACAAAGTCTTCATGAGGTCTATACAATACACTAGAATAAAACCTCTTATTAGTTTGGTATTGCACGCATCCCCCATTGTTTGCAGTTTCTCTCTGCTGTTTTGAAACAACATATTTTTCTAATACAGTGATTATTGCAGCCGTTAATGTTGTTTTACCATGATTATCAGAACCTATTATCCCAATAGTTACATTAGGTTTAGAAGAATTTTCAGATACGGAAGTTTCTATATTTGGAAGAGGCTCAGGTTCGACGCAACTTTGAACAGGTGGTATTATATCATTCTCAGTTGACGAGTTTTGTTGAGATGAAGTATTACCACCTAAAGCATTGGTGATAAAATTATATAATCTATCGAAATTGCCTTTTGAATAGGTAAACGACTGATATTGACGAAGTGATCTTTGCAACTCTACCGTTGACATGCCTTCAATTACAGAGTATATTTGTGCATTCTTCTTAATACCGCTTCTTATATCATTAATAAATCCACTCCATTCCGATTCAACCCATTGCGATTCAATGTTAGCCTTACTTGTACCAACCACAACCATAATTTTAGCCGAATCCAAAGCATTATCAATCGCCTTGAGATAGGCAGAAGACCCCAACCTCTCGAGGCTATAATTACTAAAAAATACAGATAGCCCTTTGCTTTGCAAAAAACGATACAACTCCTCTGCAATTTCACAATCCCTGCTCTTTTTTCCATCAGCATCAAGATTCTTGAAACTTATAAATATATCGTAGTTCATATTGTATTAAATTTCGTTTTCTCTATAATATAAGTACTGTTTCACAAAAGTAAATTAAATCTTTGACAATCCGTAAAGTTCCGAACAGTAAATCTAAAAACATATTCATCAACATATTTTGCAAATGTTCTTTTGCTTACTATACTATATATTCCTTTTATAATCCGTTTGATGAAAGTTTAAGAATTTTAAAGCCATAACAAATAAAAGAAATAAGACTTAGCAACCATACGTTCAATAATGTTGTTAAGTAAAAAAGAATAGCTACATTTGCACAAAATCATAATTATAGCAAATTATGGAATACATTAATGAATTTCACAAGCAATGGATAGAGCGAACTCGCCAGTCAATAGCATCTTGGAGCAAGCAGCCTGCATCATTAGAAGAAAAAAAGAAACAGCAAGAACGCTTGAACCAACAGAAAGCTATAAGAGAGGGCAAATCGAAGAGCTAATATCATTTGCTAACTCAAATAACTTGTGGATTACTGTTCAAGCTCTAAATGTTGAATTTCTTAGCAAAGGGGGAGAAAATGAAGTTTATACAAGTGATGCAGACATAGTTCTTAAACTGAACAACTTTGAATATGCAGGAGATAATTTAGAGAATTTCTTTATTCGTATCTCTGCACATAACAAGTTCTTTAGCAATGTCCCTTATCAAATGATAGGTTTTGCCTATAATAGTCAACAGGAATTTTGTGCGGTTCTAATTCAGCCTCATATACAAGCAGAGCGTGAAGCTACTGAAGATGAAATTGCGGAATACATGGAGGCACTTGGTTTTGAAATGGATTACATAGATGAATTTCATAACCAAGAATGTGAAGTGTTTGATGTTGTCCCCAATAATGTCTTATATGGTATAGATGGAGATTTATATTTCATCGATACGCAAATCAAATTAAAATCCCAATCCTATTAATAAGGACCACTCCCCTATTTTTCAAAATCTATTAGATATCTTCATTGTAGAATATGATATCCAGCCACATGAATTATCATATTAACACAAATAAACACAGAAACTCAATACATAACAAGTAAATTCATTGTTTGCAATGCAACTATTTGCCATTTTAAATTTCAAAATGTCATTTTATATATCTACCTTTGTAAATGACATATGAATGTAAAAGGAAAACATGCATTGTCCCCCGATTAGCGGAGTAACGATAATAGTGAACTTTAATCTAACATTAATATAAGAACTTATTAAGAAAACGTTATGGAAACAGAATTGACTAGTAAAACACGCACTGAGAGTGATTTGCTCGGTGCACGTGAAATTCCCGAAGAAGCTTTGTATGGAGTTCAAACTCTCAGAGGTATTGAGAACTTCCCCATCAGTAAATTCCACTTGGGGGAATATTCTATGTTTTTGAAAGGTCTTGCCATCACTAAGATGGCGGCAGCACATGCTAACCGTGAACTGAAATTACTAACTGATGAACAATATAAAGCCATCACGCAGGCCTGCCAAGAAATTTTGGACGGAAAGCATGCTGAACATTTTCCTATTGATATGATTCAAGGAGGTGCCGGAACTTCTACCAATATGAATGCCAATGAAGTAATTGCCAATCGTGCCCTTGAATTGATGGGACACCATCGTGGCGAATATCAATATTGCTCTCCAAATGATCACGTAAACTGTTCGCAGTCAACTAATGACGCTTATCCAACCGCAATCCATGTAGGTTTATACTTCAAACATTTGGAACTAATCCCTCATTTAGAAAAGCTGATTGCCTCTTTCCGCAATAAAGGTCATGAGTTTGCGCACATTATTAAAATGGGACGTACACAACTTGAAGATGCTGTTCCTATGACATTGGGACAAACATTCAACGGTTTTGCAAGTATTCTGGAAGACGAGATCAAGCATTTGAATGAGGCGGCTGAAGATTTTTTGACCGTCAACATGGGAGCTACAGCTATCGGTACCGGTATCTGTGCCGAACCCGGTTATGCAGAGAAGTGTATCGCTTCCATGCGTAAAATCACAGGATGGGATATAAAATTGGCGGACGACCTAGTAGGAGCTACTTCAGATACATCTTGCATGGTAGGATATTCATCAGCTATGAAAAGGCTTTGCGTGAAAATCAACAAAATATGTAATGACTTACGTTTGCTAGCAAGCGGTCCCCGCTGTGGCTTGGGTGAATTTAACCTGCCCGCCATGCAGCCCGGTTCTTCCATTATGCCGGGTAAAGTGAATCCCGTAATTCCGGAAGTCATGAACCAGATAGCTTATAAGGTGATGGGTAACGATGTCTGTGTAACGATGGCCGGCGATGCAGCTCAAATGGAACTGAATGCTATGGAGCCCGTCATGGCTCAATGCTGTTTTGAATCTATCGACTTACTGATAAATGGCTTTGACACGTTGCGTATGCGTTGTGTAGACGGTATTACAGCGAATGCCGATCATTGCATTGAAGAAGTACACCATAGCATAGGCGTGGTTACAGCCCTAAATCCAGTTATTGGATACAAAAACTCCACAAAGATTGCCAAAGAAGCATTGGAAACAGGCAAAAGCGTATATCAGTTGGTACTGGATCACGGAATTTTAACCAAAGAGGAACTGGATACCGTTCTTAGCCCTGAAAATATGATCCATCCTGTAAAACTGGATATCAAACCAAGACGATAAATAATGATGGATAAATGGGGATGAATCGAGTCATTCATCCCCATCCGTAATAAATTTTCTACACTCTCGTTGAAATAAATTCAACACCACTCTCCAATAAGGCTCATAACATCAGGCTATCTTTGCAAACAAATAGCAAACAAACAAAAAGATACCATGAGCCAATACTGCAAACTGCTATGTCATAGCGGCTTTTATTTCGTATGCGGAATTCTATTTTTCGCCAATTCCTTATTTGCACAGCATGCAGACAATATAGAAAGACATCTAAATTACCCCTTAAACAAATCTTTCGTCCTCTACGATTTTTCGAACAATATCAATGAAATCAATAGTCTGCACAGCTATATCACACGAACCCTTAACGATCCATTGATAAGTATATGTAGCATCGAAATCACCGGTTACAGCTCCCCCGAAGGCAGCTTTGAGCAAAACGAAAAGTTGGCTACCCAACGTGCCGAGAGCCTGAAAAACTACCTGCGTCCTTTCTTTGAAGAAACGGAGATTGAAACCACCTGCGTG
>NZ_JASLER010000036.1 GCF_030151085.1 Bacteroides sp. | reverse complement strand
AATAGGACGTGTAGCCGTAGCCATCTTCAACAAGGATAAAAGCGTGAATATCATTCAAGAGTTCACCTCCACTTCAGGTATAAGTGTGAACTGCAATCCGGGAACGGATTGTACGGGTATCGTGGTTGCCAATGCACCGGCTAATCATTTTGCGGGAGTGACCACCAAAGACGCCTTTATTGCCAAAATCATAGACCTGACACAAACCGCCACAGCTCTGCCGATGTCGGGAGATATTAAATTGAATACAAGCACCACTTTCACCCTGACAGCAGGAGCAACCTCCAATCTTACAGCCGAAGTAAGCCGGCTTGTGGCACGCGTGGCGATAAACAGTATCAAAACAGCTTTTGAAGCCAGCGGACAGTACGCGAAAGCCACTTTCACCGCAAAGAAAATTTTCCTGCACAACGCCAACACCAAGTCAAACGTAGACCCGGGTACTACGCCAGTAGTATCAGAACCTCTGAGCGGAAAGGTGGACGCAACGAATCCGGGATTGCAAACCGCCCTGAATCAGGCAATCACTACTGCCGCCCATACCACGCCTTATTGGTTCTACACTTTTGCACACAATGCAACCACTCCTACTAAGCTGGTGATTTACGGAAGTTTTGATGCGGACGGAGCAGGTACAGCTGCAACTGCGAAGAACGTATACTATCCTGTAGTAGTGAACAAAATACAAGCGGGAACCATCATCAAAGATGGCGGAACCACGGTAGGCAGTGCAACCGGTGGTAAAGGAGATGGGACGATCAGCCGTAATTCTACTTATACAATTACAGCAACTATAAAAGGGATAGGTGTGGACGATCCCGATGATGACATCAATCCCGCCGTACTGAACCTCACTGTATCTGTGGCAGGATGGGCTTTGGACATCAGTCAGGATGTGACCTTCAATTAATACATCCCCAGAATAATAGTATAATCCTAATCAGGTGTAACCATGTACATATTCAAGGCATTCGCTATACCCGCATACATTCTCTCCGCTCTCCTCTGCACCTCGTGCGTGCGTGAGGATACGGAGAACTGTGTGCAGTATGCACTGAACGTGCGTGCGGTGGATGTGGAAGGAAACGACCTTACCGAAAGCGGAGTGTTGCAAAAGTCCGATGTGTATCTTTTCAATGAGAACGGATTCGTAAGGATGGTGCCCGCAGGCATTTCTTCAGATTTCATTTTCGGAGAGGAGAAAAACGCAAAGCTCACCCTGGTGGCATGGGGAAATCTGAAAGAGGACACACTTGTTACTACAGAACTGGCAAAGGGAACGCCCATAGAGGAAGCCAAAATACAACTGCGAAGACATGCCGAAGGAACACATATCCCCATAACCGACCTGTTCTACAGCCGCAAGGAACTGAGCAGGATACAAACCCGGAGCATGCCGGAAGAAAGTGTTACATTGGTAATGGA
Source organism: Bacteroides sp. (assembly GCF_030151085.1). Taxonomy (GTDB): domain Bacteria; phylum Bacteroidota; class Bacteroidia; order Bacteroidales; family Bacteroidaceae; genus Bacteroides. Next base: position 14,395 of record NZ_JASLER010000036.1, on the reverse strand, counting down.
ACGCATGGTAGCAGGTGTCAGCATCCGCACACGCTATCTGGCGGAACGGTATCCATATAATGGAGTGCCCTATCATTTTATCGTGCGGGGCACGGGTACGGAAATGGATTTCATGGGCAGAACGGTAGGTGAGGATGTGGGTTACAAGCCCGCTTCCACTACGGATAACACAGGGGATGTATATGCACCACCCTTTCATATCTTTACCATGCAGGAAGGAGGCATGATTGAAATAGATATCTACCGCGAACAGGAAAGGATTTATACCATAACGGAAGATAACAATTTCAAGCCTCTGCGGGTAACAGTGGGAAAACAGACGAATATAGACATAGATTTTCGCTATGCCAAAGTCCAAACTTCAATTACAGTAGTGCCATGGGGTGAAGTATGGCAAGACACAGAAATGTAAGTTATTAGCAATAAGAATTGATTGACTTGTAAGTAATGATAAAGTTTTTTGAATATAAGATATATCCCGATACGGAGGAACCTGTACTATTTTGTAAGAAGGTGTTCTCTATACTATTTGCAGCATTCATTATGTTAGCAATGATTGTTTTATACACGTCTTGTCAACCGGATAATCTAGAAAATGAAAAAATAGAAAGCCGTCCTGCCATACTACACTTGAAGGTTAGAGGCGAAGAACAGGTGGACCTTACCACAAGAGCAGTCAGCGAAGATGCCATCCACGACTTGCACATCTTGATTTATGATAGCAAAGGAGAATTGATAGGACAACAATATGCCGAAAGCAGCACCATCACGATAAAAACTCATAGCGCCGGAAACTGCACAATCTATGCCATTGCCAATACTGGCAAACCAGATCTTTTCAATAGTTATGATATCCATTCTGAAACAGCGCTGAAAGATATGACTAGCTCCATTACTGCATGGGACGAACTGACTAAAGGAGCCCACTTGCTAATGACAGGAAGCATTGATAAAGTGAAAATAGAAGCTGGAATACAAACTTTATCGGAAAGAATTACCGTAAACCGAATGGTAGCCAAAATCACATTGAACTTAAAAGCAAAATCCGGAAGTGGAATATCTATAACTGGTTACAAGATTTATAGTTTACCTTCAAAATCATATTACCTATCAAGCAACACAGACGCCACAAATTCAACTTGGCTTGAAAGCGACACCGAAAACACTGGTAATGTCACGACTACTGGAATTGTATTTTACATGTTTGAAAACCGTCGGGGAATTGTAAGTGGTATAACTCAACAAAAAGACAAAAATGCAAGCAGAGCACCTACTAATGCAACCTATGTTATAATCAGTGGTAATTTGGAAGGTATATCCCTAAACTGGAAAGTTTATCTGGGAGAAAATAACACTACAGACTTTAATATAAAAAGGAATAGCAATTATGTATATAACATCATATTAGAAGCAGGAAAAACTGACTCTAGAGTAAGTATAGAAACAGCCAGGATTACAGATTTAAGTATATTGGGAACCGCTAACTGTTATTTGGCAAAAGAGAGTGATACATGGTACAGATTTAAAGCAACAATAAGAGGAAATGGCGCTGCCACAATAGCAGCAATATCACCTACAGGAGTTGCGCTTGACACCAATGATCCAATCATTCCGAAAAAAGCCGAATTGGTATGGGAAACGGGAGGACACCGTAATGTGATACAGTACATCATTCTTAGCAAAGATGGATACATATTGTTCAAAACCGGCAATGATAAGGAAGGTAATGCCATAATCGCCGTAAAGGATGATAGTGATAACATACTTTGGAGTTGGCATATATGGAAAACCAATTTTGATTTAAATGAATTGAATAGTAACTATACGCAAACCTATAAAACCAGCCCTAAATCTTTAACTGACTATAATAATATAAAAGAGCGTTATATGGTTATGATGGATCGAAATTTAGGTGCATATAGTAACAAAGCCTCTCAAACGGATGAGGTCGTTAAAACCTATGGATTATGTTATCAATGGGGACGCAAAGATCCATTTCCTAATTCAGCAGTAAGAGCTGCATTAAGCTCTACTACAGCAGCAGCAATAGCCCCTATATATGATAGCAAAGGAACAGTTATTGATATAATGGATGCAGTTCATTTAGTAACATCAAAATCAATAGGTGATGGAACGAACATAATATCCGGTTTCTTGGATTATGGCATTAAACATCCTATAACCTTTATATGTGATGTTTCAAATGATTATAATAATACTAATTCTTCCTGTAGTTGGATATACGGCAGTTATACATCTACAAATGGTTGGAGAGCATCTAATAAGTTGTGGGGAAATAATATCAGAAATGAATCAGATGAAAAATACATCAATTCTTATGATACAAAAAAAACAATTTACGATCCTTGTCCAGCAGGGTGGTGTTTGCCGCCAATTGACGTATGGAGCAACTTTGCGATAAATCACTACACGGTACAGACTCTTGAAGAATATAATTGCAAAGAGAAAAAGAGCTATACAGATGTTGAGCCTAAATGGTATTTACAAGGAACTGTTTTTGGACGTGAATATTATATAAACGGGACATCAGGAGAAACAGCATTTTATCCTGCATCAGGATTTCGTCTCGGCTCAACTGGTTTAGTAACCAATACCGGTTTTTGGATTGTCAATTGGAGTACATCTCTTCGTAATAGCAACGAACAGTATAGTGCAGTAATATGGAATAATCCTACAACATTAAATACTGTTGCAGCAGGCGAACGTATGAATGGATATCCTGTACGATGTGTACAAGAAGCATCTCTGAGTGATTTTTACCAATAAATTAAAATATAAGTCCGCTCATCTGTTCAGTTGGATATATTATCCGACTGTTCTCATAGTTACTCTCCTTATACAACCTGCGGGTTGCCAACATTGGATGTAGATGTGAATCCCCGTCCGATGTATTTTTTGTTTGTTTGCGAACCTCTTGCCCAAGCGTGGGCAAGAGGTTCTTTTTTTATAATGAGAAAGAAATCTATTTCCTTATTTGATGTGTTAAATAAGAAAATGTACCTTTGTATCACTACAGGAAAAAAAGATCTATTATAGACTAAAGTAAATTGAATATGAATAATAAATTATTCTCTCTTTTATTGCCTCTATGTCTTTGTACCGCATGCGGCAACAGTAAGGCAAATAGTGTTTCAAAAGCAGATGTTCCAACAGATACTATTACTGTATTTACCCTGCCTGCAATCCCTCCTATGCTCAATACTCCTGAATTGCGTGCCGACTTTCTGGTTCGGCATTATTGGGAAAATATAAACTTTGCAGATACCAACTATGTGCATCATCCGGAAATCACAGAACAAGCCTGGGTAGATTACATAGACATTTTAAAGATTGTACCTGCCAAAACTGCCGATGTAGCTATCAAAGATGTATTCACGCAAGCTGAGAAAGCAAAAACAAGTTATCTCTACCTTGCAGAATTAGCAGACAAATATTTGTATGATCCTAATTCCCCTATGCGCAACGAGGAACTATATATCTCCGTATTGGATGCCCTCATCGCCTCTCCTATTCTGGATGAAACAGAAAAGATACGTCCACAAGGTCGCCGTGAGTTAGCACAAAAGAATCGTGTAGGTACCAAAGCCATCGACTTTACTTACACTCTTGCATCAGGCAAAAAAAGCACTCTGTATGCGCTTAATGTTCCTTATACCCTGCTCTTCATCAACAACCCCGGTTGCCATGCTTGCTCTGAAACCATTGAAGCATTAAAGAACGCACCTGCCATCAATCGTGCTATCTCCCAGAAGCAACTACAAATCCTTTCCCTCTATCCCGACGAGGAACTAGATGAATGGAGAAAACATATTTCCGATTTCCCCGCAGATTGGACAAATGGGTATGATGCCCAACAAACTATCAGCAAAAATAATCTCTATGATCTGAAAGCCATCCCTACGCTCTATCTTCTCGATAAAGATAAAATAGTGCTGCTAAAGGATGCTACGGCAATGGAGATAGATAAATATCTAAATTAGCAAAGTAACCTCACAGAAAGAAAAGAATTATAAATTCGTTCTACATAATGTGTCGTATTAGAAGAAACTTTTTATCTTTGTAAGACAGTACTTCAAAGAATATGTATTGAAGAACAGCAGAAAGGATGAATGGTATGAAGAATAAAGAACTTGATATTGCATATTTTGTTTCATTTTGTATTGAACAATATAAAGTACATATCTCTGCTACCGGTAGTGAAGTTATGGATTTATTCGACAAATACGGAGTTGCAGAATATTTATCTACCAACTTTGAAGTATTGCATACGCAGAGCAAACAATGGTTATTAGAAGAGATTGACGACTTTATACAGCAGAAAAAACAGGAGGATAAAAAATGAGATTGTATCATGGCAGTTTGGAAATTGTTAGAACTCCTAAAATTATAAAACCAACCAGAACTCTTGATTATGGTAATGGTTTTTACACTACAACTTCTTATGAACAAGCAGAACAATGGGTAAGAAGACGTATGACATCTCCAATGAATATTGGCTACGTAAATATATATGAAATAGATGATAGTAAAACATCAGATATGGATATTTTATGGTTTGATGAACTGACTGAAAAATGGGTTGACTTCGTAATGTTCAATCGTACATCAAAAGACTTTGAACATAATCATGACATAGTATATGGTCCGGTAGCAAATGATAGAGTTTATGCTGCTTTTGCTTTGTATGAAGGCGGATTCTTGGATAAGGAAGGACTTATCAAGGAATTGAAAACTTACAAATTAACAGACCAAATGCTATTTCATACCATTAAATCACTAAAGCATTTGAAATATATTGAAGCAAAGGAGATTATATTATGAACAGAGAAATAACCAATCAAAACCTATATTTGCTTCTACCTACGAAAGTCAGTCTGTTTGCCAAAATCTATGCGGCGGAAAAAGGTGGAACATTGTTAGATGCACTCCGCATTTTCTATAAATCTAATACTTATAAAAAGCTGGAACAGGAGGAAACTAAACTGTGGCATTATGGTCCGGTAGCTCTTTATGAAGAATTTATTGAAGAAAAATAAAAAGAGATAGTCACTTTTCAGTGATTTATATTTTTTTGCCAACCTCTTGAATTTCTTATCAAAGCTTGGCAAAGTATTTACACTATACTTCATCAAACAACTCTTCTATAGGACGGCTTTTAAGCTTTCCTTGTTTCATAAGTATGAGTTCACGTAACCCTTCCTTGATATATCGAGCACCTCCTGCTTTTCTTTAACAGACATACTAGGACTCTCGTTTTATTTCGTTAATGGATAAAAAAATAAGCCTTGTCTCTCGACAAGGCTTATTCACAACACAAACACAAAATAAAACACGACAAAACTACTATGCAATCTTACCTGTCTATGCCGGGGAGGCATAAGTACTAGTTACGGATATTCACATATACATAAACAGCGTCAGGCTGATTTGCAGTATATAAACAAATGCGGGGAGGCATTTGTTTATTTCTTATCTGTTAAAAAACACAAATTCATTATTTATTGAATGCCTCTCTCACGAAGCTTCAACTGCCAGTTCCACGCAGAAAGTAAAGTATCTTCAATACTTGCCTCTGCTTTCCAACCCAATTCATTGTTTGCCAAATCAGGGTTAGCCCAAACCTTCTCAATATCGCCGACACGACGTCCTACGATTTGATAGTTCAGTTTTACACCGGTAGCTTTTTCAAAAGCATTAATCAATTCCAATACGGTAAGTCCACGACCTGTACCAATATTGAAAACTTCTACTTGTTCTTTCTGTTTCTTCTCTAAAATACGGTTGATCGCTACAACGTGTGCTTTAGCCAAATCAACTACATTTATAAAGTCACGGATACAAGATCCGTCAGGAGTATCATAATCATCACCAAATACACTCAACTTCTCACGAATACCAATAGCAGTCTGAGTAAGATAAGGTATCAAGTTCTGCGGTACGCCATTGGGCAGTTCACCCAGCAACGCTGTGGGATGCGCACCAATCGGATTGAAATAACGCAGCAATATAGCATTAATCGGAGCACCGGAAGTAACTGTATCACGAACAATTTCTTCATTAATCTGCTTCGTATTACCGTATGGAGATTCAGCCTTCTTTATAGGAGCTTTCTCTGTTACCGGAAGTTCGTCCGGTTGACCGTAAACGGTACAAGAAGACGAGAACACAATGCCCTCTACTCCATGCTTCGGCATTAATTCAAGTAAGTTAATCAATGAAACCAAATTGTTACGATAATAAAGCAACGGTTTCTGTACAGACTCACCTACAGCTTTACTAGCCGCAAAGTGAATAATTGCCTTAATGCCTTTATATTTAGTGAATACAGCGTCAAGACCTGCATAATCCAAACAGTCTAATTTTTCGAATGACGGACGAATACCGGATACTTTCTCAATATTGTCAACAACATCTGCGCTGGAATTTGACAAATTATCAATAATAACAACTTCATAACCTGCGTTTTGAAGTTCCACAACAGTATGTGAACCAATATAACCGGTTCCTCCTGTAACTAAAATCTTTTCCTTCATATAAATAGATAATTTAGCTTTATAGGTTATCAATACGCTGCAAATGTAAGGAAATAAATTAAGAAATACATAAAAAACATGTAAAAATTAACCTAACTATAGGTATATAAAAAGAAAAAAATAAAGCGCGGATTTTGCCAATCACACGAAACATAGATATATCCGTGCTTTCAACAAAATCCGCGCTTCAATTATTAAAAAAGTGTAGATGCAATTACTACTTCCTTATTTTAGATCTTCACAACTCCTGAGAAGCCCATGAACGCCATTGCCAACAAACCGGCAGTAATCAACGCAATGGGAGTACCTTGCATACCCTTCGGTATATTTACGAGGCTCATCTGCTCACGCAAACCGGCAAATAATGTCAATGCCAGTCCAAAACCAATAGCAGTAGAGAATGCATAAACTACTCCAGTTAGCAAATCATAGTCTTTTTGTATAACAAGGATTGCCACACCAAGAATACAACAGTTAGTAGTAATCAATGGCAGGAACACACCCAAAGCCTGATACAACGAAGGAGAAACTTTCTTCAAGATAATCTCTACCATCTGAACCAGCGCCGCAATCACCAAGATAAAGGTGATGGTCTGCAAATAATCCAAATTGAAAGCATCGAGCACATATTTCTGAATCAGGAATGTTACAATCGTAGCAATAGTCAATACAAACGCCACCGCAGCCGACATACCTAACGCTGTCTCCACTTTCTTGGAAACACCTAAAAACGGGCAGATTCCCAAGAATTGCGACAATACGATGTTGTTTACAAAGATTGCCGAGATAAATATTAATATATATTCCATAATATCAATTACAAATTATGAATTACGCTTTCTTAAAGCTGTTGATTAAAGCAATGAGGTAACCTAATGCAATAAATGCACCCGGCGCAAGGACAAACACCAACATACCGAATTCTTCGGGAAGAATAGTAAGGTTAAATATCTTGCCGGTTCCCAAGAACTCACGAACAGCACCCAGCAAAGTCAATGCAAGGGTAAAACCAAGTCCCATACCCAGACCGTCAAAGAAAGAAGATACCGGGTTGTTTTTCGCAGCAAAAGCTTCGGCACGTCCCAGTACGATACAGTTTACAACAATCAGCGGGATAAACAAGCCCAAAGTAGCATACAGTGCAGGCACGTAAGCTTGCATAATCATTTGCAACAATGTCACGAACGATGCGATTACCACAATAAATGAAGGAATACGCACCATATCGGGGATCAGATTCTTAATAGCAGAAATCACCACATTGGAGCAAACCAACACAAACATCGTAGCCAACCCCATTCCCATACCATTAATAGCAGATGAAGTAGTACCCAACGTAGGACACATACCAAGCAGGAGTACAAACGTAGGATTCTCTTTAATAATCCCGTTCATCATAACTTTAAAATTATTCATATCTTCTACTCCTTTCTTTATTTAGCGCCAAGTGTATCTACGGCTTGTACAACTGTAGAATCAGCAGGTTGTTCAACATTCTTTTGAGTGGCACCAGTTGTGCCATCAGCAGTATTCTGGCCGGCGTAAGCGGCATAAGCGGTATTCACAGCATTCAAGAAAGCACGTGAAGTAATGGTAGAAGCCGTAATGGCATCTACTTTTCCGCCGTCTTTGCTAACGGCCAGTGCAGCTTCGCCCGGATTCATACCGGTGATATCTCCTTTATTGCCTTTCTTAAACCAATCGGCAGCCTTGGACCCCAAGCCCGGAGTTTCTACATGTGACAATAATGAGTAGTCAATGATTTTTCCATCGGCATCGAAACCTACCAAAACTTTCAGTTCACCACCAAAGCCCATGGAAGTAGCTTCTACTGCTGCACCGATATATTTACCATCTTTAGTAGCAGGATATACAGAGTATTCTACACCATTCACTTCTTGAATTTTCTTCTCAGCGATAGGATCGTTATCGAAACCCGGAACAACGGCACTAACCGCATCACTCAATGTCTTGGCATTTGCCTGCGCGATAGGTTCCTTCGTCAATTCATTGACATAAGCCAGTAATGCTACGGAGATAGCTGTAACTCCGGTAAGTACCAGCAACATATTCTTCAAGGATGATTCTAACTTTTTCATTTCTTCTTCGCTACCTCCCCAAAGCGTTTAGGTTTAACATACGTGTTAATCAACGGAGTGAACGCATTCATTATCAAAATTGCGAATGACATACCTTCAGGATATGCACCGAACAAACGGATAACAACTGTCAGCAAGCCGATACATACACCATAAATCAGCATACCTTTGTGACTCATAGGAGACGTCACATAATCGGTAGCCATAAAAATGGTACCCAGCATTAAACCACCGGAAAGCAACTGTATCACCGGAGATACATAAAGTTGGGGATTAACCAAATACATGATACCTGAGAATACAAACACAGTAGCCAAGATAGATACAGGAATATGCCAGGTTATGATCTTCTTCCACAACATATAAGCCAGTCCCAGTAACAAAGCCAGTGCACTGACTTCGCCAAGGCATCCTCCATTATTACCAATCAACAGATCGAAAGCTCCCGGAAGATCATTCAACGACATACCCGGGGCACCATTGATAACCCCTTTCATGATAGCCAACGGCGTAGCTGCCGTAGTAGCATCCGTATAAGCAGTCAACTGGCCAACTACAGGCCAAGTCGTCATCTGTACGGGGAAAGAAAGCAACAAGAATACACGTCCTGCCAATGCAGGGTTAAAAGGATTACAACCCAAACCTCCAAAAGACATTTTACCTACACCAATCGCAAATAAAGCGCCTAGTATAATAATCCAGATAGGAAGGTTGGATGGTAAATTGAATGCCAGCAACACACCTGTGATAATGGCAGAACCATCACAGATAGTCGAGGTTTCTTTCTTCATCAGGAATTTGCCGATAGCCCATTCAAAGAACAAGCAGGCTGCTACGGAAGTAGCCGTAACAATCAGCGCACCCAGTCCGAAAAAGTAAAGCGATACGAGAAGTGCCGGAATCAATGCAATAAGCACACCGTACATATTCTTCTTCACGCTGTCACCGCCATGGACGTGGGGCGAAAGGGAAACGATTAATTTATTCATAGTTCGTTATTTTTTAGCTTGACGTGCACGGATCAACGCTCCTACCTTACCTTTACCCAAGCGGATATAATCCAGCATCGGACGGTTAGAAGGACAAGTGAACTGGCATGAACCGCATTCGATACACGACATAATGTCTTCTTTCTCTACTCTTTCAAAATCTCCATGGGCCGAAACCGTAGCAAGCAAATAAGGCTCCAATCCCATCGGACATGCGCCTACACACTTAGCACAACGAATACAAGGTTGTATTTCACCACGCTTGGCTTCTTTGTCATTCATTATCAAAATACCGGAGCTACCCTTAGCTGTCGGTACTTCCGTATTCACCAAGGCTTTACCCATCATCGGACCACCGCCGATAATCTTACCCGTATCTTCGGGGATACCACCGCAAGCATCTATTAACTGCTGCATCGGAGTACCGATACGTGCCAAGAAGTTAGATGGTTTTGATAAGGACTTACCTGTTACGGTAATGACACGCTCAAACAAAGGCTTGTTCTTCTGAACAGCTTCGTAAACAGCAAATGCCGTACCTACATTCTGAACAACAGCTCCTGTAGAAATAGGCAGTGCACCCGCAGCAACCTGGCGGGTAGTAATTGCATCAATCAGCTGCTTTTCGCCACCTTGCGGATATTGTACCTTCAAAGGCACTACCTCGATACCTGCATAACTGGAAGCTACTTTTGTCATCAACTGAATGGCATCAGGTTTATTGTTTTCAATTCCGATAAATGCTTTATTTACCTTTACCGCTTTCATCAAGATAGATACGCCTACCATGATTTCTTCAGCATGTTCCAGCATCAGCTGGTGGTCAGCAGTCAGATAAGGTTCACACTCTACAGCATTGATAATCACACATTCTGCCTTGAATGCAGGAGGAGGACACAATTTAACCTGTGTAGGAAAACAAGCGCCACCCAAACCAACAATACCGGCATCGGCAATTTTCTTCACTATTTCTTCGGAAGTGAGGTTACATTCTTTAACCAATGTTTCGCTGCGATCAATGTTTTCTTCCCATTCATCTCCTTCTACATCAATAAAGATAGCAGGTTTAGCGTAACCGCTGGCATCAACAATCGTATCTACCTTGGCAACCTTTCCACTAACAGACGAATGGATAGCTGCTGATACGAAGCCACCGGGTTCGGCAATCTTTGTACCCACTTTCACAACATCACCTTTGATTACGATAGGCTTTGCAGGAGCACCGATGTGCTGCCCTAGCAAGATAACTGCCTTTGGCGGAATCTCTGCCTTGATGATAGGCTGATGTGCTGAAAGTTTATTTTCGTGTGGATGAACTCCACCAATTGAAAATGTCTTCAACATACAATTCTGTATTTTAGTCGTTTATTTACTTATTAATTTATGCCTCTGCCTTCGGAGCTTCTGCTACCGGAGTCCCTTCTTCTACTTTCGGCTTACGAGGAGGGAAATTGAGTTCGATAATGGTATTCTGCGGACAAACCTCCACGCATTTACGGCAAGACTTGCACATATTCGGATCAATGTATGCCAAATTGTTCTCCAAAGAGATAGCTTCGAACGGACAAACCTTCACACACTTACCACAACCGATACAAGCGACTGCACAAGACTTACGTGCTAAAGCACCCTTGTCCTTATTTACACATTGCACGTAAACACGGCGTGATTTCTTACCCTGTGGACGGATTTCGATGATAGCCTTCGGACAAGCCTTAGCACAAGCACCACAAGCCGTACATTTAGCTTCATCCACTTCAGGAAGCCCTGTTTCAGGATTCATGTGGATAGCGTCGAACTGACATACACCTACACAGTCGCCACAGCCCAGACATCCATAACTACAACCTGTTTCACCCCCATAAAGTGAAGCAGCAATGGCGCAACTCTTCGCTCCATCATATTGGTTGACACGAGGACGGTTAGCACAAGTTCCATTACATCTTACCACTGCTACCATAGGTTCGGAGGCTGCTGCATCCATGCCCAGAATTCCGGCAACTTTTGCCATAACATCCTGTCCGCCTACTGGGCAAAATTTACCTTCCAGCGTACTTGCTTTCACACATGCATCGGCAAATCCGCTACAACCGGGATAACCACATCCACCGCAATTAGCTTGAGGCAGCACCTCCGCCACCAGCGCAATCCGAGGGTCTTCATACACGGCGAATTTCTTGGAAGCAATATAAAGTATAGCGGCAGATACCAGCGCTATAGCTCCCAATGAAATCACTGCAATCAGAATTAAATTCATAAAATTAGTAGTTTATTAATTATTTGTTTTTACGTATTATTCAATCAATGGGACGTATTGAAAATGAGAACTTCTTCCCTAACCGTGACTTATTCAACCACAATATATAATAATAAGGTATAAGAAGCGCCAGCGAGCAAAGCGATGAGCTTATCTCGTCATTCCATATAGCCATAAAGATAAAAAGAGAAATAACTAAAATGAGAAAGGGAAATATGAAAGCTAACAGTACCGCCATTGCTCCCATTGAGAGTTCTCCAATTACCCAAACACGGTCACCCGGTTGATAAGAAGAAGCATTAGGGTCTGTTACATCTATAAGTTTTTCTTTGGTATCAGCAGAGCTACAATGCCCCTTTACACTGCACGAAGCGCATGCTGAAGTCTGAATAATCCTCACCTGTAGGTGAGAGCCGTTTATGTTTTCCACAATACCTTGATGTCTTATAGTATTCGCCATTTTGCAAAGTGAGCATTACAAATTGCGGCAAATTTACTCATTATTTGCGAACTGCAAACCTTTCGAATGCTTTTTATGTGCACGTGAACATTCTTTTTCCTTTTTTTAGAGGTTTTTCTGTGTTTTTTCTACCTAAAAACATAAAAAAAGCCCCGTTGTCTTTCAACGGAGCTCTCTTTTATTCATTATCTTCTATATATGGTTACCATTTGTAATTGATACCAAAACTTAATAATTCTTTTACCTGGAAATAGCTGTCACCTGTAGTAGGTTTGGCACTATCGTCATAACGTGCATGCACATAGATTTTGGTAGAAAGATAACGGTTCAGAACAAAATTCACTGTATTCTCCCACTCGATACGTGTCCATTCATAACTGGTCTGATAGTCCAGTCTCGAATCCCAAATAATAGAAGGTATAATTGTCCATGAAAGCGTAGGTTGTATCTGAGAACCGAAATTATGTTTCACCGACTTACCTTTATCCAAACCAAATTTCACCTCATCCACTTCTTTATTTCCTACATAACGCATCATATAAGTCAAAGGAGCTATGAACACAGACAAATTGAATTTTTTCTTCTTCAATTTGTAATCCATACCGATACTGGATGCCCAATCAGCCGGAGCGAAGAATGCCGCAACCAACTCCTCACTATTCGCCTTATATCCTTTAAAGAACTGAGTCTTGAATTCCGTAGAAATGGTATAATACCAATTTGTAGCAGCTTGAATACCCAATTTACTATATAAACGGAACTGGTCAGTATTTACCAGATAATTATGAAATTCATCCGAAGGCGCTGAATTAACACCAATCTTAGCGTCCAACAAATTCTCCCATTGCACCTTCTCTCGGTCGTTATAGTTAGCAAATAATTGGAGATTTGCCATCAAAGCATTATTACTTTCACCACCTTTATACCAGTTGTCCGAAATATAACTCTGTGAGATTTGCAAAGAGCCATTTCCTCCTGTCACCCACCAATTAGGTTTCCGGATAATAACTTCGGCTTCTTCTTTTACTCCAACCATGTCCTCCTGTGCAAACAGTTTCACAACAGATGGCTTAGACTTGATTTCCTTTTCAATATTATCTTTAAATATTTTACCTTTCATCACCTCTTCTTCCGTTCTAACAACAAAGTCCGGACGGTTCACATAAGTATTCAATAAAGTTTGATCTACAATTTTATTTGCGCGCTCTTTAGAAATAAAACTCATAGTATCAACTACTAATGCCTCTTGTTGCGGCAACGCCGGTTGTATCGGCATCTTAAAAGTCCAGTCTACTTTAGAAACCCGATCTATAGGAGCATAATAATAGGTGAATGGAAGAAACAACCGGTAGTAATCAGGATTGATTGCTATATAACGCTCCGGCGTAATAGGATTATTTAAATAATCCAGAACCCCGAAATACCTTTCATATAATATAGAAACAGTATCTAACTTATAACCGGAACCTTCAGGTTTCAGTTTCAAAACCATATAGTCCTTTATAACTCCCGATAGAGTATCGGCTTGGACCACTGTTTCCTGTTTACTATTCTTCTCCGCGGAGCCCGCTGTGTTTTGTGCCATCATTGACGAAGAAAACATCATGGCAAATACCCCTAATAAAATGTGTCTATTCTTCATAATCCCAAAAACTCTGATTCGAGCGCAAATTTAGTTTAAAATGTTTAGAAAACATAGAAAACTCACAGAAAATGCAAATGAGTGTTTCTTCCATGAAATTGTATTTTTTAATAATTGTTTCACCGAAACTTTCTGTACTTCCTCTTTTTTTTATAATTTTGCGCTTTTTAAGTCCAAAGTGTACCGACGTGTGCACCAACTTTAGTAATAAATACAATAAATCAAAAAATAATATAGTTGTGGGAGAAACAAAGTATATTTTCGTCACCGGTGGCGTTGCCTCTTCGTTAGGCAAGGGCATTATCTCATCTTCCATCGGTAAATTGTTACAGGCAAGAGGTTACAAAGTAACCATTCAAAAGTTTGACCCGTATATCAACATCGACCCGGGTAC
>NZ_JASLER010000109.1 GCF_030151085.1 Bacteroides sp. | reverse complement strand
TAGAGTGTACAAATCATTTCTGGGGTGATGCATATTAATATGCTAAAGTTTACGACTCCTAGTTTTGGGGGATACTTTAGGTATTTAATAGTGATAAATGCCCATGCAAAATAACTTTATATTTTCAGGCACGGATTAAGTTCTCTACACAGTTAAATAAATCTGCGTGATTCGTGCCTGAAAATGATATATAGACTAATTATAGTGACATGTAGGATTTATGAGTAACTATTTGAAAGCAATAGGGCCTTTTTTATTTCTATGTATCTTGTTTCAGACACCTTTGTGGGGACAGGTCAATTCAATAGGTAACCAAGATATTGTTTCCGGTGAAGTTTGGAAAGATACGGATGGAAATGTAATTAATGCCCATGGTGGTGGTATTATTTTCTATAAGGGAAAATATTACTGGTATGGAGAACATCGACCTTCCTCTGGTTTTACAACTCAAGTAGGGGTAACATGTTACTCGTCTGCGGATTTACGTAACTGGAAGTATGAAGGCGTGGCTTTAGCTGTATCTGATGAGGTTGGAAGTGATATAGAAAAAGGTTGTATCATTGAGCGACCCAAAGTAATCTATAATCAAAAGACCGGGAAGTTCGTCATGTGGTTTCATCTGGAACTGAAAGGAAAGGGATATGGACCTGCACGTGCAGGAGTTGCCATAAGTAATACCCCGGTAGGGCCTTACACGTTTATCCGTTCCGGACGTATAAATCCGGGCGTTTATCCGATGAACATGACGCTGGAGGAACGGAAGCTTACATGGAACCCGAATGAGTATGAATGGTGGACTCCGGAGTGGCGTGAAGCAATAAACAAAGGAATGTTTGTGAAACGTGATTTGGAAAGTGGACAGATGTCTCGTGATATGACTTTGTTTGTTGATGAGGACGGTAAAGCTTATCATATTTATTCTTCTGAGGAGAATTTAACGCTTCAAATTGCAGAATTGTCCGATGACTATCTTAGCCATACAGGAAAATATATCCGTATATTTCCCGGTGGACACAACGAAGCACCGGCTATATTCAAGAAAGATGGGACTTATTGGATGGTAGCGTCAGGATGTACTGGCTGGAAACCTAACGAAGCCAGACTTATGACTGCTTCTTCCATTTTAGGAGAGTGGTCTCAGTTACCCAATCCTTGTGTAGGGAAAAATGCGAAAATTACTTTTGGTGGACAAAGTACCTATATATTGCCATTAAAAGAGGGTGGATATATGTTTATGGCGGACATGTGGCACCCAAGCAGTCTGAAAGATTCACGTTATATCTGGTTGCCTATCCGATTTGATGAAAAAGGAATTCCGTTTATTGAATGGTTGGATAAGTGGTAAATTTCTTATATTCGTATCTTCTATAAGAATTGGTAGTATAAATCTGTAAAATGTGAACTTGAATGAAAATAGTAATAAGAAGTCTGTTCCTGCTATTTTTGCTTATTCCGGTAGGTCTGTCCGGTCAATCGGAGTGGCAATTAGTGTGGAGTGATGAGTTCAACGCAGACGGTCTTCCGGATACGGCTGTGTGGAGTTATGATAATGGTTTTGCACGTAATGAAGAAGTCCAGTGGTATCAGGAAGGCAACGCTTACTGCAAGGATGGAAAGCTGATTATCGAAGTGCGAAAAGAGAAAGGACGTAGAAATCCATGGTATGAACCCGGAAGTAACGACTGGCGGAAGAAGCGGGAGTTTATCGAGTACACTTCCTCGTGCATCACTACGTCCGGTAAGAAAGAATTTCTTTATGGCAGATTTGAAGTTCGCGCCAAGATTCCTGTAAGTGGAGGGGCATGGCCTGCTATCTGGACATTGGGTAGCGGTATGGAGTGGCCTTCGTGTGGTGAAATTGACATCATGGAATACTATCGTATTAAAGGTGAACCGCATATTTTGGCAAATGCTGCCTGGGGAACTGACCGGCAATGGAGTGCAAAATGGAAAAGTAAAGCAATCCCTTTTACTCATTTTACGGATAAAGATCCCCAATGGGCAGATAAATTTCATGTCTGGCGTATGGATTGGGATGAAACTGCAGTTAAACTCTATCTGGATGATGAATTACTGAATGAAATTCCTTTGAGCGAAACTATAAACGGAACGATTGGGATGGGAACAAATCCTTTCCGCAAGCCTCAATATCTTTTGTTGAACTTGGCTCTTGGTGGCATAAACGGTGGAGAGATTGATGATAAAGGAATCCCCATGCGCTATGAAATAGACTATGTACGGGTATATCAGAAGCAATAGAAAAGATGGAAAAGACCTGATTTTCCTGAAAACTATACATTTTATAACGGAAATGACCGATAAATATCCTCTTTTGCAATATTTGTAGTAGTTCGTTTTCTTATGAAACGGATATATTTGCAACAATGAAAAACAACTTATATAGAATATCATGAAAACAAGAAAATATCTTTGGCTACTATTGACCGTAGCATTGCTGATACCTCTTAATGTATCGGCTAAAAAGAAACCTGAAAAAGTAAAGACTGATCGTGAATTATGGACAGGCATTCTCTATCAGATGGCTGCACCTGTACTGAGCAATATGAGCGAAGGTAAATTGCAGGAAAATATGCTGGTAGAGTTAAGTCCTACATGGGATGGCCGTGATAAACGAGTGACTTATATGGAATGCTTCGGCAGGTTGATGGCCGGACTGGCTCCGTGGTTGTCATTGCCTGATGATGACACGGCAGAAGGTCAGCAGCGCAAACAATTGCGTGAGTGGGCATTGAAGAGTTATGCCCAATCAGTGGACCCGGAAAGTAAAGATTACCTGCTATGGCGCAAGGAAGGACAACCTCTCGTAGATGCTGCTTATATAGCTGAAAGCTTTTTGCGTGGATATGATGCCTTATGGGTTCCATTGGATGATTTG
>NZ_JASLER010000068.1 GCF_030151085.1 Bacteroides sp. | reverse complement strand
TGCGCCAAGAACTGCCCGGCAGATGCAATTATGGGAGATATGCGTAAACCGCACGTTATCAATCCTGAGACGTGTATCAAGTGCGGCATGTGCATGGCACGCTGCAAATTCAAAGCAATCAATGTCTGCTAAATCTTTACTGCTATGGAAGAAAAACAAATTACTCTACAAATAGATCACCACTATATCACCGTAGCCGAAGGCTCTACCATCCTGGAAGCCGCACGGAAAATTGGCATCAATATCCCTACCCTGTGTCATATCGACCTGAAAGGAACCTGCATTAAGAACAATCCCGCTTCTTGCCGCATCTGTGTCGTGGAAGTAGAAGGACGCCGCAACCTGGCGCCTGCCTGTGCTACCCGGTGTACGGAAGGAATGGTAGTTCGTACCAGTACATTGCGTGTAATGAATGCACGTAAGGTGGTAGCCGAACTGATTCTTTCGGATCATCCGAACGACTGCCTTACTTGTCCTAAATGTGGTAACTGTGAATTGCAAACATTGGCACTACGTTTCAATATTCGTGAAATGCCTTTTAATGGAGGAGAATTATCTCCTCGCAAGCGTGAAATCACCTCATCCATTGTACGAAACATGGATAAATGTATCTTCTGCCGCCGATGCGAAAGTGTTTGCAATGATGTTCAGACTGTGGGTGCATTGGGTGCTATCCGCCGTGGCTTCAATACAACGATAGCACCTGCATTTGACCAGATGATGAAAGATAGCGAATGTACCTATTGCGGACAATGCGTTGCTGTATGTCCGGTAGGTGCACTGACTGAACGTGACCATACTAATCGATTGCTGGAAGACTTGGAAAATCCGAATAAGATTGTCGTCGTACAAACCGCCCCTGCGGTACGTGCTGCATTGGGTGAAGAATTCGGTTTACCTCCCGGTTCGCTGGTAACGGGAAAGATGGTGTATGCCCTTCGTGAACTGGGCTTCGATTATGTCTTTGACACGGATTTTGCTGCCGACCTCACAATAATGGAAGAAGGCTCTGAAATACTGAACCGCTTGACACGTTTCTTGGACGGTGACAAGTCAGTTCGCCTGCCTATTCTTACCTCCTGTTGTCCGGCATGGGTGAACTTCTTCGAACACCACTTCCCGGATATGCTCGATATACCGTCCACTGCACGTTCTCCACAGCAGATGTTCGGGTCTATCGCCAAGACGTATTGGGCGGAGAAGATGGGAATTCCACGGGAGAAATTGGTAGTGGTATCCATCATGCCGTGTCTGGCCAAGAAGTACGAATGCGACCGGGACGAGTTCAAGACGAATGGTAATCCGGATGTAGATTATTCTATCTCGACCCGTGAATTGGCAAGGCTTATCAAACGTGCCAACATCGGCTTTACCCTTTTACCGGATATGGAATTTGATCAACCGATGGGTACATCTACCGGGGCCGGTGTAATATTCGGTACAACGGGTGGTGTAATGGAGGCTGCACTTCGTTCGGTATACGAAATCTACACAGGCAAGCCATTGATGAATGTAAACTTTGAGAAAGTACGTGGATTGGCAGGAGTACGCCGAGCTACGATCGACTTGGATGGTTTTGAACTAAAAGTGGGCATTGCTCATGGATTAGGTAACGCCCGACAGTTATTGGAGGACATTCGCAATGGAAATAATGAGTACCATGTAATTGAAATCATGGCATGTCCCGGAGGATGCATCGGTGGTGGCGGACAACCATTACATCACGGTAATTCTGACGTACTTTATGCCCGCGCCAATGCACTTTACCGGGAAGACGCAACGAAGCCGTTCCGAAAGTCCCACGATAATCCGTACATCAAAACATTGTATGAGGAATATCTTGGCAAACCACTCAGTGAGAAGTCGGAGAAGTTGCTTCATACGCATTATTTCAATAAGTCGATTGATTAACCTCTAAAACGGAAAACTATGTCAGAGATAAAATTAGCCTGTGACGTTGCCGACCAAGTACGTGCCATTTGCGACAAGTATGACAATCAGCCGGGCGAACTCATCAATATATTGCATGAAGCACAGCATCTGCACGGGTATCTGCCCGAAGACATGCAACGCATCATTGCTCATAAACTGAATATTCCCGTATCTCGTGTGTATGGGGTAGTTACATTCTATACCTTCTTTACTATGACTGCAAAAGGAAAATATCCTATTTCAGTATGTATGGGAACGGCATGCTATGTACGAGGTTCGGAGAAGTTATTGGAAGAATTTAAACGTGTACTGGGAATAGAAGTAGGAGAAACAACCCCGGATGGTAAGTTCTCACTGGATTGCTTACGTTGTGTTGGTGCCTGCGGACTGGCGCCGGTAGTAATGATAGGCGAAAAGGTGTATGGCAGGTTACAGCCCATTGATGTGAAAAGAATTCTTGAAGAACTGGAATAAAACACTTATAGCTGCGTTGGCTCACACTTATATGTGTGTAAGCTAACGCAGCTACACAATAGATATCTTATCCAAAATGCCACTCAAATAGGCAATCGCCACTCCATAATTTGTCATCGGAATATTCTGAGTACGGGAATGTGCTATACGGCTGAGCACATATTTACGATTGAACATACAGGCTCCACAATGGATAATAAGATCATAGTCCGACAAATCTTTTGGAAAATCATTGCCGGAAACGATATCTATTTGCAAACTCTCACCAATACGATTTCGTAATAGCCGGGGAAGTTTTACTCTGCCAATATCTTCTGTAAGAGGAGCGTGAGTGCAGGCTTCGGCTATCAATACGCGAGATTGTTCTGTAAGTTTGCTGATAGCCGATGCACCTTGAATAAAGTAATCGATGTCCCCCTTATAGCCGGCAAAGAGAACAGAAAAGGAGGTGAGCAAGCTCTCAACCGGTTTCTGTTGGTAGACAATGGAAAAGGCTTGCGAATCTGTAATAATCAGTTTCGGAGGATTAACAAGAGCACGCAAGGTCTCTTGCAGTTTGTCTGTTGTGCAGCTCATTACCAGGCATTTCTTATCCAATAGTTCGCGGATAGTTTGTACTTGGGGAAGAATAAGCCGTCCCTTGGGGGCTTGCAAATCTTGGGGCATTACTAGAAGCACCACATCTCCTTCTCTTACTAAATCACCGGTAATGGTTTGTTCGCCAAAGTTTTCGGGCAGCTTTTCAAGAATTGACTGATAGATATTTTGAATACCCTGGCGTTCTTTGGCACTGACAATTATAGGAAATTGTCCACAATTCTCTTTTATATGCAATGCAAGTTTATCGGCATCAGAAAGTATATCGGCTTTATTTAGAATCAAAACTACAGGAATATCGCGTTCAGCCAATAGACTCACCCATTCCTTTTCCAGCTCTCCTCCATCTTCACAGAGAAGTAGGGCAATATCGGTTTTTTCAATCGTCTTCAACGTGCGTTCAATGCGCATCGTTCCCAATTCATGCTGATCATCATCAAAACCAGGCGTATCTATAAAGAGACAAGCACCAAGAGGTTGTATTTCCATTGCCTTCGACACAGGATCGGTAGTAGTACCGGGAGTAGCCGATACAAGAGCAGTATCCTGTCCCGTCAAAGCATTGATAAGACTGGATTTACCACTGTTGCGCCGTCCAAAGAGAGCGATGTGCAGCCGACTGGCGTTAGGAGTTTGATGCATATAAATTAATATATTGAGTTACGCAATCACATGAATGGGAAGTCTGCGGAGGCGCTACGCCCCTAGAATCTGAAATCTCTTTTTCCATTCTCTATTTCTTGCAAATTTCTGATAGCAATCTCTTTTATTTTAGGATTAGGAATATGTTCTATTTCTTTGCGAATCAAACGTATTCCTTTCTCCAAAGTATCAGGTGAAGCGTAATCCTCCAAATATTCTTTCAATGTCATCAGCGCATTGGGCTGGCAACAGTTTGCTATCTGCCCACGTTTGACAAGGGACATGAAACGATCGCCTGTACGCCCTTCACGATAGCAAGCTGTACAGAAGCTGGGGATATGTCCTAAATCGAGAAGCCAGTTGACCACTTCATCCAAGGTACGGCGGTCGCTTACATCGAACTGTGCGGAGTTCTCTTCTTCCGTTTCCGGCACAGCATAGCCTCCAACGCTGGTACGAGAGCCACCACTAATCTGAGAGATACCTAGTTCGAGCACCCGTCGGCGTACAGCCTCCGATTCGCGGGTAGAGATAATCATGCCCGTATACGGTACGGCAATTCGAGTTACAGCAATAATCTTACTGAAGATCTCGTCAGAAATAGCATTCGGGAAATCTTGTGTCGAGATATCATCTGCCGGGCAAATTCTCGGAACACTAATGGTATGCGGACCTACTCCGAATGCGGCTTCCAAATGCTCGGCATGCATCAGCAGACCGACGAAATCGTAACGGTAAGTGTTCAGTCCAAATAAAACTCCTACCCCAACATCATCTATCCCGCCTTCCATAGCACGATCCATCGCTTCGGTATGATAAGCATAATCGCTCTTAGGACCTGTGGGGTGCAAAGCTTCATAATTTACCTTGTGATAAGTCTCCTGAAAGAGAATATAAGTACCTATGCCCGCATCTCTCAAACGACGATAATTCTCTACCGTTGTTGCAGCAATATTTACATTCACTCTGCGGATAGCTCCATTCTTGTGGTGAATGCTATATATAGTTTGAATAGATTCCAATATATAATCTATCGGATTGCGTCGAGGATCTTCACCAGCTTCCAAAGCCAAACGCTTGTGACCCATATCCTGAAGAGCAATAACCTCCTGCTGTATCTCTTCCTGCGTCAACTTCTTACGGGCTATTGTACGGTTCTTAGCATGATAAGGACAATATACACAACCATTTATGCAATAATTGGAAAGATATAACGGGGCAAACATAACTATACGATTGCCATAAAACTTTTGTTTGATTTCCTTCGCTAAATGGAAGATACGTTCGGTCAGATCAGGTTCATCACACTCTAACAGCAATGCTGCTTCTCTATGAGAAAGTCCTTGATACAAAGCAGCCTTCTCAATCAAGCTTTCTATCAACGACCGGTTACTACGATTCACCCGGGCATACTCCAGTGTGTCCTGTATCTCCTGATGGTTGATAAATTCTTCCGCTTGTTTTGATTTTACATTATAGATCATAAAAAATAGTGATTAATGATTAGTGATTAGTGATTAATGATTACCGTGCCGCATTTTTGCGCAGCCAACTAATCACTAATCACTATAGAACTAATCACTGTTTATAGTCTCCTCTTTCTTTCGAAATCTCATAACCAATTCGTTTCAGCCTTTCCTCTAACTTCATCAATCCTTCGGCGGCTTCGGCACCCAATGAGGCTTTGTTGTCATATAGAGAATAATTTTTCCGCTGAGACTGCGGAGAAAGATTGGGCATGACGACGTTGGCTCCGGCAAGTATTCCCCGCTCCCGTCCTTCGGGTGCAAGTGTTGCCAAGGCTGTAGTCGAAGGAATTAGTGCGGTGGGATGCATCAAACGGAAAATAGAAAGTAACTTCAAAGTCAGTTCCATATTTCCGGGCAAACACGCAGCAAATGGCGTATCACGATGTGGAAGGAAAGGACCGATACCGATCATCTCAGGTTGAAACCGTCCAATATAAAGTATATCCTCAACTAAGTGATCAATAGTTTGTTGAGGACTACCTACCATAATCCCTGTCCCTACCTGATAGCCGATCTCTTTAAGCCAGTCCAAACATTGTAATCGACGGGTTAGTGACATTTCTTCAGGATGAAGCACACGATAATGCTCTTCATTATAAGTCTCATGTCGTAATAAATATCGGTTGGCACCCGCCTGAAAGAAACGTTCGTATACTTCACGGGATTTCTCACCTAACGATAAAGTAATGGCACAATCCGGAAACGACGAACGAATAGCGGCAACAATTTCAGTTATCCAATTATCCTTCACCTCCGGGAACTCGCCACCTTGCAACACAAAAGTACGGAATCCAAGTTGATACCCTTCACGACAACACGCCAGAATTTCTTCGTGCGTTAATTCATAACGAGGAATATCCCTGTTTCCTTTCCGTATTCCACAATAATAGCAATTATTACGGCAACGATTCGTTATCTCAATCAGTCCGCGAATGAAAATCCTATTTCCAAAATGCATGTAAGCCACTTCTTGTGCCTGCTCTTGCAAATATTGTAGGATTTCTACATCCTCGCATAACAAAAGCTTCTTATATTCGTCAGCACTTAACTTCCATTCCCGGCGCAATTTGTCAATAGAATTTTTCAATCTACATTCTTCATTTAATAAGTTTTCTCTTGTTTTGCCAACTCTTGTTGAAATTGGCGTTTACCGGCTGCAAGCTCATTATGTGCACAAGGTCCGGTAATACAACCACCTTCACATGCCATAACTTCAACAAACTGTCCCGGAGCTTTACCCGATTTGGCAAAAGCACGCAATGAACCTATATTCTTCTTATCCAGATTGGCAACCTGTACAGCATTGATTTTATCTGCTTCATCTTTCAGATATGCCTTTACAGCTCCCATAACGCCTCCTGCTTGTGCAAATCCATGAGCTTCGCGCACAGAAATATAGGGCATTAAATAAGGAGATGTTTGCTCCAATTCAATATTCAATCCTGCCCAAACTGACGCCACTTCCTCAAAAGTCATCACGAAATCTACGGCTTCGTCCCGTTGGGCTTCTTTGCGTTTAGCCACACATGGACCAATGAAAACTACTTGTCCGTCCGGATACTTTTCTTTCGCAATGCGAGCAGTATAATACATAGGTGAACCTGTTCCCGATACGAAAGGTTTCATTCCGGGGATATGCTTATTGACCAATTCAACATAAGACGGACAACAAGATGTTGTCATGAAACTCTGTCCTTCTTCTAATTTTTCAATCAGTTCATGGGCTTCGTTGCTGACTGTATCCATAGCTCCCTGAGCCACTTCTATAACATCTGTAAACCCTATAGCTTTCAGCGCTCCATATACTTGTTCGATGGAAGTCTTGAATTGTCCCAAAATAGAGGGTGCTACAATGGCTATCATCTTTTCTCCTTTACGGATTCTATGTAGAATATCAAATACTTGAGACACCTCGAATATTGCCCCAAACGGACAAGCATTCAGGCATTTACCACAATAAATGCATTTACTTTCATCAATGTGTTCTATTCCCTTTTCATCTTTGCTGATAGCCTTCACCGGACAAGCTTCTTCACAGGGTACCGGAATG
The DNA here is from genome assembly GCF_030151085.1 of Bacteroides sp. Classification (GTDB taxonomy): domain Bacteria; phylum Bacteroidota; class Bacteroidia; order Bacteroidales; family Bacteroidaceae; genus Bacteroides. The sequence goes on along the minus strand of NZ_JASLER010000068.1, from coordinate 34,894 downwards.
TATACGATGGCATGATAAGGACAACTCTTATGGCAAATACCACAACTGATACACGTATCATGATCGATCCATGCCTGACCACTCTCTTTCACATGTACCGCTTTCTTAGGGCAATTAGTCTGGCAACTACGGGCAGTACATCCACGACACAGGTTAGTAATTTCATAATTGATCTGCACGCAAGCCGAACAAGCTTCGTCAATGACGCACATGATGTTATCTTTGGGCTGACCATTTTCCGCCCGATCCATTGCACGGGCTGCATACTCAGATAAAGGAGTCAATTCATCTTGTTCATCCTCCATATCGAGTCCTAGCAAGGGTAATGATTTATATTTCCACACAGCGCGCTCTTTATGCACGCAACAACGTCCGGCATGCTTCGATCTTCTCGGACTCAATTCAATTGGTAAACGGTCAATCTTTTCTACAAGTTCGTTGTCGTTCCACAGTTTCACCAGCTCTTTGAGCAGTCTGTGGCGAACAATCATAATGTTGTTTGTAAATGCCATATTTTTTCAGCCAAAATTAGTTAGGTTGTAACATTTGCAAAGATAGTGATTGTTTTGTAATTGGCATAAAAAGTATAACTTTGTAGTCATAACAAATTAAATACGATAGATATGTTTACTCTTAGAAAAGCCACTCTTGCTGATTGCGAACTGATACAAACACTCGCCCGGCAAATATTCCCCAGCACGTATCAGGAAATTCTCACACCTGAACAGATTGATTATATGATGGAATGGATGTATTCATTGGACAACATTCGCAAACAGATGGCAGAAGAAGGTCACGTTTATTTCCTCGCCTATGATGAAAGTAAAATAGCCGGTTATGTTTCAGTACAACCTCAAGGCGAGGATGTGTTCCACTTGCAAAAGATTTATGTGCTCCCTGCTTACCAAGGTGCACATTGCGGCAGCTTTCTGTTCCGCGAAGCCATTAAGTATATTAAAGAAGTACATCCCACCCCATGCCTAATGGAATTAAATGTAAATCGCCACAACAAGGCATTGAATTTCTACGAACGTATGGGAATGAGAAAATTAAGAGAAGGTGATTTCGAGATAGGAAACGGATATTATATGAATGATTATATAATGGGGATGGAAATTTGAGTAATTAAGAATTAAAAATTAAAAGCTGCGCAGTCAGAGAATCACCTCATAACCTTGCGCAGCTTTTAATTTTTAATTTCTAATTCTTAATTATTTCGCCACTCTCTCCAGCCACTTCAGCATAAACAACATAGTGAACATGGATAAACAACATGCAACAACGAATACAGTCCAGGTCATCCAAATAGGAATACTTTCATAAAGGATTGCACCGATAACGAGTAATTGGTTACCAATAGCAGTAGCACCTAACCAGCCACCTTGCATAATACCTTGATATTTGGGAGGAGCAACCTTAGATACGAATGAAATACCCAATGGGGAAATGTACAACTCGGCAATAGTCAGAATTAAATAGGTAACCATCAACAACAACGGAGTTACTTTTACAGGAGAAGTACCTAAAGCAATGATATCTTTATGCATTGGTAAGTTACCCAAGTATGAACCAACAGCCATTACTAAGAAAGCAGTAGCCGCAATTCCCATACCGATAGCAATCTTCTTCGGTGTTGAAGGTTCTTTTCCTCTAGCACGCTGAGCAGCAAACACAGCCATAATAACCGGCGTCAGGAATACTACAAAGAACGGATTCAATGACTGGAACAACTCAGCAGAAATAGCCATACCAAACAGATTCAAGTCAGTATATTCTTTTGCAAAATAAGTCAATGTCAAGCCATTCTGATGGAAAGAGAACCAAAAGAAGATTACTACGCCAAAAACAGCAAACAGTGCATACATACGTTGCTTTACTTCTTGAACGCTCATTTCTACAACGGCAGCATCACCAGCTTTAGCGGCAACTTTTTTACTTGGATCGGGGAATCTCTTTTTGTTAATTATAAAAATCACCAATGAAACAATCATTGCAATGATAGCTACACCAAATGCATAGTGGAAACCTGTAGTAAATACGTTCAGATAATCATTAGCAAATGCGGTCATATCTGTTACAGGAGCACCAGACATTATTACTTTGTTTGCCAATACGCTATAAGTATCAACCGCTTCGGGTGACAAAGTACCAGCTAAATGTCCATGACAAAGTGCAGGTAGATCAGCATTATAGCTATAACCAAAAGTAGACAACCACCAGTTACGTACACCAACAGCCGCCATCGGAGCGAAGATAGCTCCCAAATTTATAAACATATAGAATAATGAGAAGCCTGAATCACGCATGTTGGCATATTGCGGATTGTCGTACATCTGCCCCACCAATGCTTGCAAGTTTCCTTTAAAAAGTCCGTTACCAAATGCGATGACAAATAATGCCACACAAGTAATAGTTAAGAAAAACGCTTTATTTGCAACTGGCGTAGAAGACGGAATGGCAAGCATCAAATAACCTGCTGCCATCAAAACGATACCTGCCAGGATAGTACCTTTAAAGTTGCGAGTTCTGTCGGCAATAATACCACCAATCAATGCAAGGATGTAAATTGAGAAGTAAAAAGTAGAATAAATCAACCCTGCCTCTTTTCCATTCAAACCAAATTTTGCTTGTAAGAAAAGTACAAGTATTGCCATCATGGTATAAAATCCAAAGCGTTCTCCTAGATTAGATAGAGACGCAGCAACCAAACCTTTAGGGTGTTTGTTGAACATAGAAATAAAGTTTTATTGTTAGTAATTAAATTGAATTTCTAAATAATTTCTGCAAATATATACTTTTTGTAGAATATTACCCTAACAAAATGAAATATCTCAAGCCCAAAAAGACGAATTATTCGTTAAAAAGTATACAAACGTCAGCTTTTACTTCTTTTATCAGATCTTTAGGATCAAGCTTCAGTTGTAGTCCCCGCTGTCCGGCGCTGATATAGATATACGGAAATTGAAGGCAGGTCTCATGTATATAAGTAGGAAAAGACTTTTTCATGCCGATGGGCGAACAACCGCCACGAATATACCCTGTCAAGGGTAAAAGTTCTTTCATAGGAATAAGATCACATTTCTTATTGCCTGAAACTTTAGCTGCCAGTTTCAAATCTACTTCATGCTCACCGGGAATCACACAGACAAAGTATCCATTTTTATCACCATGAAGAATCAAAGTTTTGAATACACAGTCTATATCCTCACCTAAGCTGGCAGCTACATGTACTGCACTTAAATCATTCTCATCCACTTCGTAAGGGATGAGTTCGTATGCTATCTTGGCTTTATCCAAAAGCCTTGCAACATTAGTCTTATTTATTTTCATTGTGTAAGCCTTTCACATTCAGTTCTTCTTTCAAGAATTTCGGAGTATACCCTTTCGTACTCTTGGCTACTTCTTCCGGTGTACCATAAGAGAGGAGTTCTCCTCCACCCTTTCCACCTTCGGGCCCCATATCAATGATGTAGTCGGCCATCTTGATAACATCCAGATTATGTTCGATGACTATGACGGTATTTCCTTTGTCTACAAGTTTATTGAGTACATTCATCAGAACGCGGATGTCTTCAAAATGAAGACCGGTAGTAGGTTCATCAAGGATGTAAACGGTCTTGCCCGTATCACGCTTAGAAAGTTCCGTAGCTAATTTCACACGCTGGCTCTCTCCACCTGAAAGCGTAGTAGAAGATTGTCCCAACTTGATATAACCTAATCCGACATCCTGAATAGTCTTGATTTTATTCAATATCTGAGGAACATTCTCAAAAAATTCTACGGCACGATTAATGGTCATATCCAGTACATCGGCAATGGATTTTCCTTTGAAACGTACTTCAAGAGTCTCACGGTTATAACGTTTGCCATGACAAACTTCACAAGGGACATAAACATCCGGAAGGAAATTCATTTCAATGGTCTTATAACCATTACCTTGACAAGTTTCACAGCGTCCGCCACTGACATTGAAAGAGAAGCGTCCCGGCTTATATCCACGTATCTTGGCTTCGGGCAAACCGACAAACAAGTTACGGATATCAGAGAATACACCTGTGTAGGTAGCCGGATTAGAGCGTGGTGTACGTCCTAAAGGAGACTGATCCACATTCACTACTTTATCAATATAATCCAATCCTTCACTACTGTCGTATTCCAAAGGATCTTGAAGAGAACGGTAGAACTTCTGGGAAAGTATAGGCTGCAAGGTTTCGTTGATTAGCGTAGATTTACCGCTACCGGAGACACCTGTCACGCAAATCAATTTACCAAGCGGAAATTCTACATCTACATTCTTCAGATTATTTCCTTTGGCACCTCGCAACCAAAGGCTATGCCCATTACCTTTGCGTCGTTTCACAGGAACTTCAATCGCACGTTCACCATTAAGATATTGGGAAGTCAGGGTATGAGTCTGCAACATCTCCTGAGGTGTACCGGAGAATACTACTTCTCCTCCCAGACGTCCGGCTTTAGGTCCCATATCAATCACATAATCAGCGGCAAGCATCATATCTTTATCATGTTCTACAACGATAACAGAATTGCCAATATCACGCAGGTCTTTTAAGGAATGGATAAGGCGCTGATTGTCTCGTTGGTGCAGACCGATACTCGGTTCATCTAAAATATAAAGTACATTCACCAGCTGGGAACCGATCTGTGTTGCCAAACGAATACGCTGGCTTTCACCTCCAGACAAACTGACGGCACTTCGATTCAATGAAAGATATTCCAAGCCGACATCCAGCAAAAACTTAAGACGTGTACGGATTTCCTTTAGAATTTCAGCAGCAATCTGTTCTTGTTTACCACTAAGATGCTGGTCTACATCCACCAACCAATCGTATAATTCATTGATATCCATTGATGACAACTCATAAATATTCTTATCGTATATACGGAAAGAAAGAGCTTCCTTGTTCAGCTTGGCACCGTGGCATTCGGGACAAACGGCAGTCTTCGCAAACTGTTCCGCCCATTTCTGTGCAGTAGCGGAAGCATCTTTTTCCTGTAGCATCTGGATATATTTTACTACTCCTTCGAAGGTAACGAAATAGTCGGATGAAGTACCAATTAAAGAACTTTTTATCTTGATACGGTCGTCTGATCCGTAAAGGATCTCGTCGATGGCATCATCCGGCAACTCCTTGATCGGAGTTTTCAGCGTCGCCTCGTACTTCTCCAGTAGAGCGGCTATCTGCCAAAATATCATACTATTCTTGTACTTTCCCAAAGGAGCGATGGCACCATCAGAAATTGAGAGTTCTCGGTCAGGTACTACCTTATCAATGTCTATTTGATTGACTACCCCCAATCCTTTACACTTGGGACAAGCACCTTGCGGAGAATTAAAAGAGAAGTTATGCGGTGCAGGTTCCCGGTAAGACAACCCAGTAACAGGGCACATCAATCGTTTACTATAATGGCGAACCGTATCATCCTGTGCATCGAGAATCATCAGCAACCCGTCGCCTTGGCGCATGGCTGTAGCAACACTATTCTTCAAACGTGTATCATCTTTATCGGCAACAACCAGCTTATCGATTACCACTTCTATATCATGATTCTTATACCGGTCGAGCTTCATGCCCGGTAAGGCTTCACGAACCTCACCATCTACGCGGACATACAAATATCCTTTCTTACGTATCTGTTCAAAAAGTTCTTTGTAATGACCTTTACGACTACGTACCAGCGGGGCAAGGATGTAAATGCGCTTACCTTTATAATCACTCAGAATAAGATCCAAAATCTGTTCTTCGGTATATTTCACCATCTTTTCGCCAGAAAGGTAAGAGAAGGCTTCACCTGCACGAGCATATAACAGACGGAGGTAGTCATAGACTTCCGTAGTAGTTCCCACCGTAGAACGAGGGTTCTTATTCGTTGTTTTCTGTTCGATAGAGATTACCGGACTTAACCCTGTTATTTTATCCACATCAGGTCGTTCCAGGTTACCCAGGAAATTGCGGGCGTATGCCGAAAATGTTTCAATATAGCGGCGTTGTCCTTCAGCAAAAATGGTATCGAATGCCAAAGAAGACTTACCGCTTCCGCTAAGTCCTGTGATGACCGTAAGGCTATTACGGGGGAGTTCCGCATCGATATTCTTCAAGTTGTGCACGCGCGCACCATATACATTGATATATTCTTTTTCTTCTTGCATATTTATTTATCCTATCCTTTTTATCTTAGAAATATTGATGTTTTTTTGAAACGTAACTGCAAAAATAACTGTTTCTACCCGAATATCAGCCGAAAAGAGTTATTTTTCAGTTTTGAAATGCACAATATTATTTCTTAACGCAATCCTTTGGTTAAAATGGGACAATATTCGTAACTTTGCAGCTACTTTGGGAAATTGTAAACATAAACCAACGATTATCGAATGAAAAAGATTAACCGCATTATCTGCTCTCTGCTGCTTGCCAGTGCATGTAGTTTTGTAGCAGCACAAGAGAATCAATCTTATTTTCTGCACACTATCGAGAAAGGACAAAGCCTATACTCCATCGCGAGTATGTACGGCATTAGTCAATCGGATATTATAAAGCTGAACCCCGGAAGCGATGAAAAAATATATGTAGGACGTGCACTACGCATTCCGCGTGGCAATGCCAACGTACAAAAAGAGACATTCCATACCATCGCCCCAGGTGAAACACTTTATCGGCTGACTACAAAATACAATGTCTCTGCCAAAGCTATTTGCGATGCCAACCCGGGACTAAGTGCTGAGAACTTCCGTATCGGACAAGTTATCCGCATCCCGTCTTCTTCCGAAGCAAGTGACTCTACTTCCGATTCTCAAACTACCACTCCGGTAGTAACCAATAACAATATCCCCGGTCCTGTAGAATCTCGCTGCCGGGAGATGCACCGCGTGAAAAAGAAAGAAACGGTATTTAGTATCAGCCGTGAATATGGTCTTAGCGAAGCCGATTTGATTGCTGCCAATCCGGAACTGAAAGGTGACAATAAAATCAAGAAGGGCGATTTTCTGTGCATCCCCTATCCTACCGCACAGGTTGTACAACCCACCAAACCGCAAACCATTCCTACTGATAGCGAGTTGTTCAGCGAAAACAAGAAGACAACAAAGCGTTTCAATACGATCAAAGCCGCACTTATCCTTCCTTTGCTGGATGTTTCGAAAGGCGAATCTGATCGGATGGTGGAATACTACGAAGGTTTCTTAATGGCAGTTGATAGCTTGAAACGTACCGGTACATCTATCGATCTATACACTTATAATTCCGGACCGGAATCCTCTTCACTGAACTCAATACTCAATAAGAGCGAGATGAAAAGCATGGATATAATCTTCGGCCCCCTATATCAAGACCACATCGACCCATTGGCAGACTTTGCCAAGAAAAACAATATCCGTTTGGTTATTCCGTTCACATCCAAGGATAATACAGTATTCCGTAATCCTGCCGTATATCAGATCAATACGCCTCAGTCTTATTTATATTCTGAAGTTTACGATCATTTCGTGCGCCAGTTCCCCAATGCAAACGTTATCTTTATCGAAGCAAGCCAGGGAACCAAAGACAAAGCTGAATTCATCAAAGGGTTGAAAGATGAATTACGCAACCGTGCTATTCCTATGAAAAGCTTGAAAGAAGATGCCAGCGTTGAAGCATTGAAAGCCGCATTGCGTTCTGATAAAGAAAATATATTCATCCCGACTTCCGGCAGCAATCTGACTCTAATTAAGGTACTTCCCCAGTTAACTCTATTGGTTCGCGACCAACCTGAAAGCCGTATCCACTTGTTCGGTTATCCGGAATGGCAAACTTATACCAAAGATCATTTGGAAACCTTCTTCGAGCTTGATACATACTTCTACTCTTCTTTCTATACCAATAATCTGCTACCGGCAGCTATCAACTTTTCTAAGAATTATCGTAGATGGTACGGGAAAGAGATGGACGAACGTTATCCGAAATTCGGTATGCTGGGCTTTGATACAGGCTATTTCTTCCTGAAAGGTTTATCACGTTATGGTTCGGACTTTGAACAGAATATGCCTGGAATGAGTTTAACACCCATCCAGACCGGCTTCAAATTCCAACGGGTAAATAACTGGGGAGGATTTATCAATAAGAAAGTATTCTTTGTACGCTTCACCAAAAATTATGAGCTGATAAAGCTGGACTTTGATTAAAGGATAATTCATAATTTGTAATTAGTAAAAGATGAAACTGAAAACAATCATAGGAGCAACTTTATTAGCAGGCGTATCCGCTCTGCCGACTTATGCCCAGATAGGCGAACAACGTCATAACCTCGCAGTCGGTATCAACGGAGGTATCAACCTGAATAGTGTCAGCTTCACTCCCTCCGTTAAGCAGAAAAACCTGATGGGTATTACTGGCGGATTAACGGCACGCTATATTTCTGAAAAGTATTTCAGTATGATATGTGGCGCACAGGTTGAAGTGAACTTCTCACAACAAGGATGGGATGAGTATTACCAGGATTATCCAACCCTCAGCTATACCCGCACCATGAATTATGTGGATATTCCTTTCCTAGCACATCTTGCATTTGGTAAAAACAGGGGATTACAATTCTTTATCCATGCCGGTCCACAAATAGGTTTCCTGATTAGCGATAGCGAAAAGATCAGCGGAAATTGGGAAGAAGTAATTGCCGGCGGTGCAAATATCGAAACAGAGCAGCATGGCAAACCTATTGACAATAAATTCGATTATGGTATTACCGGAGGTGCAGGCATAGAGTTGCGTACTAAAGCCGGTAACTTCTTGGTAGAGGGAAGATACTACTACGCTCTCTCCGACTTCTATAGCAGTAGCAAAAAAGACTATTTTGCCCGCTCCGCACACGGAGTTATCACTGCCAAGATTACTTATCTCTTTGATTTAAAGAAGTAAATCAGATACAAAAAAACAGACCATGTGTTCAGCAAAAACACATGGTCTGTTTCATATAAATAGATGGTCTGTTAGAGGCAAATAGACGGTCCGTTTGACCTCAACAGATGGTCTGTTTCGTTATCTCAATCTATCCGCAGCTTTCACCATCAACTCATCTCTATAAATAGCACGGAATGCCAAATAGTTCAGAATGATAGAAATAACAGGAAGGCTAAGTGCCCATCCTATCCGGAAAGTCGATGCGTCCAAATCAGTATCCAGTACGTAGTAGAACACACAGAAGGCAATGTAATAACCAATCAGCAATATACTGCTAAAGATTGTCATACGTATCTGCATCATACGGTTACGGAACAAGAATATTGTACAGAACGCTATAATTGCGCTCAACAATAATATACCGAACAAGCCCCATGTAGAATGGAAACTTCCGTCAGCCATAGCTACGCCCATTGGCTTAAAAATGTGTGTCGTAACTCCGTCCGCTCCAATAAATTGTCCTACCGGCATACACATTGCCACAATTAGTAGAACAGTTACCACAAATAAATAAACGGATTGAATACGTTGTATCATTACTGCAATTTTTCTTTTTCCTTAGACGGGTTACGATAGTAAACCTTACCTTCAATATACTCTTGTGTAGCAATCAAACCCGGCTTCGGCAATTTTTCATAATAGCGGGAAATTTCAATTTGTTCCCGGTTTTCAAATACTTCCTCCAAATTATCATTGTAAGAAGCGAACTCAGCCAATTTCTTAGAAAGATCGTTCTTTATTTCCACACTAATCTGGTTAGAACGCTTTCCGATAATTGCTACAGTTTCATATACATTACCGGTATCCTCACACAACTCCATCATATCACGAGTTACCGTACTGGCAGGAGCATTTGTCTTTCTGTAATCCATAAATTTGTCTATCTAATTTAATTCTATATCGATATATTTCTTTTAAAGCTTAATCTTGCAGAACCTTTTGTGATTCCTTGAAGATACGATCGGCTTCCTTCAAATATTTACTTTCGGGAAATTCATTCTTGAAAGCGTAATATTCATCGACTGCCTCACGATAACGTTCTGGCTTTCTATCTTCCACACTATATACAGCCAATTCATATTTGGCACGCAAAACGAGGATAGACAAGTCTTCACGCAAATTGGTATAAGGATAATCTTTCAAAGCATTCTGTGCTGTAATAACACAAGCCTGATAGTTGTTGCCCAAGTAGTTACCTAAATTATAATAAAGTCTGGCAGAAAGATATTCTTTCATCACCAATTTGTCTTGCAAAGCAAAAATCATAGACTGTGCTTCGTCTTTTTTAGTACTTTGAGGGAAATATTCCAAGAACATTTGCAACTGCTGTATAGCACTGTATGTACCCGACTGATCCAAGCGCGGTTCGGGAGTATCCAGATACAAAGCCTTTCCGGCATGGAAACGTGATAGTTCAGTAAATGTACCACGGGGATAAACGTTGTAATATTGGATAAATGTCTGCGCAGCAGTTTGATAATCTTTCTGATTATAATAACTCATACCAAGCATATAGAGGGATTCCTCAGCTTTATCAGTTCCTTTAAGGATAGCGATAAGCTCGTTAAGCAACGTTGCGGAACGATTGTACTGACCTTTCGCGAAGTAGTTCTTAGCAGCTTCGTATTTGTATTCGTAGTCTGTGCTTTTCAGCAATTTGTTGTATTCTCCACACGAGGAGAGCAGCAGAGCTGCAAGCAAAGTTATTAGGATGTTCTTTTTCATTACTTTCATTCAAATAATGCGCAAAGATAGAAGTTCATATCGAATAAAGCAACGATACGTACCTTAATTTTTCAAAAACCAGACGAACAGGGAGTTTTAGAGGACGAATGGAAAGGAAGGGAGGAGAATTAGTGAGTAGTGATTAGTTGACTACGCTATCATGCCGTATGGTAATCACTAATCACTATAACACTAATCACTATTTTACAGTTTATACAAATCACTTGCAGCCAAAAGATCTACTTTCTTTTCAGTCAGTACACGGATGCAATTCTCCATATCATTGGGGCGAATGATGACATTGGCTGTCTCGCCATTGGCAAAAGAGTACATATATTCAATAAACACTCCTTCGTCAGATAAGAAACGGAGGACTTTTGACAGAGAACCGGGGATATTGGGGCAACTAATGCCGACTACATCCGTTACGTTAACTGCAAAATGGTTATCTTTTAAAGCTTTATAGGCTTTATCGGGTTCAGATACAATGCCACGAAGAATACCGAAGTCAGCATTCTCGGCTATGCAAAGAGCAGAAAGGTTGACACCTTCTTTAGCGAGCACTTCAGTCACTTCCGTAAGGCGACCGGACTTATTTTCAAGGAAAATAGAAAGTTGTTTTGCTACCATAATTATGATTTACAATTTGACGATTTACGATGTACGATTAAGGGATGATTTACAAAGTAATTTCAACCGTACATTGTTAAATCGTACTGGTTTATAGTTTACGATTATCCATCACACGTTTTGCCTTGCCCATACTGCGTTCAATGCTGCGAGGCTCTACCAAACGAACATCTACACCCAAGCCCAGCACACTTTGTAAGCGACCGGCGAGCTTTTTCTTTAGTGCCAACATCTTGTTGATTTCATCAGAATAGTATTCAGGACGAACTTCAACTTGCAACTCCATGGTATCTGTATTATTCTTACGATCAACAATAAGGAGATAGTGAGGCTCAAATTCCGGCAATTCAAGAATAACAGATTCAATTTGTGTCGGGAATACGTTCACGCCACGAATAATAAGCATATCATCACTACGTCCGAGAATACGATCCATACGAACCAAGGTACGTCCACAAGGACATGTATCGTAATGCAAGGCTGTAAGATCCTTGGTACGGTAACGAAGCAAAGGCATACCTTCTTTAGTAAGGTGGGTAAATACTAGTTCACCAGTCTCGCCGGGAGCTACGGGTTCAAGAGTATTCGGGTCAACTATTTCGGGGAAGTAATGATCTTCATTCAGATGTGTTCCGTGCTGGCAATCACACTCATAACCTACTCCCGGACCGGCAATTTCACTCAATCCATAGATGTCGTATGCTTTGATACCCATTTTATTTTCAATATCCTTGCGCATACTCTCCGTCCAAGGCTCAGCACCGAAAGCACCGGCTTTCAGCTTAAATTCCTCACGGGGGTAACCGGAATCCTTGATGGCATCCGCCAGATAAAGAGCATACGAAGGAGTACAACAAAGGACGGACGAACCGAAATCATGCATCAAAGTAATCTGTTTCTCTGTATTACCGCTGGACATCGGAATAACGGAAGCACCTATATTCTCGGCACCGGCATGTGCGCCCAAACCTCCGGTAAAAAGTCCGTAACCGTATGATACTTGGAAAATATCTGATTGATCGGCACCGTAAGCTGTAAAAGCACGAGACAAGCACTCTGCCCATACAGAAAGGTCTTTACGGGTATAACCTACCACAGTGGGCTTTCCGGTAGTACCCGAAGAAGCATGAATGCGCACAATCTGACTCATAGGAACGGCACAAAGACCGAACGGATAGTTATCACGAAGGTCGTATTTCGTAGTAAACGGAAGTTTTACAATGTCGTCTATGCTGTTTATGTCATCGGGAGTAACACCCAGTTCTTGCATCTTCTTACGATAAAAAGGAGTATCGTGATATACGCGCTCCACAGTTTTTTTGAGACGAATGCCTTGAATCTTGCGAAGACTTTCGCGGTCCATGCATTCGATGTTTTCATTCCAAATCATGTTTTTAAGTCGTATTAATTTAATATTTATGAATTGTTATAATCTGATGCAAAGTAAATAAAACATTTGAAAAATTGATAGCAGAATCTGATTTAATTTACTTTTTTGATATATCTTTGAATCCTATAAGCTCGATTATTACCAATGAATTTTGAATTAACATCCGCCTATAAGCCTACCGGCGACCAACCGGAAGCTATCGCACAGCTCACCGAAGGCATACGTGAGGGAATTCCTGCACAAACATTGCTCGGCGTTACCGGTTCCGGAAAGACATTTACCATAGCCAATGTTATTGCCAATATCAACAAACCTACGCTGATATTAAGCCATAATAAAACACTGGCAGCCCAACTATATAGTGAATTCAAGGGATTCTTTCCGAATAATGCCGTAGAGTATTATGTATCCTATTATGATTATTACCAACCCGAAGCATATCTGCCATCTTCGGACACTTATATTGAAAAGGATCTCGCCATCAACGACGAAATAGACAAGTTGCGTCTGGCAGCAACCTCTTCCTTGCTATCCGGAAGAAAAGACGTGGTAGTAGTCTCTTCCGTATCATGTATTTACGGCATGGGAAATCCGTCGGATTTCTATGAAAATGTCATCGAAGTACAACAAGGCAAGAATTTTAGCCGCAATGTATTCCTGCGCCGCTTGGTAGATAGTTTATATGTTCGTAACGACATAGATCTTAATCGTGGAAATTTCCGTGTAAAAGGCGATACGGTAGATATCTATCTGGCATACGCTGATAATCTGCTTCGCATTGTATTCTGGGGAGACGAGATAGATAGTATTGAAGAAGTCGATCCGATCAGTGGGGTAACCATTGCAAAATTCGACAACTACAAAATCTATCCTGCCAATCTCTTTATGACCACCAAAGAAGCAACCCTCCGTGCCATTCATGAAATAGAAGATGATTTGCACAAACAGGTTAAGTGGTTTGAGCAGGAAGGTCGTCCGTTTGAAGCCAAACGACTACAGGAGCGTGTAACGTATGATATGGAAATGATTCGCGAATTAGGACATTGCTCGGGTATCGAAAACTATTCCCGTTACTTTGATGGTCGTGCTCCCGGTACACGTCCTTACTGTTTGCTCGATTTCTTCCCCGAAGATTTTCTGATCGTCATTGATGAGAGCCATGTCAGTGTGCCTCAGATTCGTGCAATGTATGGTGGCGACCGCGCTCGTAAGACAAACCTTGTGGAATATGGTTTTCGTCTGCCTGCCGCTATGGATAACCGCCCCTTGAAGTTCGATGAATTTGAGGAAATGGCGAAAGAAGTGATCTACGTCAGTGCTACACCGGCAGATTATGAATTAATAAGATCAGAAGGTATCGTAGTAGAGCAAGTGATCCGTCCTACAGGATTGCTGGATCCTATCATTGAAGTCCGTCCCAGCCATAATCAGATTGATGACTTGATGGAAGAAATCCAAATACGTATAGAAAAGAACGAACGTACTTTGGTCACTACCCTTACCAAACGTATGGCAGAAGAATTAACAGAATATTTGCTGAATAATAACGTAAAGTGTAACTATATCCATAGTGACGTAGATACATTGGAACGAGTAAAGATCATGAGTGATCTCCGTGAAGGCTTATATGACGTGCTTGTTGGTGTTAACCTTCTACGTGAAGGGCTAGATTTGCCGGAAGTATCTCTCGTTGCCATCCTCGATGCCGACAAAGAAGGCTTCCTCCGCTCCCACCGTTCATTGACGCAAACCGCCGGACGTGCCGCTCGTAATGTTAACGGTATGGTTATTATGTATGCTGACAAGATTACGGATAGTATGCAGCTGACCATTGACGAAACCAATCGTCGGCGTGAAAAGCAGTTGAAGTATAACGAAGAGCATGGTATTACTCCCCAACAAATCAAGAAAGCAAAGAATCTCAATGTGTTTGCTACCACGGAAGTACCGAATGGAGAAGCCTCTGTGAGCAGAGATAAATCATCAAGTGCTCCTCGTCCTTATATGGAGCAAGAAACATCATCCGGTATCGCCGCCGATCCTATTGTGCAATATATGAGCCGTGCGCAGTTGGAAAAGAGTATCGAACGCACCAAGAAACTGATGCAAGAAGCTGCCAAGAAACTCGACTTTATCGAAGCTGCCCAATATCGTGATGAGGTGTTGAAGATGGAAGAAATGCTAAAAGAAAAGGGTTCCTAATAGAACAAAAAAGAGCCGCTAACAGATTTCTCTGAAAGCGGCTCCTACCTTAGTTTATCTCAAGATGATTTTGATATATTGGCTAAAGTATCATCGTTTGTCCACCAATCACACCTGCTACAGCGCTAGCTACAGCAATAATAATCTTCAAAATTACGTTCCAAGTTTTTTTCATAGAGTTCTTACGTTTTAATTATTGATCTTCTGTTTTTGTTTTACACTCATGCAAGATGTCTTTTATCCCAAAGGATTATCATTCTCATCTCCGGCAGAGCCACCCCCTGAAGGTTTCGAATCATCACCTACGGTAACTTTCCCTTTCAGATAGTCATCCAAACTCACCAAATCCAGTCTTTCACCGGCACGAGTAGCTACCTTCGTTATCTTCAGTTCCTTATTAGCTTGAAAACAAATACGTACACTTTCCACACTCTTGGCAGTTATATCATCTGCTTTCTCTTCACCTTTCGATTTTGCCGCCAGCATAAACACACCCAATCCGGCAATATTTACTGTTTTACCTTCCAGCAACTGTTCTTTCAGCTTTTCCACAAAGTTCTGCATCGTACTCTTGATGTCACCAATAGACAAGGAAGATCTGTCTTGCATCTTCTGTGCGATAAATGCCAAATCTACACTTTGTCCCAATGTCACCAGTTGTGGAAAATACTTCTTAGGAGAGTTTTCAACCCGAGGGTCCGACGGCCTCTCTACCGCTCTAAAAATTACACTCATACTTTTTTCTTTAGAGATTAAAATTCAGTTTTAATTCACACGTTTCGTTGATCAACGATACAAAGGTGCGGACTAAAAGTTATATCACCAAAGAAAAAAGGGGGCTGAAAGCAGTTTTTCTGAGAAAAGTTATAAAGTACTAGAAATCAAGAAAAAGCCGCTGACGAATCTCTTCGAAAGCGACTTTCTAAATAGTTAGCATCTCATTTATAAGGGTACTATAACATACACATCTTCATTTCTTTTACGATATACCTCACATCCTCATCCGTCACATACGGACCACTTGGCAGGCATAACCCTCTCCTGAACAAACTTTCGCTTACCCCATTAACATATGCAGGACTCTGTGCATACACCGGTTGCAAATGCATCGGCTTCCAAAGAGGACGGCTCTCAATACCTGCCTTATCCAACCATATACGCATCGCCTCTACATTACGATTCGGTTCACAAGACGTATGAACACATTTCACCTCGTGTGTCACACCAGCAGCACCACCTACAGCACCTTTTACAGCCTCACTGTAAGCTTTTTCCTCACCTTTTACCTGCAATTTTTCATCCAAGAGCACTGTATTCAACCAATAATTACTATCATAACGATCCGAGGGATTTTCATGTAATACGATACCTTTCATTTCCTTCAACAGCTCCCTATACAAGGTACAAATATACTTATGATGTTCTATATGTTCATCTGACACCGTCATCTGACCACGACCAATACCAGCACAAATGTTACTCATTCTATAGTTATAACCTATCTGCTCATGCTGATAATATGGATATGCTTCACGAGCTTGGGTAGCATAAAACATAATTTCCTTCTTTGCTTCCTCATCAGCGCAAATCAGTGCACCTCCGCCACTAGTCGTTATCATTTTATTGCCGTTGAATGATAATACTCCATAGTGACCGAACGTGCCACACACTTGCCCGTCAAACTTACTGCCGAAACCCTCAGCAGCATCCTCAATCACCGGAATATCATATCTCGCAGCTACGGACATTATTTCATCAATCTTGCCGGGCATACCATAGAGATAAACAGGTACAATTGCTTTCGGCTTTCGCCCCGTCTTGTCGATACGGTCTTTGATTGCTTCTTCCAAGAGTACTGGGTCCATGTTCCATGTATCCTTTTCGCTATCCACAAATACAGGCGTGGCACCAAGGTATGTCACCGGATGGCTTGAGGCACAAAATGTAAAGCTCTGTACTATCACCTCATCTCCCGGTCCCACTCCACAAGCTAACAAAGCCAAGTGTACTGCCGCTGTACCGGCACTGAGTGCCACCACTTTCTTATTATGCCCCACAAAATGTTCCAAATCCTGCTCAAAAGCATTAACATTCGGACCGAGCGGAACCACCCAGTTCGTATCGAAGGCTTCCTGTATGAAGCCCATCTCCTTGCCGCTCATGTGAGCAAGGCAAAGATAAATTCGTTTATCCATAAAATATATGTGACTTTTCTAATGATTCGACTTCCTCACGTAATGGGGTATAAAAAGAAAAGAAAGGACTTTATAAATCCTTTCCAAGCACTGTATAAATGATGATTTTGAAGTCATACCACTTGCCATGACCAGGACAAAGAACTGAAGCGAACTTATTACAGTCTTAATTCTAAGTATATAAAAACGTAAGCACTTTTACCTTTAAATAATATAATGCCCAGGCATTACAATAAAACCATTACACTCCAATTTCTTTAATAGATTCTCGCTTTCATGAGCCATCTTTTTATCACTTCGAGGAAATGTACACACCAATTTGCATTTAGGTATATACGAATCACCCGTAAATACATATTTACCAATACAGTAAGATAAACATGTAATGTCATGCCCAGGAGTTGGGATAATATCCATGTTTATATCATCAAAAAGATTAATTGCTTGTTGATCTTTCAAAAACGAAACACTCTGAGGATATATTAAAACAAAATCCTCAATTTCGGAATGATACTTTGAGAAATTAAGTTTGGGAGACTGTAAAGCCTTTAACCCATCTTCTGTGGTATAAACTCTCGCCTTGGGATATTCCGTCAGCAAGCTATTTAACCCATAAATATGGTCATAATGCGTATGGGTTAAAAACACACCTTTTAAGACAAGGTTGTTTATTGATAGATATTTTGTAATTTGTGACAAATCACCGCAGTCTATCATATAAACCCAATTATGTCTATTATGACTTATTAAGTACGTACATGAATATAAAATGTTATTGACTATTTTATGGATCTGGATCATAATATAGACGGTATTCTCGTAAACGTATCTATCAGATTATATCCATCCCATGTTAATGCAAAGGCTGTTGTCTCGCCAATTGGTACTATTCGATCAAGTCCCCGAAATCTGTTTTGACGAACAAATTCAGCAAGTTCTTCCCGGCTGAAACCATAGTAGCTCAAAGTCTGATACTTAATAGTTACAATTGGAGCAATTTCATCAAGTGATTTAATTGTTTTCTCAGAGAAATAACCACAAGTACAACGAAAATCCTCTATATTTGATGGAAGTTGAGAGAGTTCAGCACGTACTACCACATTATCCGGCATTTTTTCTTCCTTGATATCCATACAAGCAGCCTGACGATAAAAAGCTGTAAGCTTATCCATACTCATAACAGCCTGCAATTGATACTTTGTAGATACATACTTGTGAACGGCAATCCAAAAACGTTCTTTAGCTTCTTTCAAGCAGGAGTTAGAGAGCCAAAATATAATATGTGGAGTAGAACAAGCATTTTGATCAAACAGATATGTATCGTTATAGAATGCTTCTGCTAGTTTCTGGATTTCTTCATCACTTGCTTTCAATATTGCTTCAGGCCTAATAGCAGCAATTGAATAACGATCAGCAAAGCACACATCGAATGAACGTGCAGGAATTGTATTTTGACGTATAGTTTGTATCGTTGTATCCCCACCCCATATAACACGAACATTGGCAATAGAAGAAAAGTAAGCACTTGCATCGGATGTATGGTCGTAACGCACGAGTACAATTCGACTAGCAACATCTGCGTATTCTCCACATCCTATTAATGCATGAAGATGTTTTATGATCAAATCTACTTGAGCAAATTGTTTTGAACTAACACGCACAACATTAGCATTACCAGTCAATAACCCTGCCACCAACGAGTAACCAAAATTAATAGGAACATTGGAGGGGGCAATGTGAAAAAGCACTCCTCTACCTAATTTCAACTCACCATCATGAACATATTCCAACTCCAACTTCAGCAGATTTGCCTTCCGACAGAAATATGCAAAAGTAACAACATCTGGGAATAAACGGCTTTGACGATCCTTCATCAATGAACTAGAGAGTGCATTCAGAAATTCAATAACTTTGTCCGAAAATGGAACATCCGGACAATATGCCGTAAACTTGTCCCAATCTATTTGAGCCGGGTACAACAATGTATAATTAGAACTTGGTTGCATAAGTATCACTACATCCGCGGATTTCCGCATTTTTAATTCTTCCTTTAATTTTGAAATACTTTCCTTTCAATCCACAAAGACAATCATCCTCACCTAGAATCATTCCTTCATCTTCCGTTAGTAGGATATGTCCCGGGTAAGAACCGGGAAGTATGCTAACCACCTCGATTAAGCCATTTTCCCCGATTTCTGCCAACGAAAAATCATAAGGACGACGAATAAGAATATCACTAAAAGCACTAGCATGTAAATGACCACATTTACACTCCATATAGATGCATCCGGTTTGTTCTACCATACCATAATAATCATGTATATTCTCTGGTAGAATTCCACATACATCATTTAAACTCTTCTTATATTCTTCTTGAGAGACCTTCTCTGTAACGAGTTTTTTCCAACCACCGCCATGAATCAATACACCTTCACTTAAATCAGGCTTGTAACCACTTTCCAATAATTTCTTATAAAAATGTTGCCAAATCATAAAAGTGAAACCAAACATAAAGATAGTTTCGCCCTTGTTGGATTCTATAAATTCTTTTATTCCTTCAATATCCAACTCCATTGCTTCGTTGAGCGCATACTGGCGCTTATTACCAAACATAGAAAAACCTAGGATTCCCGCACCACGAGCCGAAAACAGATTACGATTCTTCACTACGGCGGATGAATCTAGTATCAGCATTGGAACTCGCTTTGTCCCGAGGAAATTGCTTACAATCTTTGTTAAACATTTCTGTTGAGCAGAACTTGTTTCACGATCAAGGAATATACGACTTACCGCTTGACCTGTTGTACCAGAAGATGTCATCGTCTTTACAACTTCATCCTTCTCACAAGAGCGCAATTCAAATTCCTTGAAAAGACGTACTGGCAGAAACGGTAATTTTTCGTAATCCGGCAGATTGTTAATATCCAAACCTCGAGCATCCATCATTCTTCTATATGGCTCACATTGCTCATAATGCTTACGAGTAAGTTCATGTAGTCGCTCATTAAGCAAGGCGTGCTTTTGCTCTCTGTCTAAAGAATATGGAGCGGTTTCAAGTATTTCGTTTATATCCATTGTATTATTATAGCATTTTCTGAAGTTCAGGGTAATCTATCTTCCCTGAAGTTTTTACTGGTATTTGGTCTATAACCCTCACTTGGAATGCCCTCGGATTAAACCCTGTTTTCTCCACAAGCAATGCTTTAATTTTTTCTTCAAGACATTCTTCTGTTACAAAGATTGTAATCAAGTCATCCACTCCACCGCAAGCACAATTGGGAGTTATTGCTTTTACCAATTGTTCCGTAGCATCAAGGTTTGTGCGATTACCCCAGATTTTTACAAATCGTTTCATGCGACCAGTTATATAGAAGAATCCATCTGCATCAAATTTGGCAATATCACCTGTATGCAATTCGCCATGGTTTTCATCTCCGTTCATCAAGTCTTCACGACACTCGGCATACCCCATGCAGACGTTCTCACCCTTATAGACGAGCTCACCATCTACCTCTGGTTCTACTATTTCGTTTCCATCAGAATCCATCACGCAAAGTTGACCACCGGGGATAGCAATACCGATAGAAGCATTCTTCTCCACAGCCTTATCAAAAGGCAAATAACTCATTCGTGGAGCAGCTTCTGTTTGGCCATACATAACTATGAATTTCTTGCCACTCTGTTTCGCAAAGCCTACATACTCTTCCACATAAGCAGCATTCAACTTACCACCGGCTTGAATCATTGTCTTTAGTTGTGGTAATTCCATGCGGAAGAATCGAAGCCGTTTAAGCATTTCGTATGTGTAGGGAACACCTGCAATAGAAGTAGCCTTTTGTTCCTTTACGAACTCCCAAAATTCACGTTGCATAACAGCCTTATCTGTTAGCAATATCGCAGCGCCCTTTATTAAGTGGCTATTGATTACCGACATGCCATAGCTATAGTACATCGGTAGAGATGTCACAGGTCTCTCATTCTCTGTTATCTGTAAATATTCCGCTATAGACTCTGCATTACTTTCTAAATTTTTTTCTGAAAGGCGTACTAATTTTGGCGAGCCTGTACTCCCTGATGTGGTCAAACAAAGTTGAAGTTGGGGATTGATTTCCTTCTCAATCAATGGCTCACTATAAGTCATTGTCTGGAGGGAATATTCCTGATACTGATAGATAGTTTCGCCACCAATCTCGCTAACACGAGTGGTAGGCATCCAAATATACTCCGGCTGGTAGATAGCAATCAATCGTTGTACCAATTCCAAATCCTTACTACCATCCAATAACACTTGTGGAATATTCTTGTTCATGCAAGCCACATAACCAACAAAAGAACCAAGAAGATTTTCACACAATGTGAAAATGAGTCCTCTTTGAGGAAGTGCAGAAACAAAGATATCTACCTCGTCAGCGAGTTCATAATAGTTCAAAGACTCACCACGGTCAGTAATGACCGCAATATTATCCTTGTATTGCAATAAACCAAACATTAATATGATTTTTGATTATTATAAATAATTAGAATCTTTGAGTAAGAAAGGGTCTCCATGTCCAGGAATCAGAATTGTACTCTGAGTTAAAGATTTTATGTATGGTAATGTCTTGCTCATATATATTGAGCGTTCACTTTCTGGAAACTTTAAAATAACAGGGGCATTTTGCAAAATTGTGTCTCCAGTGAAAACAAGATTATCGTCAATCCAATAAAAACTACTCCCCGGACAATGACCAGGTGTAGATATACCCTTGATGGTTATATCCGAAATATTCCATTCAACATTTTCATCGAATGTAAAATCAGCCTGAATAGTGTAGGGCTTAAAATGCTCTTTGAAGATTTTATACCTATCGCCTCCGTCTCTTTTATCCATGTCCGCCCATACAAGAGCTATAAGGGCTGGATTGTTCTTTCTTTTTACGGCTATTGCCTTAGCACATTTCGCTTGACAATAGATTTTTGCTTCATAATAAGTTAGTAGCCAATTGACACCACTAGTATGATCATAATGCTCATGCGTAAGAATAATAGATACATTTTTTATTTGATTCTTCCTCAGTAAAGTGATTAACTCTTCATTCTCGTTTGGATCAAATACAAGAGCTTCATTATTATTTATAATTACATACATATTTGATTTTACCGGTTCAAAGATGTACCGATAAATCAAATATGTATTATTGTTTCCCTTGAGGGTGAATTGATCCATTCTTTAGAATTCGACATTGTATTTCTTTAGAATCTCTTGAGCTTTTTCAAAAGAACTCATATCAATAATATCATCAGTATCTAACATAATATCGAAAGAATCCTCAATGGCAGCTACAAGAGTCATGTGACCAACTGAATCCCATGCTTCTATACCTTGATATTCAAGACCAATAGTCTGTGTTGCGCTGATACCGAAAGTTTCGGTAAATACTTTAGTAAGTTTTTCTATATTACTCATGTCCATAAATTAATTTAATGTTATTATAATAGTTATTTATACTCGTTTGTTTCCAAAAGTGTATCCGCTTCTTTATTAATAAGAAGAGTTTTTCCAACCAATTCATCAATCTTATCCGCTGTAATACCTGTTCCAGGACGTTTAGCATCAAGGTCTTCAATGGTAAGTATATGACCGGCGGGAAGATCTCTTGTTACAATTACGCTTCTCCGCATTTTCTTAATCTGCTCCAGTTCCGCCTCACGAACCACACGCTCTCTATTACCCATTGCAATTTGGGTATTAAGGCAGCAGTAAACCATTTGCTTCATTTCATCAGGTTCAGTTGCCATCTGGTTGTCCATTCCAATTTTGGTACGGTCAAGCGTCAGATGTTTCTCAATGAGTGCAACACCAAGAGCTGTTGCTGCAACAGCCATCTCTACCCCATGCGAATGATCAGAAAAGCCTATTGGATATTGAGGAAATTCCTCACGAAGACCAAGGATATTGTGTAAATGAATAGTATTGAGTTCTGGCGGATAGATAGAAATACAATGAAGCAAACATATTTGATTATTTCCAACTTCTTCAATGACATGAACAGCATTTCTTACTTCCTCAATGGTACTCATACCTGTAGAAAGTACTATTGGGGCTTTTTTCTTCGCTATGTAACGAAGAAAATTATAATTATTCAAATCCATAGAAGCCACCTTAACAAAAGGAGCCTTACATTCATCTAAAAGGAAATCCACTTCTTCACGAGAGTAAGGTGTTGAAGAAAAATCAATTCCTTTGTTTATACAGTATTCCGCTAATCCCTTTAGATCTTCACTACTTAACGAGAATTTGCTAACAATACGCTTTGAGATTGGATTTGCTTTGTAGTAACTTGCGGAATAAAGACTTTCCGCGGACCATGACTGAAATTTCACACAATTACATCCAGCCTCTACAGCAGCATCTATCATTTTTTTTGCGATCTCCACGTTGCCATTGTGACTGGAGTTAACCTCTGCAATAACGTATGGTACTTCATAGTCACCAAGTATGCGCCCTGAACACAATTTCATTGTAGCCATATACTTTTATAGATCTATTGGTTCAACAATCATTTCTTTTGTAAAAGTTTCTCGATCCATCCAAGGGAATAAATCTTCAATAGGACGACTTACAAAACGTCTTTGCACATTGAAAGCCGCAGACGTCCTTAGATATTCCTGATCCTCTACAGCCATCACTTCACAAATAATAGGTTCATTAATTGTCTGGAGCTTCTCGAATCCTCTTTTCAAATCTGCCGTCCCACTGATGCGCATATACTGTAAACCGAAACATTCAGCCAGCTTTTTAAAGTCTGGAATACTTACACCATTACTTGTATCAACCCCCACAGTACGTGTACGGAATAGTTCCTTCTGACGCTTACGAATAACTGAATATATACCATTATTCACAACAATAATACGGATGGGAATTTTGTTGAAAGCAATAGTCTGAAGTTCTTGTATATTCATCATCACTGAGCCGTCACCAATAACAGTTGTCACGGCATGACCACAAGCCCAATATGCGCCCATAGCAGCAGGAAGTGCAACTCCCATACAGCCTTGCGAAGCCGGATGCAAACATCGTTGATTATTCCCGTAGTCGATAACAGTAGGTGTTATTAATTCCTCCATTCCAGCATCACATAGAATAACAGCATCATCAGCGAGAGTTTCTGAGAGTGTTACGGCTATATTATAAAGATCTGCCAGTTCACTATGCTTGTAGGCATCCTCGCACTTAGGAAAAATAGTTTTCCAATGAAGACATTTATCTACCCAAGTCTGATTGACCTTTTTAATATTGGCATTCAACAGCTCAATAATAGCATCCTTTACATCGGCCTTTATGAATTTATCGATTTTTACAGTTTCTTTAGAGTGCTCATTCTCATCAATGTCTATTACTATAATTTTTGCTTCACGAGCAAATTTTTCGTATTGAGAACCGGTTGTCATAGGTGACAACCGACATCCGAGTGAAAGAATAAAGTCTGCATTTTGAACGGTAAAGTTACCAGCGCGAGTGCCGCCAATTGCCGCTACAGTCCCTATACTAAGAGAATTCTTTGTCCCATATGTGTCAACAGCAGAAGCCGAAAACACAACAGGAATATTGACATTCTCAACCATATTACGGAATTCTTCTACTGCATTAGCTGAACGCACGCCATTACCTATGAGTACAACTGGACGTTTTGCCTTGTTGAGAGCATCTACTGTAAATTGTAAATCCTCAGTTGTTATTGCGTAGTCTTCAATTGGAATATTCCATCTTTCTAACTCTGCTGGTTCTACTCGCATATTTTGTACATCCACGGGAACATCTAACCATACCGGACCTTTAACGCCATGGGTCGCATAATAGAGTGCTTTATCCATCACAACACCAACTTGCTTGGGATCCTTCAACATTTCAGCATACTTAGTAATAGGCCTTACAATTGGAATTATATCTGCCTCCTGTGAACCGAATGTACGAATTGGCTTACCTGTATAGTTAACTGTTTCCTTCAACCAATTCTGGCCAGACAGGAAGAACGTAGGTATCCCATCCTGCCAAGCATTCAGAACTCCTGTCATTGTGTTAGTGGAAGCACAACCAGTAGACACCAGACACGCACCTAAATGACCATTATACTGAGAATAGGCCACAGCGGCATAAGCTGCTGCCTGCTCATGATGAACAGGTATTGGGGCAATATTCGGATTCTTAGCCACTGCATCTGAAAGATAGAGTATACCTCTACCTGTTATCAATGGTAAATGCTTTATACCTTGATCAACTAGACGTTGTATTATGTAGTCTGCAACTCTTTCCATTTACTTTGTTTTAGGCTTAAATTCATTTAAAACGTCAGGTATACCTATTATAAAATCTGCACTAACAGCCACTTCGTTGTCAACGTAACCAATACAAGAACCAATCGCAAGACCTCTTCTGTATGATTTTAAAATTGCTTCAATATCAACGCGCATTCCTGGTACAAGCTTTTTCTTATATTTTACATGATAATCCAATGCAGCAGTTTTTTTTCCCTTATTTTCAGAATAAGTCAAAAAAGTCATAAGAAAAACTTGACATAGCATTTCTGCTTGTATAAATCCTGGTACATTGGGCTCATCAGCAAAATGACATGGAAAATACCATTCGTTATATGAAAGACATTTGTGACCTTTTGCTGATTTGCCAACAATAACTTCATCAATATAATCAACAAAAAGGCATGGATATCTATTTTGCTGATATTTCTGGATTTCTACAACATCCAAATTTGTTAATATCGTATGTTCCATATTTATTTATCGAATTCAATGAGTTCTGGGATTATAATATGATCTGTCTCAAAGAAAAGACTGGCCCAAGAAAGCCCTACACCAAAAGAACATCCTACGTTTTTCAAATAATTGTTACGTAGCAAATCCGCCCTCTCTGTTATCATAGTGAATGGAATACTACATGCTCCGGTATTACCAAAATTTAGCAATGAAAAAGGAGCCTTTTCTATGTCAATTTTCATTTTCTTAATAATCTTTTTGACCATATAATAATTTGCCTGATGAAAGAAATAGCAATCCACGTCAGCCTTGTCTATTTGGCTATACTCAAGAAGCTCCTCTACGCTCTTTGGGGCGGTTTTAAGTGCAAACGCAAAAACTTCCATTCCTTTCATTTCCATATGCAATCTGCTTCTTTTAATATTTGGTCCAAAATCTTGTAACAGAAGACTGCTTTCTGTCACGCCATGTCTCGCCCCTCCATCTTGTATGATTATATCCTCATAATTTTTTCCGTCAGTTCCTAATTGGTAAAAAAAGGGAGAAGCACCATTTTTATATTCAAGCGCAGTTGCAACTCCAGAATCACTAAATAAGGGGTATGCAGTTTTATCAGTATAAGCACATTCATAAGTTCCCATATTACCAGTAAGTAATATTGCCCGTTTTATACATCCGCTACTTAGTAAGGAACATACATTTGCCATTGAATACGCCCATCCTGTGCAACCGAGAGTCATATCAAATGCCATAGTTGACTTTAATAGACCTAACTTTCCATGAATTATACATGCTGTATCAGGAAGAATATGATCTCTGTCTGGAGAGCAAAAAACGAGAAGATCAATTGACTCTTTTTCCCAGCCAAGATCATTCAATAACTTTTCTGCTGCTTTACAAGCCAAATCTCCACAAGTCTGACCTTTATTGAGCACTCGTCTACGTTCAATTCCTATAGTAGGAATCATACGATCAAGCTCATTATCATCGAAATACGGATAATCGCTATTCTCTTCTATTTTTGAAGGAACACAAGCCGACATACCACGAATTACAACATTATCAATTTTTAATAAAGCCATATTGAATATATAAACAATTTAAACTAAATGAAAACCTCCATCTATTACTAAACTAGTTCCTGTTATCCATAAAGAAGCATCAGATAATAAATAAATGATAGACCACGCAATTTCTTTAGCATTTCCATATCTCTTTAAAGGATATTTATTTAAATCTTGCAGTAATTCGTCTTCGGATAAGATTAAGTTACTTACCATCTCTGTATTTACCATTCCTGGATGTACTGAATTTACTCTTATCTTTTTTCCTGCAACTTCAAGAGCACAATATCTTGTGAAAGTTTCCATTGCTGATTTTGTCATTCCATAAACAGAATTACCATAAGTTTGTACCTTTGATGCTAAAGATGATGTAACAACTATCGAAGCTCCTTTATTGATTTTTTTCTTTTTAATTAGTTCTTTTGTTAATAGAACCGGAGCAAATGTATTTACTGCGAACATATTATTCAAGTCATCAATATTAATAAAATTAATAAGCTTTGTTAATGCTATTCCTGCATTATTTACAAATCCATCTAATACTGGAATCTGTTGAATAATTTTCACTATATCATCAGCTTTTGTAAGGTCTGCTATTATCAACATATGACCATCTCCTTCAAGCTTATCAAAAGTTTCTTGAAGTCTTTCTGAATTTCTTGCAGTTATAATACATTTTGCTCCCATTTTAGAACATTCTATGGCTGTAGCTCTCCCTATACCGGAAGACGCACCTGTTATGAGAATTTTTTTCCCATTCAAATTATATGGATTATAGTTCATTTCAATATACTATTACTTTAGGACATTTTATGCATTCTGTAACAAAATGAAAAGTTCCCCACGATAATCCAGTTCCGAAGCCACATCCAATTGTTTCTATCCTTTTTGAAGAGTATTCTTTATTACATTCAGAAACTATAGTTAAGGGTATAGAAGCACTTGTTGTGTTTCCATAGTTCTTTAAACTCGATGGCACTTGTTCGGGTCTTGCTTTGATTTTCTTGGCAATTTTATCCAGCATAAACTTGTTAGCTTGATGTAATACGATTTTATCTACGTTATCAATTTCAATGTTAAATTCATTACATATCGATTTAATACTTTTAGGGATAGTAGATATTCCAAATGAAAAAACATTTGCGCCATCCATATTCGCATTACCAGAATCAATAGGTATTTCACCCGATAATTTACCTAACTCTGCTTGAAACAAGTCTAAAGTGTACGGATGTCTTGACCCACCATATTTCCTAAGTAAAGAAGAACCATCTTTACTATTTGTTCCTATGTAAAAGTTCATTGGTGCAGCATTAGGATTATATTCTAATGCTGTGCATGTTCCACAATCACCAAAAAGAGGCCGACTTTCTCTGTCTGATTTATAGTTAACAGTTGTGCAATTATCACCATCAAAAAGAATAGCTCTTTTTATATAACCACTACTCATGATAGATGATATTGTAGATAAACCAACAACCCAACCAGGGCAACCATGATTAATGTCTAAAGCCATACATTTTTCGGATAAATTTAGTCTATCGTGCATGACAAACACATTGGGTGGGGTAATATAATCCTCAGTCTGAGTGACATATACTATTGCATCTATGGTGTCTACTTCCCATGAGAGTTCATTAATTAATTCATGAAAAGCTTTCTCACATAAATCAGTGTTGGTAACCCCATTATCTACGACATGTCTTCTTTCAATACCTGTACTCTTTATTACAAGTTTTGCTTCTTCAGGTGTATAAAACGGTATATCAATATTCTCCTCTATTTTTTGGGGAACACATGCAGAGATTCCTTTAATGGAAACATTATTAACTGTAAAAAAAGCCATTATTTTCTACTTTTTACAATATTGTATAAATCTTCAACAGTAACAGAACTTCGAATATCATCACCTTTTATCGTTACCTCGAATTCCTCATCAATCATTGCAATTAGAGATAGTGCAACAAGAGATGAATATTCATCTAAGTCGTGAAAAACTGTTGTTGAAGTTATTTCAGCCGCATCTGTATCATCAAACTGCTCAGCAAAGAGCTCTACAAACTCGTTTAAATCTTTCATTTTTGTATATTTATTAATTAATAATATGTGGATTATAATATCATCTTTTTTGCAGGATTTCCCATATATAAATTCCCGTCCTTTGGTTTTGTCATCAAAACAGAACCCGCACCGAGTCGGATATTGTTGCCAATCTTAATCCGCTGAAGAACAATTGAACCAACTCCGAAAAAATTACAATTACCAACAGTAACTCCACCGGAGATACGTATTGCTGGCATAAAACTGTTATAATTTCCTATATTGTCGTCATGCCCGAGAGTTATAGAACCATTGAATACATTAAAGTCACCAATGGCAACATCACAGCTAACCGAACAGCCACCCTGAATAATATTACCCTTACCTATTTTAAATGTTTTTGGATCAACAATATTGAAATCCGGATGTATAATATTAGGAAATACAATATTGTCATTGCATATCTTCGATGCAATAGAAGCCACTCCATGTGGACTACCGATAGCTATTACAACATTAAGTTCCTGTGAATAAGAATTTAAATAATCTATTCCACCTAAAACTTTACCATATTCATTCTCATCACCCACATTTTTCACATCGTCTATAAAACCTATAAGGTTCCATTGTGCCTCCGTAGAATTGATTCTGTTCAATAAGCAAGCCACTTCACGTCCGAAGCCGCCTGCCCCATAAACTGCAATATCTTTCATTTTATAAAATTCTAATTATATCCATTAAAAGCTTCCATTGTAGCCGAGGTATCTGAACTGATACCTTCCCGCACAAACACCTTTTTTATTGTAAGAAATATTATCTTCATGTCTAAAAGAAACGAACAATGATCCACATACCACACGTCCAATTCAAACTTCTTCTTCCATGAAATAGCATTGCGACCATTAACCTGTGCCCAGCCTGTTATACCCGGACGTACTTCATGACGGCGAGCCTGCTCCCTACTGTATAAAGGCAAATATTGGGGAAGTAAGGGGCGCGGACCTATCAGGGCCATATCACCTTTAAGCACATTAATAAGTTGTGGTAACTCATCTATTGAAGTAGAACGGACAAACTTTCCTACTTTAGTAAGTCGATTGGCATCAGGCAGCAGCTTTCCATCTGCATCCCGCTCATCCGTCATAGTCTTGAACTTTATCACTATGAAAATCTTTCCATTTTTTCCCGGACGCTCTTGAGTAAAGAATACCCCCGCACCCTTATTAGCAAAATGTAACAAAAGAGCAATGAGAAACAATATCGGCCAAATAACAACCAATACAGTAAACACAAAGATGAAATCAATCATCCTCTTGAAAAAGTATGAATACATGTGTATAAGGATTGTAAAAAAAAACTATATCTTCTTGTAAAATTTCACCTGTCTTTGAAATATCCAATAATCGTTTTAACTTAATCTCTCTCCTCGGTAGCAAGTCTACAGCTCAACTCCAATTTATCCTCATAGGATAATTGCTGAGCCAATTCTAAAAACTGATTACAAATCAGACATATTTTCAATACAGCCATTGCCATATTGCTACAATCTATATTAGGAAGACGATTCTTTGACTCACAAATTACTATCGTTGTATATAAAATATTTTTCTAGATATACAGCAAAAGTAAAGAAAAAACAAAAAAAATGAGACATCATTTTGGAACACTTACATACATGATGATTAAATTCTAGTTTACAACAAAGATAGAGATTGAAAAAGAAAAACTTAAGTTAAGTGTTTATATTGAATTCGTTTTTTTAGGAGTAAATTCTGGAATGAAGATTTCCATCTCTTCTATTAATTCTTTCATTTTAAAATCTTCGCTTAATTTTATTAATGTATTTACATGATTAATCACAATATCAAAATCATACTCACGAACAGATGCTATACGAATTTTTTTATTTATTGTACAAGTTGTATTTTCATCTGAACTCAAAACTTCTTCATACAATTTCTCACCGGGCCTTAACCCTATATATACAATCTTTATATCCTTATCAACAACCAACCCTGATAATTCAATCATCCTCTTTGCTAAATCAACAATCTTCACAGGATCTCCCATATCAAAAATTAAGATCTTTCCACCATGCCCTATAGATGCAGCTTCTAACACTAAAGAGCAGGCTTCTGGAATCGTCATAAAAAATCTTATGATATCAGGATGTGTGATAGTTACAGGACCACCTTTTTTAATCTGTTCACGAAAGTGCGGAACCACAGAGCCATTACTACCTAAAACATTCCCAAACCTAGTTGTAATATATTGAGTTTTGCACTTACAATCCATTTTTTTTCGCAAATATTCATTTAAACTTTGGACATAAACTTCTGCAATACGTTTACTACATCCCATTATACTTGTTGGGTTTACAGCCTTATCTGTAGAAATCATAACAAATTTCTCCACGCCATATTCGGCGGCATTATCCGCTAAATTCTTTGTACCATACACATTTGTCAAAATAGCCTCACAAGGGTTTTCTTCCATCAATGGAACATGTTTATATGCTGCTGCATGAAATACCACTTGTGGATGAAAATTGTCAAAAATATATTTTACACTATTTAAATTTTTAACATCACCAATTATAGGAATAAAATTTAGCGTTTTAAAATTTTCCTCCAATTCTAATCGCAAATTATGCACTGCAGTCTCACCAATATCAAAACATATTAACTTTTTAATTCCGAGCTTAGATAATTGGCGACATATCTCACTACCTATACTACCAGCAGCCCCTGTCACAAGCACAACCTTATTTTCTAATTGTCTCTTAGCTTCCTCCAAATTTATGGTAATTTCATCTCTACCTAATAAATCTTCTATTTTTATTCTTCTTATACTATTATTGTTTATTATTCCCTTATCTATAATTTGAATATTAGGTACAACTAAGTTACGTAAATTAATATTTTCACAAAAACGGACTAATTGGCTTTCTTCAGCTTTCGCCATGCTAATGTCTGGATAAAGAACTCCGTCAATATTTTGTATATTTACTAATGCATTCAGTTCTTTTTCAGAACGAACATTGAAAATTGGCAAACCATATATTTTGTGCACCCTAAACTGATTCTCACCATATACAAGAAAACCATCAATGTGATAATCAAACATAAAAACATTAGTTCTCCCATTTACTAAAGCAATACTTTTTTCATTTATACCATAGACTAATAGATGCTTCTGCTTTGGCATTCTTAATGAAACAACATTTATATAGTAAAGTGCTACTACTATCCGCACAAAAAACAAAATTATAGTAGTAAATATAAAGTCTAAAAGGATTACTATGCATAATTCCCATATACCATTTCTATCAATCAAAAATAAATATAATAATAATAGAACCAGTATCTTCACAAAAGAAACCTTTGCTATCTGTATATAATCCCAAGAACTAGAATATCTTATTACATTTTTATACAGCCCAATAGCATAAATAGATAAACAGCTTGCAAAAAATGCTCCGCCAAAAGATGTATATATTCCAATTTGGAAAGGTAAATCATTTTTTAAGTATAACAAGGCAAAAACAATCGCTATTGACACAAGTGTTGATAACGAGAGATCAATTATAAAAATAATTCGAGTATTTACATATTTAAAAGGTATATTCTTAAAGAATAAACTATTTAGATTACAAAAAAAATCTTTCACTTCTACGATTATTAATCAGTTAAACTCCTATAATACTTTAGTAATTCCATACTTAATTTTTCCGAAGAGAAGTTTTCTAGAATCCTATTTCTACCATTTTTACCATGTTCTTTCACTAAAGCCGAATCAGATATATATAGTTTCATTGCATGATATAAAGCGTCAGTGTCCTTAACCTTTATCTTTATACCTGTAAAATTATCAATCATTGAATCTTGTAATCCATAAATATCTGAACAGATTGTGGCCAAGCCCAAAGAAGCCGCCTCAATTACACTGGTACCAAACCCTTCTCTATAAGAAGGTAAACACAATACATCAGCGGCTTGTAATATAAGTTCAGGAGTATCTGTCGCTCCATAAAATTTATAGTTTTCATTTTCATGCAAACTTAAAGGCAAATGAGATACAAATTCTTCGCCTTCTTCATTAGGTCCAATCAATAAAAGAAATGCATTCTTAAATTCATCTGCTAATCTTGCAAATGCCTGAAATAATTCTATAAGACCTTTATCTCTATTAAGTCGCCCTAGAAACGCAAAAACAAATTTATTTGTTAAATTTAACTCAGCCCTATACTTCATCTTTACAATTGGAGAAGGATTGAACTTATTTACATCAACTCCTGATATTGAACCATAACCAAGTACTTTTGACTTCGTAGCATTAGTAACACTATTTCTTATCAAAAATTGTTGTTGAGAAAAGCTGTCTATCAAAATATTACTAGATAACAGATTCATAAACTCATCGACTTTTCTTAAGAAAAAACGATTAAAACCTTTTTTTGTTGCCCAAACTTGTCCTGTAAAATAATGTACTCTAATTCTGACATTTACAATTTTAGCAGATAACATTCCTATAAGTCCAGCCTTTGGAGTAATTGTTTGCACAATATCAAAATTACCATAATGCATATATTTTATTAATTTCAATAATGCAGTAATATCTTTTATTACAGATATTTTTCGTTCAATAGGTATAGAACTATATCCTTGTATTGGTAAAGATTTCAAGTATTCTTCTTCATTACTTTCTCGTATGTTTGTAACAATATATATATCAAAAAAAGTAGCGAGCAATTTTATATGATTGTCATAAAATGCATGAATTGTACAAACTTGCGCAACTATACACAGCCTTAGTTTCATGTAAATAATATTTTAAACTGATTTATATTTTAGTTCCTTCACAATTATCATCAACCCACAAATTTGTTTTTTATGTATTCATTATATGAAACATGTTCAAACCTATATTGTAAGACAAAAAAATCATTTTGTAATAAAAGTCAAATTTCCGCAGTTTCAATTTTCAGCCTTCTAAATAGAGTATCAAAAATTTGGTTTTCTCGTTCCATAGGGACACTTCCTCTATGTTTTATAATAAAATCAATACCCAAAATAGGTGCCACAAAAGAATAGTAAAAATATTTTAGCCAGACTTTCAAGTTTCTTTCCCGGTTATATATTTCCTTATAGGCTCGTTTAAGTTTTACTATAGACATAGAATCAAATTCCGAATAATAGTATAGCACATCACTCAAATTTGTATATTTACGTCCGTCCATGCAACGAGAAAAGAAATCAATGTCTTCACCATAATCAATACTCAAATCATATCTATGATAAGCTATTACGCTTCGACGAATCATTGCCGAAGCGCAGATTATTTGTAAGCTATCTTTCGATTTAACAAACAACTTAGGTATCCCGTCACCTACACCTCTTATCCTACGATACTTTCTCATCTCTCCATAAGAATAAAGCCCAGTAGAAACTAAATCTACATCAGGATGACAAAACATATATTGCAACTGTTTTTCTAATTTGTTTGGGGCCCACCAATCGTCAGCATCTAAATATGCAATAAATTCACCTTTTGCGTGCTCCAAAGCTACTTGTCTAGCATTGCCACGTCCCAAATTCTTTTCCAAATGAATAACTTTAAAACGTAAGTCACTCAGTTGATCCAAAAATACCTTAGTATCATCAATCGAACCATCATTTACAATAATACATTCCCATTCTGTATAACTTTGCCACAACAAAGCAGCAATTGACCTTTTAATATCAGGATAACCATTGTAAACTGGCATAAGAATAGAAACCATTTTTTTCTGTCTCACTCTTTAGATATATTAAGTAAAAAATCCACAATTTTATTTTCCCCTACTTCATTTGAATAATGAGTAAGGAACAAATTGCGTGAATAACTATTAAATACATCAATCTCATTCTTTTGAATTAAGGTGTTAATAACAGTAATAAAATCTTC
>NZ_JASLER010000051.1 GCF_030151085.1 Bacteroides sp. | reverse complement strand
GCACATCAACAAGATCAAAGTAATCCAAAGTACCTTCAGGAAGAAGAAGGCGATAACCATTTAACTCCATAATCAATTAATTTGCAGGCAAAGATAAAAAATTATAATTTTATCCCCTCAGGTTTTTACATTGATCCGTTTATTCTTCAATCGGTTAAGTCTAACCAATGATAATCTAAAATAAAAAAAACGCCCAGAGGTGGAAGCCCTCCAAACGTCTTATCTGTAAGCCTTTCGACTTTGTAGCGGGACCCGGGATTGAACCGGGGACCTCATGATTATGAATCATGCGCTCTAACCAGCTGAGCTATCCCGCCATCATTTCTCGATTGCGGGTGCAAAGATATAGCTTTTATTTAAATTGCCAAAACTTTTATAGGGATTTTATGTTATTTCTTTCACATGCCGGAAGAAAGAAATTTTGTGAGAATCTTTTTTATTATTGGTTTCCATAACATTATCAATAGGTTATGACTATTACATAGAGCTCGACTAAATAATATTAATGAATTATTTTTTCTAATTAGAAAAAAGTATTTATCTTGGCTGGCGCAATAACTTAGCGGAATTAATAATGGAAAGAAAGAAACTTCATTTGGAATATCTCTTGAATGCAACTTCTAAAAGTATTCTTTGGACAGCAATAAGTACCCCTACCGGTTTGGAGGGATGGTTTGCAGATAAGGTGCAGTCAGACGACAAAATCGTTACCTTCTTTTGGGGGAAAACAGAAAGACGTGAGGCTGAGATCATTGCTGTACGAGCTTATTCCTTTATCCGTTTTCGTTGGTTGGATGATGAAAACGAACGCGAATACTTTGAATTGAAGATGACAAACAATGAGTTGACAAACGATTTTGTGTTGGAAATCACTGACTTCACAGAAGTAGATGAAATTGATGATTTACGCGAATTGTGGGAGTCGCAAGTAGATACTTTGCGTAGATCGAGTGGTTTTTAGTTAACTTTCAATTAAAAATTTCTCGTACTCCCTTTTTTATGCTACTTTTGTGCTTTCATTGCATGAAACGAGTAAAATGCTGCGCATAAAAAAGTTAGATATATTTGTTCTAAAGAGTTTTTGTATGCTCTTTATGGGCACTTTTTTCATCTGCCTTTTCATCTTCATGATGCAATTTTTGTGGAGATATGTAGATGAATTGGTTGGAAAAGGGTTGGAAATGACTGTCCTCGCACAGTTTTTCTTTTATTCGGCACTAACGTTGGTACCCGCATCTCTTCCGCTAGCAATTCTGCTGGCAGCTCTTATCACTTTTGGAAATTTTGGAGAACGCTTTGAACTGCTTGCCATGAAAGCGGCAGGTATTTCTTTGTTGAAGATTATGCGTCCGCTGATTATATTCATCAGCTTTGTATGTTGTGTCTCTTTCTATTTTCAGAATGTAATAGGACCCAAAGCACAGACTAAGTTGTGGACGTTACTTATATCCATGAAACAGAAGTCACCGGAAGTTGATATTCCGGAAGGTGTGTTCTACGATGAAATAGAAGGCTATAATCTATATGTAAAGCATAAGAACCGTAAGACGGGTATCTTGTACGATGTCCTGATCTACAATTTTGAGAAAGGATTTGAAAATGCACAGATTATCAAGGCTGATTCGGGTAAACTGGAGATGACGGCAGACAAGCAGCATCTTTATCTGCACTTATTCAGTGGTGAGCAATTCGAAAATCTGAAGTCTCAGAATATGAATCAGAATAATGTGCCTTATCGTCGTGAAACTTTCCGGGAGAAACATGCCATTATTGAGTTTAATTCAGACTTTAATATGGTAGATGCAGGTATCATGAGCGGGCAGTCCAATAGTAAGAATTTGAAAATGTTGCAAGCTGGCATTGATTCAATGAAAGTCCAAAATGATAGTGTGGGTCGGGCTTATTTTAACGAGGCAATGGCGAGTTCTTATAAGGTTGTGACTAATCTGACTAAAGAAGATACATTGAAGATACAAACGGCTCATATAGGGCAATATAATGTCGATAGTTTATTTAATGCATCTACTTTGATGCAGAAGCAAAAGATCATATCTACTGCAGTCAGTCGTGCAGAAAGTGCGGGCAGTGACTGGAGCTTCAAGGGATTTACTATTTCACAAACAGAGAGTAGCCTTCGTCGACACATGACTTCCTGGCATGAGAAGTTCACACTATCTCTGGCGTGTCTTATCTTCTTCTTTATTGGTGCCCCTCTCGGCGGTATTATTCGTAAAGGTGGTTTAGGGATGCCGGTGGTTGTATCTGTTCTAATCTTTATCGTATATTACATTATTAATAATACGGGCTTTAAAATGGCACGCGACGGACAGTGGGTAGTCTGGATGGGAATGTGGACCAGTACCGCAGTTTTGGCACCATTGGGAGGCTTCCTGACTTATAAATCTAATAGAGATTCCGTAGTATTGAATGCTGATGCATACATAAACTGGTTCAAGAAACTTGTGGGTATCCGAAACGTCCGGCATTTATTCCGTAAAGATGTTATTATTCATGACCCTGACTATACACGTATCCTGGGAGACTTACAGGCATTATCGGCAAGTTGTAGGGCTTATGCCGAAAAGAAAGCATTGAAGAAAGCCCCCAATTATTTCAAACTATGGATGAATGATGCTCCGGATAAGGAGATTGAGGATATTAATGACCGTATGGAGCGATTAGTAGATGAAATGTCAAATACGAAATCCATAGCTTTATTGACAACATTGAACAATTATCCAATTATTGCGGTTCATGCTCATATACGTCCTTTCCAAAATTATTGGTTGAACCTGCTTTGCGGAGTGGTCTTCCCTATAGGATTATTCTTTTATTTCCGTATTTGGGTATTCCGTATTCGCTTGAATAAAGATATGGAGCGAATAATTAAGGTCAATGGTGACGTATTGAGAATTATTGAAACCAATCAGAATAAATAAATATATTATGGTAAATGTAAAGTTAGATAAAATAGAGGAAGCTATTGAGGACTTCAAAGCTGGCAATTTTGTGATCGTTGTAGACGATGAAGATCGTGAGAACGAAGGTGATTTGATTATTGCTGCGGAGTTGATTACTCCTGAAAAAGTTAACTTCATGTTGAAGCATGCCCGTGGTGTGCTTTGTGCCCCAATCACCGTATCTCGTTGTAAGGAATTGGATTTACCTCATCAAGTTTCTGATAATACTTCAGTTCTAGGCACTCCATTTACAGTGACTATTGATAAACTGGAAGGTTGCACTACCGGTGTTTCTGCTGCCGACCGTGCGGCAACGATCCAAGCTTTAGCCGATTCGGCATCGACTCCGGCTACTTTCGGTCGTCCGGGACACGTCAATCCTTTGTATGCTCAGGAAAAAGGGGTATTGCGTCGTGCTGGTCATACCGAAGCTACTATTGATATGGCACGTTTGGCAGGACTTTACCCTGCAGGTGCATTAATGGAGATTATGAGTGAGGATGGAACAATGGCCCGTCTGCCTGAACTCCGCGAAATGGCAGATAAATATAACTTGAAGCTGATTTCTATCAGCGATATGATAGCTTATCGTCTGAAACAAGAATCTATTGTAGAGAAAGGTGTAGAAGTAGATATGCCGACCGAACACGGACATTTTCGCTTGATTCCCTTCCGTCAGAAATCTAATGGACTGGAACATGTAGCTATATTTAAAGGTACATGGGAACCGGATGAACCTATCTTGGTACGTGTGCACTCTTCTTGTGCTACCGGTGATATCTTTGGTTCTCAACGTTGCGACTGTGGGGAACAATTACACAAAGCTATGGAGATGATTAATAAAGCCGGTAAAGGTGTAGTGGTATACTTGAATCAGGAAGGGCGTGGTATCGGTTTGATGGAGAAGATGAAAGCCTATAAATTGCAAGAAGGAGGTATGGATACTGTAGACGCAAACACTTGTCTAGGCCATTTGGCAGATGAACGGGATTATGGGGTAGGAGCGCAGATTCTTCGTGAGATAGGAGTACACAAAATGCGCCTGATGACCAATAACCCTGTGAAGCGTGTTGGCTTGGAAGCATACGGCTTGCAAATTACTGAGAATGTTCCTATCGAAACAACTCCTAATCAATATAATGAACGCTACCTTCATACTAAGAAGGAACGCATGGGGCATACACTGCATTTTAATAAGTAATTTACTGTTTTGCTTTCATATATCAGATAAAATCGTTTAATTTGCAACCAAATTCACGCAATAACCATAAAATAGATAGAATAATGAACCAATTGTCAGATCGTGTAAACAGCTTGTCGCCCTCTGCGACGCTGGCTATGTCACAAAAGAGTGCGGAGCTGAAAGCTCAAGGCGTTGATGTAATAAACTTGAGTGTAGGAGAACCTGATTTCAATACTCCTGATCACATTAAAGAGGCTGCAAAAAAAGCGATTGATGATAACTTCTCTCGCTATTCTCCAGTTCCGGGATATCCCGCTTTGCGTAATGCTATTGTAGAAAAGCTTAAGAAAGAAAACGGTCTGGAATATACAGCTGCACAGATTTCTTGCGCTAATGGTGCTAAGCAATCTGTTTGTAATGCCATTATGGTATTGGTGAATCCGGGTGATGAGGTAATTGTCCCTGCACCTTACTGGGTGAGCTATCCTGAAATGGTAAAGTTAGCTGAAGGTACTCCTGTGATTGTAACTGCCGGCATCGATCAGGATTTCAAGATTACAGCTGCACAACTTGACGCTGCTATCACTCCGAAGACTAAAGCATTGATTCTTTGTTCTCCGTCTAATCCTACCGGTTCTGTATATACAAAAGAAGAATTGAAGGGCTTGGCAGAAGTACTAGCTAAACATCCGCAAGTTACGGTTATTGCTGATGAGATTTATGAACATATCAATTATGTAGGTAAGCATGAAAGTATTGCTCAGTTCCCCGAAATGAAGGAGCGTACAGTAATTGTAAACGGTGTTTCTAAAGCGTATGCAATGACTGGCTGGCGTATCGGTTTTATTGCCGGACCGGAATGGATTGTAAAGGCTTGCAATAAGCTTCAAGGTCAATATACTTCGGGTCCTTGCTCTGTATCGCAAAAAGCTGCTGAAGCTGCTTATACAGGTTCTCAGGCTCCGGTAGAAGAAATGCGTAAAGCTTTCGAACGCCGTCGTGATCTGATTGTGAAGTTGGCTAAGGAGGTTCCGGGTTTTGAAGTTAATGTTCCTCAAGGTGCATTCTACCTATTCCCGAAATGTGATTCATTCTACGGCAAATCTTTTGGTGATCGTACGATCAATAATTCAGGTGATTTGGCTTTGTATCTTTTGGAAGAAGGACATGTTGCCTGTGTAGGTGGTGCCGATTTTGGTGCTCCTGAATGTATCCGTATGAGCTACGCTACCAGCGACGAGAATATCGTAGAATCAATTCGTCGTATAAAAGAAGCATTGGCGAAACTGAAATAAGATCATATTTCAAGAAATAAAGGCTCGGTTCCACATAAGAACCGAGCCTTCTTTCCTTTAAAAGGATTGTATTATTCTGCCGGGTGAATTGCCTCAGAAGGACAAACATCTGCGCAAGTACCGCAGTCTGTGCAAACTTCGGGATTGATAGAATAGATATCACCTTCAGAGATAGCGCCTACCGGACACTCGTCAATACAAGTTCCGCAAGCAATACAATCTTCACTAATTACGTAAGCCATTTTCTTTAGATTTTAAATTATTAGTACTAATTCGTTCGACAAAAATAGCAGTTTTCTTCATTACTTGCTATCATTATTAATTAAAAACGTTTAATTTGTATAAGGTCTAAATAAGGAGGTAGTCGACTCGTTTTAGGAAAGTGTTGGATAGGTGAAGATTATGTTGGAAACTCCTCCTCCTTTTGTTTCTTTCAATTTATAACTACCCCCGAAATGCTCAAAGAATAGTTGGTTTATTTTTTGACGTACAGATACTTTTTGACTGGCAAATCTAGGATCTGCTATTGGACTGTTTTCAATCTCACCGGTTATGATATTCATTTCCGGCTTATACAATAATGTCATTTTTACTTTACGCGGCTCTTTGCAATCGTTCGGATAAAGTAATGTGCTCAAAACGATTTGTGTCAACCGGCTAAGATCCGTATGAATACTTGCCCCTGATACTTTTGCATCAAATATTAGCTGAATTTTGCCTTCGCTATGCATTTGAGTCATACAAACGAGGTCATTACACCACTCTTCTACACTGCAATCTTGCAATTGGAATTTCATCATATTGGCTTCCAAACGGGATAGATCGAGTACGTCATTAACCAATTGAATCAGTTCGGTGGAATTGGACTGGATGATGCCGGAATAATCATTCCGTTCCTCCTCGCTAAGTTCGGTATCTGTGGATAGCAATTGTGAGAAGCCCACTACATTATTAAGCGGAATACGAATATTGTAACTCATGTTGGCAAGGAAACGGCTTTTCACTTCATTGGCTTCTTCTGCAATAGAGGCAAGCTTACGCATCTCCTTTTCATCCTGTTCTAACTTCTTCCGATTACTATATATGCGTAGATTGAAGAATACTAATACCAAAATGATAACTACAGATGTAGCCAGGCAAATACGATGGAACGTCTTTTGCCGCTTTTCTTTCAGCAGTATCAAGTTTTCCATATTATACATGGATTGTATTTGCTCTATCTGTGAAGCAGAGAAAGCTGTGTATAATGAGTCTTTTGTTTTTGTTATTTGTTTGTAAAGGGGCAGTGCTTCGTCAGGACGTCCCATCTTTACTAATAAATCTGCTTTCTGTAATCCGTAAATTTGTACATCTTCCGGAGAGATAGGCGCTATAAGTTGAATGGCATCATCTAAGTAAACTAATGCTTTATCATAATCCTTCGTTAATTGGTAGTATTCTGCATAAGCAGCAAGACGTGTTAGTTGATAGGGCAGAAATGTAGAAGGCGATAAATATTCTTCTGCTTTCTGTAAATGTTCCCATGCTTTTTCCGGTTGCTGGCAACGCGTATAATATAAAGAATACTGAAGGTCTAATAGCAGATATAAGTTTAAATAGCCGTTTGTCAGGTTAGTTTCCTTACGTAATTTTTCTTTGGCTTCTTCCAACTGGCTCAAATAGCGATATAAATTTTCATTATCGCGCAGATAGGAGTAGGTTAGAACGGCTTTGGTTAGCAGATCCACGTGGTCCATAGTCGAGATGTCCGGTCCTGTTAGCTCAAAGGCTTTATTTAAAGCTGCCAGTCCTTCTTTATAACGTAAAGTATTGAAATACCCTGTCAATAAGCATAGACATGCTTCGCGCATTCCATTTTTATTGTTGAGCTTTTCAGCTTTGTCATACATATCTTGCGATTCCTTGAGGGCTAATTCAATTTTTTGGCTGATGATATAGAACTCAATCAACATTTTCTTTCCCTTAAAGTAGTGACCGTAGTAATTGTTTTGTTCTGCTAATAATTCAAGTTTATGCAACCATTGTTCTGTACGTTCCTGATCCAAACGGTTATAGTAATAAACGACATGTCCGTAAGTAGCTGCACTTTGATAGCGAATATTTTTTTGGATGGTAGCTTCTTCCAGTAATTTGTTTTCGTAATAGATGAAAGTAGGTGTCAGTTGATCGAATAAGGCTAACTTGTATAACGCCTCTAACCTGGTACTGTCAGCGGGAGATGCAAGATAAGTGCGCAATAAATTGTCTTTACTTTCTTTTTGCAGATCATTTGCATGTAAAGTAGGCAGTAATAGCCAGCAAAAGGTACT
The DNA here is from genome assembly GCF_030151085.1 of Bacteroides sp. Taxonomy (GTDB): domain Bacteria; phylum Bacteroidota; class Bacteroidia; order Bacteroidales; family Bacteroidaceae; genus Bacteroides. The sequence goes on along the minus strand of NZ_JASLER010000051.1, from coordinate 15,745 downwards.
CAGTAAAATATAAAAGATACGTTTCATTCTTCCGCCTCCTTTCTGTTTGCTTGATTAACAGGATGTGTAAAGCAGAATCGTGATCCTCCGGTATAGTCCGGGTCAATCCAAATTTTTCCACCAATGTGTTCTATGATAAGTTGGCAAATGGAAAGACCTAAACCACTTCCTTGTGCATTTTCGTTTAGCTTTTCAAATCGTTGGAAGATTGTAGCTTGTTTATCACGCGGAATGCCACAACCGGTATCAGTTACAGAAAATAGAGCAATGCCATCCGTATCCATCTTTAATTCTAGCGTGATACTTCCTTGTGGAGTAAATTTAGTGGCGTTAATCAATAAATTGATTAAAACTTGTTGCAGGCGAGAATCATCGGTCTCTATTATCATTTCTTCCAGTTCTGTAGAAAATAAGAGTTCGGCTTGTGTTTGTTTCACTTTATTTACGGTATCCAAAACATTTTGGCAGATACTTACCGCATCATGTTTTCCGATACTGAATTGCAATTTACCGAACTCTAAGCTTGAAAGATCAATGACATCATTAATGAGTTTCAGCAACAATTCAGAGTTCTGCTGGATGACTTCGTTGCATTGGTTTCTTGTTTCAGTATCTAACCCTTCTTGTGTCAATAAGGAGGAAAAACCGGATAGAGCATTTAATGGAGTACGTATTTCATGACTCATGTTTGAGAGAAAAATACTCTTGGCACGAGTGGCATTTTCAGCATTAGTTCGGGAAGTGGCTAAGTCACGAGTCGATTGAGCTACTCTGATTTGTTGTTTTCGCAGCCGAATAGCTAATAAAGAGAACATTATTAACAAGATAATACTTCCTATCAGAATACTGCTTATGATTTTATTGTATTCCTCATTACTGGCAATCGCAATTTTGTCTATTTGATATTTTGCTTTAACGGTACTTATCTGCCGAATGTAATTTTGTGAAGCAAGGGTATCGATCGGTGGATATAATTCCTGATAGATACGGCATGCCTCCATGGTCATTCCTTGTATCTTACAAAGGTAGATTTTCTCCATCGAAGTCCATCGATAGTATGTAGAACGTTTATTGCCGGAATATTCTTTTTGTAGTTGAGTATAAATGTTTAATGCTTTATTCCAATACTGTTTGTCCCAGGTTCCCATAGCCCGGTAATATGCGGCAGTAGTGTAGTCAAGGTGGAACCGATAGAATTTTTCGGGATGTGCATGATAGATTGAATCCATTTTTTGTAGATGGACAAACGCTTCGTCAAGATAACTTTGGGCAAGGTGTCCATGAGATATGGCAAAATTAGTTTTTTCAATATTAAGAAAGAATTCTGTGGGATAGTCCGGTTCCTGTCGCAAAATGTTTTCCAGTTCTTTCAGAACTTTTTGAGCTTCTTCTAATCGACCTCTCCGTTGCAGAATATTAGAAATCTTCAGTAAGAGCTGGGGCCTGTAAGGATGTACAACTGAAATGTGTTGAAGTTCATTCAAGGCATCGTGATAGGACTCCAAAGCTTTTGAACTTAGGTTGGCAATTGTGTTATAGGCATCTCCGATAGCTTGATTGGCAACTACCATTCCAAAACTATAATTCAATGCTTTGGCTTCTTCATACATTAATTGTGCGCGATCAGTTGCCAGACTGACATCACCACGTAAAGTATATGCATTTGCAAGTTGTAGCTGTAATAGGAAATACATCTCCTTGTCACTCTTCGAACGCATGGAAGGAAGTAATTGCTCGCTCCAAAGAATTACACTGTCAAGAGAAACGGTATCATCATAAAGAACTTGTCTTTCTACAAATGATTCCAAAAGCTTTTGTTTGTCTTGGATAGTAATAGCATAAACGTTATAGACCGATGCAAGAAGTATCTGCCCAAGTAATGCTAATATGATTGCTCTTGTTCTCAAATGTTCGTTTGCCTCTTTTGTTTATTATTGGCAAAAGTAAACATAAATGCGAGAATAAAAAATTAAATATATCAATTTTATTTAAGGCAATACCCAAAATCTTATATTGTCTTAACCGTGGTTAAAATTCTAGTAAAGCTCTAGCCCGAATTCCTCCTTTAACTCTAATAATGCACTGTTTTTCTGAGCCATCATTTGGAACTTTTCTACCCGTCCATATACGCGGACTTTCTCTGCTGGAGCGCTGATGCGAACGGTCATAGTGACTTTTCTATTTTTGAGTTTGGTACGCAAATAATCCTGTAGGGCAGGTATCAAAGCGGTAAACTCTTTTGCAATAATTTCATTATCAACTACTGCTTCGAAAGTGGTAGCATTGATTAAAGTGACACGCATGTTTTGCATACGTTTGGCTATGGCTACTTGCTCAATGGGCATGCGTCCGGCATACTCTTGCCAGTAATAATTCACATCTCTTTCATTGAAGATGTAATCTTCTTCAGGCTGGACATTTTGCTGTGTAGTTGTGGCTTTAGTAGCTACATTCTGTTCTTCTTCCTGAACGGGGCGTTTAATAGATACACCCAATCCGGACATTTTCATTACAGGAATTTTCTTTTCCTCCTTTCCTTGTGCCATTAATACGGCAGCAGGGGCGGAGTGGGTAGGGGCGGTATTGCTTGCTGGAGTTGCTGATTGAACAGCAGGGGTTGCCACTGCTTGTGGTTGAGACATAGCAGGGCTGGCCTGTGGCTGCTGAGCGGCTGCAGGCTGCGTGAATATGGGTTTTATAGCTTGTTTAGGGCCACGCCCACCAGACACATCGTCCCCCTCGGCGGTCAGCTGAGCTACTTGTATTAAAGTTAGCTCTACTAATAAGCGTTTGTTTTTGCTGGTGCGGTAGCTCAAATCGCAGTCGTTACAAAGTTTCATGGCACGATACAGAAAAGGTAACGGGCATTTTTGTGCTTGTACCTGATACCGTTCACGAATACTTGCACCCACTTCCAGTAACGATAAGGTAGAAGGATCTTTGCTCACCAGCAAGTCGCGCATGTGCGAGGAGAGACCGGTGATGAAATGACTACCGTCAAAACCTTTGTTCAATACATCGTTCAAAAGCAATAAGGCATCACTTACTTTATTTTCGAGGAAGAAATCAGTTAGTTTAAAATAGTACTCATAATCGAGCACATTGAGATTTTCTATTACACTTATATAAGTGATGTGTCCACCGGTAAAACTAACTACTTGGTCAAAAATGGATAAGGCGTCGCGCATACCACCATCGGCTTTCAGGGCAATGACGTTTAGTGCTTCCGGTTCGGCAGTAATACCTTCTTTGGAGGCTACGTAAGCTAAGTGTGCTACAGTGTCATCCACACCTATACGACTAAAATCGTATATTTGGCAGCGAGAGAGGATGGTAGGTAGTATTTTATGTTTTTCGGTAGTGGCAAGAATAAAGATAGCGTGACGTGGTGGCTCTTCCAGCGTTTTCAGAAAAGCATTGAAGGCGGAAGCAGATAGCATGTGCACCTCATCAATAATATACACTTTATATTTACCTATCTGTGGTGGGATGCGGACCTGCTCTACCAGTTGGCGGATATCGTCTACCGAATTGTTGGAAGCAGCATCCAGTTCGTGAATGTTGTAAGACCGTTGCTCATTGAAAGCGGTACATGACTCACATTGGTTACACGCTTCACCCTCTGCTGTAGGACTCATGCAATTAATAGTCTTGGCAAAGATACGTGCACATGTAGTTTTGCCGACGCCACGCGGCCCACAGAAAAGATAAGCATGAGCTAGTTTTCCGGTAGCGATGGCATTCTTCAAGGTGGTGGTCAAAGCACGTTGCCCAACCACAGACTCAAAGGTCGAAGGGCGGTATTTTCGTGCTGATACAATATAATTTTCCATATTCAAGATGTTCTTGTCAGAGCGTAGACGCTTCGCTTTTTGTGCAAATGTAAGCAAAAAAAAGAAAAGTCTCAGTTATTCCTCTTATCTTTGTGCTCAAAGAAACTCAGATTAGAGATTGATTGATGTGATCGTTAATTTCTAATCATTAATTAACAGGCAATATGGATAAACTCGCTTCTCTTTGGTCTTTCGTCCGCAAGCATAAGTATCTTATTACTCTTGTAGTCTTTGCGGTAATTGTTGGCTTTTTGGATGAGAATAGCATTATGCGTCGCATGGGGTATGCCCGGGAGGAGAGTCGTCTGCGTGATGAAATAGAGAAATATCGCAAGGAATATGAGGAGAATACAGAGCGCCTCAATGAACTTGCAGTCGACTCAGGAGCTATTGAACGGGTTGCGCGTGAAAAATACCTGATGAAGAAGCCTAATGAAGATATTTATGTTTTTGAAGGAGATATAGAAGAATGAAACAATTAATACCCGCTTTTTTCACTGTAGGTGCTGTTATGGTTTTGGTAGGTGCTACTTCTTACATTACAGGTTGGCAGCTTTCACCTTATATATATACAGTTGGTGCTACTTTAGTTGCTTTGGCACAAATAAACTCACCGTCTAAGAGTAAAAGTTCTAATGTAAGGCGTTTGCGTGCTCAGCAAGTATTAGGTTCAATAATATTGGTGGGTGCCGGTGCACTCATGCTTTTCACTAATGGTAATGAGTGGATTGTAGCGTTGACCATAGGTGCTATTCTTGAACTTTATACGTCGATACGCATTCCGCAGGAGGAAGCAAAAGAAGGATAAAGTTAACCGGACAACCTATATATAATTATTCTATTCTTTATAACTTTTTTCCCATCTTTCCATAAACATCCCATAAGGTACATCTGTTTTAGGCGGACGCTTTATGCGGAAATTAAATTCATTAGAATTATGGAAGAAAAAGAAGTTTTTAAAGAACAAGACTCGATGGTGCTCGCCTTGGCTATGTGTCCCATTTTCGAGCAATTGCGCAATGAAAAGAAGTTTTCGGCATTGCATGTTTATCAATGTGTGCTCCGTTCCTTCCTTCGGTTTATGGATAGTGCCGAAGGATCTCCGTTTACACTGGAAGAGATTTTCCAACCCGGCACCCTGAAGGAGTACGAAACCTGGCTAAGAGCCAATCAGTCGAGCTGGAACACCGTCTCTACATACATTCGTACCCTACGGGCGGTGTACAATCGCCTTGTACGCAAAGGTGTGTTGGTATTCGAACCACAACTTTTCGAGAATGTCTACACCGGTGTCATGTCGCTTACCAAGCGCTCGTTAGAACCCGAAGCCATGCAGAAGATGCTTGCAATCGATATCCGATTGATTCCTATAGATATACAACGTACCTATGCTTATTTCTTGCTTACTTTTCTGTTACGGGGCATGCCATTCATTGACTTGGTGCATTTGCAGAAGGGTGATGTAAAGGGTGATTTCATTAGTTACTGCCGCCATAAGACCGGTAAGCAGATTACAGTTCGTATTTCCCGCTATGCCCGTGAATTGTTCGAGAAGTTCCGCGACCGTAATCCGTCGTCTCCCTACTTGTTTCCTATACTTTCCGTTGAAGCAAAAAATGCTGATATGAACGGCAGATACCTTACCGACGAAGAACTTTACTTATGTTATCAGCGTGCATTGCGGCGTTTCAACCATCAGTTGTCGATAATCGGCAAGTTGCTTTTTCCGGGTGTTTCGATAAGCTCGTACACACCCCGCCATACGTGGGCAACGCTTGTCTATCATCGTGGAGTGCATGTGGGTATTATCTCCGAAGCATTGGGACATTCTTCCGGAAAGGTGACTGAAACATATCTGAAACCTTTCAGGAATCAGAGGATTGATGAAATAAATGATGAGCTGATTGCTGCATTGATAAAAGGGACCCGAAGAGAGAATGTTACTTCCTAAGTAACGGGAATTATTGATTGCAAATGTATAAAAAATATTTCAAAACAATGTTCTCTTGTGTATTTATTTAGCCAAACACGTAAAAACACTTCCTTACAAAACAAACAAACTTACTGAAAAGCCAGAAAAACTGAATCACGACTTATCAATAAAAGTTTTTTCCTCTGAGAACACAAACTTTACCTTGTCCGCCTTAAACCGTTTCAAAGCAGACTATTCTTTTCTGTCCTTTATCCAAGGAATATATAAAAAAAAGTGGTTGTAGCGGATAGCGCTCTATCCGGAGTATGCTCCATTCCCGTTACTTAGGAAGTAACGCCCCGGCAATATCTTAATAACAAACAAATATATACATAATGAAAAGGAAACATCTTTCGGGTGCAAATATCGGTTGTCGGTATTTATCCCTAATTCTACTCTTCTTAGCTGCAACTCCGGGATTACTCCGTGCACAGGAAAGAACGGCTTCTCAAACTAAAGAATTATCCCCATGGTACCTCGGTGCCGATGCCGGGCTCTCTTTCGGACGTGGCACATTCTGTTCTTTCGGTGCGGACAAAACCCGTATAGGCTATGGTTTTGGTTTGTTGGGTGGTTATCACATCAACCGCTTTCTCTCTACCGAAGCCTCCCTGCGATACAGCCATTTAGGGCTGGGCGCATACGACTGCTGCAAAGACCTCTACCTAGCCGGGGACGGCAACCGCTACTATGCCCCGCTTGCCGGAGCAAAGAACTACCGTTACGGCGACCTGTTTTCATCGGTCAATCTCTATGAACTTGGCTTACACCTGAATATCGACTTCGTGCGTATGTTCCGTCCCGAAAGCCGATGGTCATTTCTTGTGTCTCCTGCCGTGTATGGTGTAGCCTCGAAAGCTACCATCAAGACTACCGAAGGCGTGAACACCGTATTGAAAGGTGACGGACAAATGCACTTCGGCGTAGGTGGCGATTTGGGTGTAGGCTATCAGATGAGCCAACGGATAAACCTGCGTCTGTACACTGGAATGACTTACCTCACGGGCAAAGGCATTGATGCTATGCCTCAAACGGAGCACAACACCAATTACACTTGGGACACAGGCATAAAGATAACTTTCTCATTGGGTAAAAGCTGCAAGAGCAAGAAGCAAAAAACGATGGAAGTAGCCCCTGTAGCTCCACAACCTACGGTGGCGGTAACAGCTGAACCCGAACAGACGGTTGCCCGTGAAGAAGTTCCACAGCCGAAGGCAGAAGCAAAGGTTGAAACAGCACAACCTGCACAATCCGCAAATCAGCCTATTGAAAAGACGGCTTACGAAACTGCCATCTACTTCTCACGTGGTCAATGTGAATACATCGAACAGAGCCAGTATAAAACTACCGTAGAACTACTGAAAGCGCTCTCCGACAATCCCGAAGCGCAAATCACTCTTGTAGGCTGGGCTGACCCAACCGGAACGGAAGCACGGAATGAAACCATCTCCGCCCGCCGTGCCGAAACCGTGAAACGCTACCTTATATATAAAGGTATAGCCGAAACACGCATTACCATGCAAGGCAAAGGAGTGGACACACAGGCTAAGGACGATACCCAAGCCCGTCGTACGGAAATCAAACTAATCATCCTCGAAAAATAACAGCCTTATGATACAGACATTCAAAAAAGCCCTCTTCGGATTGGCTTGTACAGGAGCTTTCATATTGACCTCGTGCGACAAGACCGCACACGAAATCCCCGGAGAAGCACCGAATAACAGCCCCACCGTTACCGTAGGTATCAACACCGATGCCATCGGTGATACACCGTTGAAAGACGTGCACCTCTATTTCTTCGATTCGTCCGAAATGCTGTCGAAGCATACCTATTACCCCACGATGCAGTCGTTGGCACTCGACCGTATGTTGATGGAATCGGGCTACTACACCATCTTTGCCATACTGAACACCGAAGAATCGTGTGTACCTGTAGTGAGCCGTGCAGCAGATTTACCCCAAATGACATTCGGCGAGTTTTGCCAATGGGTGAAGTCCATCGATAACGGCAGTTATCCCGAACTTGCCACCGGCATGGTGCGCTACGAGGTAAAAGAAGGTGTTTCGCAAATAATGATAGATGTAAAGAAAGGTAGCGAAGCGGTAGGTTTCTTCAATGTGACGTTGAACCTTACTTTCCCATCGCCCACATTGCCGGACTTTGTAGCGGCACAGAACAAGACTCGTGCGACAGATGATAATCTGAAGTTGCGTGCCGTGATTGAAGTGTACAACAAGAACACCGACACCCGTATACTCCGCAAAGAAGAATTCGTAACGGCTACTGCCACCGAAGGCGTCTACACTTCTGCACTGCAACTTAATCCGGGCAACTACGATGTGCGCCTGTGGGCAGACTACACTGCCAACCCATGCACTGATAACCATTACATCACCACCGACACCAAGAGCATCAAGATACTCGGTAAAGACCAATACCGTGGGAATACTGACACCCGTGATGCCTTTACCAAAGCGTTCACCCTTACCGTGGGCAACAAGGACCAAAGCGAAGCTGTTACCATGCACCGCCCGTTGGCAAAATACCGACTGGTGGCAAATGACGTGGCTGAATACAATGCACTGCGTGCCGAACGCAAATACCCCACCCTCGAAGACCTCAAAATCAGTATCGTCTACGAAGGCTTCCTGCCTTGCGCCTACAACATCAGTACCCAGAAACCTTCCGATTCCGAAGGTGGATATGGCTATTATTCCGCATTGAGCCAGCAGAGCAATGAAGCCGTCACCATAGGAAAAGATTTCGTATTGGTGAATGGCGAGCAGTCGTTTGTCACCGTAACCATCCTCTTCAAAGATGCCAACGGCAAGACTATTAGCGGTATCAATGGCGTGCGGATTGACTATCGTGCCGGACAGCTGACTACCGTTACGGGTAATTTCCTCACGGCGGGCGTAGGCGGCGTGCAGGTAGACACTGAATGGAGTGGAGACTATGAAGTAGAGTTCTAAAAAGAAGAATGAAAATAGAGAACTAACATCAATCTAATAATCAACTCATTAAAAGAACAAACAAGTATGAGGAAACATTTATTATTCGCACTGTTGGGCATGGCAGCCATGTTCATAGGATGCAGTCAAGAAGAGAATGCCATTACCCCTTCGGGTAGTAAGACGGTGAGTTTCACCATTGCGGTGAATGACGGAGTAGACACTCGTGCAGTGACAGAACCGACAGTGAAGCCTACTCGTTACATTATGGAGGTGTACGAAGGCACTACTTCCAAAGATGCTGTACAAGCCACACAGGTGGAACAAGCAGAAGGCACGTTCGACGTGATATTGAAAGACGGTCAAGACTACACCATTCTTTTCTGGGCAGACTATGGCACAGCAAAGGGTTCGGACAACGTATTCGACGCTTCCAAGTTGCGAGAAGTGAAGATAGCCACAGGTAAAGTCGCTACAAAAGCCGCTTTTGCTGGCGTTGCGAAATTCAAAGTAGGAACGGATGATGCTACAAAGTACACAGCTGTAACATTGAGCCATGCCGTAGCCCAAGTGAACTTCAAGCAAACCACAACATTGTCTGCTACACCCGGTAAGCTAACGGTGAAATATCCCGAAAGCTACTCGCTGAACGTGGAAGGCTACACTGTTGCAAAGATAGACGGAGCAGTGACCCATGAACTGACTTGCAATGCTGTTACTACCGGAGTAATTGCTACGGATTACATCATTGCCACCAATGATGACCAAACGCTTATGAACATCGAAGCCACACTCGACAGCGAAACAAAGAAAGACATCTCGAATGCTCCCTTCCGTCGCAATTACTCTACAAATATTAGTGGAAAGTATAGCGATAAGAACAGTGCAACACTGACGGTAAGTTGTGATGACACTTGGGCTGGTGACTTGGAACCTGAAGAAGAAAGTTGGTATGTAAAGGGCAAAGCAACCGGCAATTTTGAAATAGGTACTGCGAAAGAACTGAGAGAACTGGCGGGACTGACGAACGGTGACCCTACAACATTGACTACCTACGGTGAATATTCTAAATTAAACTTCAGTGGAAAAACAATAACACTGACAGCAGATATTGATTTGGAAGAAGAAGCATGGATTCCTATTGGCAACACAAGTAGTGCTTATTTCTCCGGCAGTTTCAATGGAAACGGAAAAACGATATCTGGTCTGAATGTCAATACTTCTGGAGGTTATAGCGGTTTCTTTGGATTTATCTTCAATGGTTCTGTACGGAATTTGCATATAGAAGGCGGTACAGTGACTGATAATTCTCAGTATGCGATTGCAGGAGGCATCGTAGGGGCTGCCAGTAATACAATAATAGAAAATTGTAGCAGTTCGGCTGTAGTCTCGGCAGAAAATAAAGGCTTAGCTGGTGGTATAGTTGGAACTCTTTCCGGAAATCAGCAAGGGCTCACTAAGATAGTGGGATGCTACGCAACAGGGAATATTACAGGTACAACCGTTGGGGGGATATGTGGAAATTCCACAGTTGGTATACAAGCCTGTTATTATAATGGAGGTACATTGACTCAAAAGGGAGCAGTAGAGGGTGACAATGTTGGCATAGGTGGCATAATAGGACTTATAAGTGAACCTTTTTCAGGACCGGTCCCAGATATTTTAAATTGCTATGCATCGGCCACTTTCAATAGTGCAACAATCAATATAGGAGGGATTATTGGTGGCATAGCTGAAACATTTTTTGCGATGTCAAGTGATAATATAAACTATTGTGTTCACGCTATAAGCGGCATTACCGCAGGTGTTGGTAATCAATCATCATGGGATGTAAGTAAAAGTGTAAGCAATATTACCGATGAAATCAGCTGGTTGAATACCAACCTGCCAGGTGCAGTTGGCTATAAGTTCAAAGCAGATGGAACACTGGAGAAAGTGACACAATAAGTACTAAGTCAGCAGCCCCGTCCCGGCGGATTTTCCTCTCCGCCGGTCATTAGTATAAGGATTTCCTAATCCGATCATCTATTATTTAAAAACACATCATCCGTTTGCCCCAAACACATCATCCGTTTGGGGTAAACGGATGATGCATTTCATGCCAACGCATGATGCATTTCTATCAACCTAAAATTCGTAAAACAAATAGACAATGAAAGCCACCACTGTAAGAAGCAAAGGTATAAAAATGAATACAACCGACGTGCGCGAACTCTTGGAAAAAAAGAAAGAACGACTCGCCAAACAGCAGATGCGCCGGGCGAAATTGGAGCAAACCATGACCAATACCCAAAACGATATAGAGCAACTGGAATATACCTTGCAACAGATGGAACATGCCGAAGCAGTACCTCCTAAACGGATCCCCGGCCATCAGGCACTTTCTTTCTTCGAGCGTGCCGTAGCCATCTACCAGTATTTTCAGCACCACTTTCATCGCACGCTCAATTATAGTTGGTTCTGCCTCGCCATCGGTGCACGTTATACCATCGAGAGCCATAGACACACCTCGACCCGGCGTGTTCTTTCTCCTTGCACCATTTTGAACTACTTTAAGCGCGAACTGGATTTATATCTCACGTGTATCAATTAGTTTTTTCCGTTCTTTAGGTTTGTCGTAATTTTGCGATGTTTTACTAATAAAAGAAATGAACATGATTTCAGAAAATTACGATTGGCTGCTTGTGGGCTGCCATAACATCACTGCCGTGGCTAATGCCTATTTCCCTAATTATGCCTGCAGCAATTCGGCTGTGAAGGCCATGCGGACAACTTTGAAAGAACATTCGCAGCTGATGCAAGAACTTGTAGACGCAGGCTATACAGCCAAAACCACCCATCTCACTCCGATACAGAGTTCCGCCATCGTGCGCCATTGGGGATTACCTTCGGCTGTGGAACTGATGATAGAGAAGAATCCTTATCTTGCCGTTCCTAAAAACTTCCGAAAGATATAATGCATTTTAATGCATTAGTTATTTTATATATATTATTTATGTGGCTGAAGACTGTGCAGAATGGTTTTCGGCCACATTCTGTAATGCTGATGAACAGGCGTCTCCGGTGGGGTGGCTACTGTGCAGTTTGTTGTGCAGAAGCAAATATGTACAAAAGTGGCTTTTTTATCATCTTTTGACCAAATGCCAACTACGAATTGTTTTCCCCCGTGGCGGGCAGTAACTTTGCGGCATAATCATCAAAAAAGAGATAAAAATATGAGTTACCTGACTATGGAAATGCTGCAAAAAGGCTATCTCCTCTTCCCCAAAGCATTGTTTGAGGAACAAATGAAAATGAAAAAGAATGAAGGAGCTGCCGATAACTTCGAAGCTTTTTTTCTGGTATTGAAACACGTCAACTACAGTTCTACACGATGCTGCATCAAAGGACATCACTTCGAGTGTATGCGTGGCGAATCGGTCTTGTCCCTCAGTCATTGGGCTGAAATCCTGGGTTGGAATCGTAGCCACACCCGCTACTTCTTCAATAGTATGTTCACCCTGGGGCTGATCGAGAAACTGGTGAACCCCTTTGTCACCCACATCCGTATCCCCGACTATGACCTGCTGACCGGTAAATCACGTCCGCAGTCGTGCAAGCGCAAAGATACCGGCAACGAAGGCTTCGATAGCTTCTGGCAGCAATACCACGACATCACCGAGCACGACAAAGTGAACATCGGCCGTGCCCGCCGCGAGTGGAAAAAACTCTCTGTCGAAGAAAAACGCCTCGCCATAGCCAATATCGACGAATATCACGACCACCTGAGCAGCTCCAGATACTGTAAACAAGCCGCTAGCTATCTGGCCGACAAATCTTTTAAAGACGAGTATGAAGACTGATAACCCGACCACCGGCATCGTGAATCCGCACGATGCCGAGATAGAAGAAGCCATCCTGAGTGCCTGCCTGATAGAACGCGCCGCCCTGCCTCTTGTGGCTGACAAATTGCACCCGGAGATGTTCTACGAACTCCGTAACCAGGAAATCTTCGCCGCCCTGCTGAGCATGTACCGTGCCGGCAAAGCCATCGACATCATCACCGTAAAGACCGAACTCGCCTCCCGTGGCAAACTCGAAGCCGTGGGTGGCGCCTACGAACTGACGCGTATCAGCTCTAAAGTCGCCTCCTCCGCCCACCTGGAGTATCACGTGTGCATCTTGAGGCAACTGTACATGCGTCAGCAGATGATCCTGGGCTTCCACCAACTGCTGGCATCCGCTGCCGACGAAACAATGGACATCGACGACGTCCTGACCCAAGCCCACCAACTGCTCGAAAGTCTGGAAAATACAAGCGGTGTGAACGAACACCTGCGCGATATGGAATGCCTGATGCAGGATACCATCAACGAAGTAGAACAACGTGTAGCTACCGGCAAGGACGGTATCACCGGCATCCCCACCGGCTTCACCGATCTGGATCGTATTACTGCCGGCTGGCAAAATGGTGATCTGGATATCCTTGCCGCCCGCCCTTCGGTGGGCAAGACCGCCTTTGCCCTGCACCTGGCACGTGCCGCCGCCACCGCCGGACATCACGTAGTAGTCTTCAGTCTCGAAATGCAGGGAGAACGTCTGGGCGACCGTTGGCTGCTTGCCGCCACCGACGACGTCGATCCCCAACACCTGCGTAGCGGACAACTGACTCCCGGTGAACTCCACCGGGTGCACGAGGCTTCTGCCGGACTGGCCCGTCTGCCCATCCTGATAGACGACCATTCGGTCACCGGCATGGACCGTGTGCGCTCGTCCTGCCGCCTGTTGAAAAGCAAAGGTCTATGCGATCTTGTCATCCTGGACTACCTGCAACTCTGCGACATGAAGACCGACCAGAAAAACCGCAACCGTGAACAAGAAGTGGCGCAGACCAGCCGCAAAGCCAAACTCCTTGCCAAAGAACTGAACATCCCCGTATTGCTCCTCAGTCAGTTGAACCGTGTGCCCGACGGCACCATCGACCACCGTCCCACCCTGAGCAACCTCCGTGAAAGCGGGGCCATCGAGCAAGATGCCGATATGGTGATGCTCCTCTGCCGTCCCGCCCTCTACGGCAAAGCCACTGACAAGAAGAGTACTTATCCCACGGACGGTCTGGGTATCGTCATCGTAGCCAAGCACCGCAACGGTGAAACCGGCGAAGTCTACTTCCACCACAACGCCAGCATGACAAAACTGGTAGACTATGTGCCACCTTTGGAGTGGATGATGAGGAATGCGAAATAATAGGCAAATAATTGATTGATAATATGAAAATAATTGGCAAAACACTTGACTTTGCCTCTCTTGTTTTGTATCTTTGTTATGTGCTTAAGACAAGGAATAATCATTGATTCAGGCGCCTTATCCCTCTTCTTTCCCACTTTTATTTAATAAATTATTTTTCTTAACTTAAACCTTAACTGTTAAATTATGGATGTACTTGTAGAGCGCTTTCAGCGCAGAAGAATTGTGAGTGACAAAGCCTCTCCGTTATTGTATTACCTCCGGCAGAAACCCAAGACTTGTGGCACGGTGGATATCGATGTTCTTGCCGCTTCTATCCAGAAGAATTGTTCCATGACCAAGGGTGACGTGAAACATGTCATCGAGGCTCTGGTAGAAGAAATCCAAGCAAATCTTGCCAACGGTGACAAGGTGAAGCTGAACCAACTGGGAACCTTCCACATGACTTTCCGTTGTCCCGGCGTAGAAGCTTCGGACAAGTGTACGGTGAAGAATATCAAGAAGGTGAATATCCGTTTTTCTCCCGACAAGGAGCTTAGGTTGGTGAATAACAGCAATGTGCAGACCAAGAGCCCTTCGAACGTAACCTTCTCTCTTGACAAAACCGAAGGGGAAGGAGGTGGCTCCGGCGGTGGATCGCACGGTGACGAGGATGATAATCCGCTTGGATAAAGCCTCACCCCTAACCCCTCTCCGAAAGAGAGGGGGATAGTGATACTTCTGTAGCTTGGGGTCTGTTTATCCCCGAAATTATAATTAGAAATTAAAAATGTATTATCACCCTAAACCTTTATTCTATGAATAAGAAATCATCTACCTGGGATTATGTATTGAAAGTGATCATTGCTCTTGCTTCGGCCCTACTTGGCGCCCTCGGAGCTCACGCCTGCCCCTATAACCTGATTTAAAACCTAACCCCATCTCTCTGCCTCCCCTCCCTTTCGGAGAAGGGCCGGAGGTGAGGCTGTTATTATTACTACTATTATATGAGACCAATCAATCTTATCGTTGTCCACTGCTCCGCCAGTCGCTGTGACCGTTGCTATACGGAGTATGATTTGACAACAGACCACCTGCGCCGGGGATTCTCCGGCGCAGGTTATCATTATTATATAAGGAAGAATGGAGACATTAAATCTTTAAGACCTGTTGAAAAACCGGGAGTACACTCCAAGGGGCACAACGCGAATTCAATCGGTATCTGTTATGAAGGCGGACTGGATGAGAACGGTCGTCCCGCTGATACCCGTACTTCTTTTCAGAAACACTCGCTACGGGTACTTGTTATGTTGCTATTAAGAGATTATCCCGGTTCCCGCCTTTGCGGTCATCGTGACCTCAGCCCTGATTTGAATCATAATGGTGAGATAGAACCCGAGGAGTGGATAAAAGAATGTCCGTGCTTTGATGCTTCAAGTATCCTTTCTGACCCCGTGCCTGGTAATCCTGCTTATTTGTGAAATGCTGATTTAGCTGCGCACTTCATTATCTAGATACAGATAGCGTATGTCTGAACTATACCCGCTCCGCTATTTCTCCGCTTACATTACCCTCTAAGGGGAGAAATAGCAGGGTTATAGCGGAGCTGTAGCGGAGCAAGTGTGCATTTGGATGCAAATTTCTTCCGCTTCCCTTTGCATACGCGCACGCATATATAATAATGTGTCGTGTCTTGTTCTCGTGCATACCTCCTTTTAAAACCCTGCTTTATAACATCTCTTTGTATCAGCCGTTTACAACTTAATTTGAAATTAAATGTAAA
>NZ_JASLER010000038.1 GCF_030151085.1 Bacteroides sp. | reverse complement strand
TGGCAATATGTATATACAGCTAACAAGATTCGTGGATTCAAACAAACGCACCAACCTAGTCCGTGGATTAACGATTACGGTCAGTTTTCCATTATGCCGGTAGTTGGCAAGCCTGAATTCGATGAAGACAAGCGCGCCAGCTGGTTCTCCCATAAAGGAGAAGTGGCAATGCCCCATTATTATAAGGTATATTTGGCTGAACATGATGTGGTAACAGAGTTTACTCCTACAGACCGTGCAGTGCTGTTCCGTTTCACCTTCCCCGAGAATGAACATTCTTATATTGTAGTCGATGCTTTTGACAAAGGTTCCTACGTGAAGATACTTCCGGAGCAGAACCGTATTGTCGGCTATACTACCCGTAATAGCGGTGGTGTTCCTGATAACTTCAAGAACTATTTTGTGATAGAGTTTGATAAACCGTTCACTTACAAAGCTTCCGTTGCCAATGGTGCCTTGAAAGAGAACAACCTCGAAGAAACGGCAGATCATGCCGGTGCCATCATCGGCTTCAAAACCCGCAAAGGCGAAGTGGTGCATGCCCGTGTAGCCTCTTCGTTTATCAGTCCTGAGCAAGCCGACAGAAATTTGCAAGAACTGGGTAATGACAGTTTCGAAGCTTTAGTGCAAAAAGGGCAGTCAGCCTGGAACCAAGTCCTCGGAAAGATTGATGTAGAAGGGGGCAACCTGGATCAAATCCGTACATTCTACTCTTGCCTGTACCGTTCGGTGCTTTTCCCCCGTTCCTTCTACGAACTGGATGAGGCTGGAAATCCTATTCATTATAGTCCTTATAACGGACAAGTATTGCCCGGATATATGTATACCGATACCGGCTTTTGGGATACTTTCCGTTGTCTGTTCCCTTTCCTTAACCTGATGTATCCGTCGGTAAACAAGCAGATTCAGGAAGGTTTGGTGAATACCTATAAAGAAAGCGGCTTCTTCCCCGAATGGGCAAGTCCCGGTCATCGTGGTTGCATGATTGGCAATAATTCGGCTTCCGTACTTGCCGATGCTTATCTGAAAGGTGTTAAAGTAGATGATGTCAACACGCTCTACGAAGGGTTGATTCACGGAACAAAGAATGTACATCCCGAAGTATCTTCTACCGGACGTCTTGGACATGAATATTACAATGAATTAGGCTATGTACCTTACGATGTGAAAATCAATGAGAACGCTGCCCGTACTTTGGAATACGCTTACGATGACTGGTGTATCTACCAGATGTCTAAGGCTTTGAACCGCCCCAAGAAAGAACAGAAGCTTTTTGCGAGCCGTGCCATGAACTACAAGAATGTGTTCGACAAGGATAGCAAATTGATGCGTGGTCGTAACAAGGACGGACAATTCCAATCCCCTTTCTCACCTTTGAAGTGGGGGGATGCCTTTACGGAAGGTAATAGCTGGCACTATTCATGGTCAGTATTCCATGACCCCCAAGGTCTGATTGATTTGATGGGCGGTAAAGAGAGCTTTGTTCAGATGCTGGATTCTGTTTTCATCGTTCCTCCATTGTTCGACGATAGTTATTACGGTCAGGTAATCCACGAAATACGTGAAATGACCGTGATGAATATGGGTAATTATGCTCATGGTAATCAACCTATACAGCACATGATTTACATGTATAATTATGCCGGTCAGCCGTGGAAAGCACAATACTGGTTACGTCAGGTGATGAACCGTATGTACACTGCCGGTCCCGACGGTTATTGTGGTGATGAAGATAACGGTCAGACTTCTGCTTGGTATGTATTCTCTGCATTAGGTTTCTATCCGGTTTGTCCGGGTACGGATGAGTATGTATTAGGTGCTCCATTGTTCAAAAAAGCGACTCTCCATTTTGAGAATGGTAATAGCTTGACAATTGATGCAGCTAATAATTCTGCCGATAATCTTTATATTGAATCTCTCCGGATAAACGGAAATGATTATAGCAAGAATTTCTTGAAACATGGTGATCTGATAAAAGGAGGTGTATTGGATTTTGAAATGGGTAATAAGCCCAATATACAAAGAGGCACTCAAACGGAAGATTATCCTTATTCTTTTTCGAATGAATTGAAAACAAAGTAATAGCAATTGGAATACCTATCTGGTATAGGTAAAATTGAATTAAATGAAGATTCTAGCTATGCGGTACACACGTCGCATGGCAATTCTTCATTTTTTTTATTTAATTCCCTCTTAAATAGAGTAAGTATTTATTGACAGATTAATTGTTGTATATAGAAAGCCTATCTTTTGGATTTTCCCTGTAGAAAAAGTTGGAAGGAAAGGGATATAAAATATAACATTTAGATTTATGGTAAAAAAACGGGCAAACACGAACTGGCAATTATCAAACAGTTTAATAAATTCATTATTTTTTCTTAGTATATCTGCTCGATCATTTGTATTATATATAAGGTATTAAATATGCATATACCGGGAAAAAAGGAATAAATCCTACTACTGAATCGCATTAATGATAAAAAATGTATTTTTGGACTAAGTGTATTTTTAGGTAGCGTTGTTCTATATACGAAAGCAAGAGAAGGAATCTCTTGAAGTAATTATTGTATAACCTATAATTTTTGTTTATGAAAAACAATCATGCTTTTCAGAGTTCGATGTTTATGCGAGCTTTATTAGTCTTGTTGTTCATGACGGTTTCTGCTCAATGGGGCTTTGCCCAGTTGAACTTGAATGTGTCTCGTGCTACATTAGGCACAGTCATTGAACAGATTAAATCTCAATCAAAGTATCAATTTTTCTATGACGACAAACTAGCGGCGTTATCCGTGGAGAATGTCAAGGTGAAAGATGCGTCGATAACAGATGCGTTGAACACAATTCTTAAAGGGAAAAACATTTCGTATAAGGTGGAAGATAACATCGTCTATCTTTCAGAGAAAAGCAATTCTCAACAACAAGGAAACCAGCAAGGCAAAGAACGCACGGTTACCGGAGTCGTATCGGATGATATGGGTCCGCTGATTGGTGTAAATGTGTTGGTTAAAGGTACAAGCAATGGCTGTATTACCGATCTTGACGGTAACTTTACACTGACTACTAACGAAGCAAACCCTGTTATTCAGTTCTCTTACATCGGTTACACATCACAAGAGATTGCCGTTAAAGGTTCTGCCCCTATCAATGTGATGATGCAAGGCGATTCGCAATTGATTGAAGAAGTTGTGGTAACCGCCCTCGGTATCAAACGTGCTACGAAGGCGTTGAGCTACAATGTACAGGAGGTGAACACTGCTGCTCTGAATGCCAACAAAGACGCTAACTTCGTTAACTCCCTGAGTGGCAAAGTGGCAGGTGTCAATATCAACGCCTCCTCATCTGGTGTGGGAGGTGTGTCTAAGGTGGTAATGCGTGGTACAAAATCCATCATGCAGTCTTCCAATGCTCTTTACGTAATAGATGGTGTGCCAATCTTCTCGGGTCGTGGCAACAGTGGTGGTACAGAATTCGATTCTCAAGGTTCTTCTGAACCTATTGCCGATATCAATCCCGATGACATTGAATCCATGTCGGTACTGACTGGTGCTGCGGCTGCTGCATTGTATGGCTCGGAGGCTGCCAATGGTGCTATTATCATTACTACCAAGAAAGGTAAAGAGGGAAAACTTAATCTGACCGTAAGCAGCAATACCGAGTTTACCACTCCATTTGTGATGCCGAGTTTCCAAAACCGTTACGGTACAGGATCGAACGGTATCTCTACCAATAAAGGTGCACTTAGTTGGGGAGCCCGTCTGAACGAAGCCAATAACTACGGTTATAGCCCCCGTGACGACTACTTTCAAACCGGTATTGTGGGTACAGAAACCATCTCTATGTCAACCGGTACTGAGAAGAACCAGACTTATGCATCGGCTGCTGCGCTCAACTCTAAAGGTATCGTTCCTAACAACAAATACAACCGTTATAACTTTACCGTACGCAATACCACTTCTTTCCTTAATGATAAGATGAAGCTCGATATCGGTGCAAGCTACATCTTGCAGAACGACCGCAATATGACCAATCAGGGTGCCTATAACAACCCGCTGGTAGGTGCTTATCTTTTCCCTCGTGGTAACGACTGGGAAGATATCCGCATGTACGAACGCTATGATGCCGCCCGCAAAATCAATACGCAGTACTGGCCTATAGGCGACGAGGCAATGGCTATGCAGAACCCGTACTGGATTAACAACCGTAACTTACGTGAGAACAAGAAAGACCGCTACATGCTGAATGCCGGACTTAGCTATCAGATTCTAGACTGGTTGAGTATATCGGGACGTGTCCGTCTGGATAACTCCAACAATGACTATACCGAGAAATTTTATGCATCGACCAATTCACAGCTTACCGAGAAATCTTCTCGTGGTCTGTACAGCATCACTAAAACTCAGGATAAGCAACTTTATGCCGACTTCCTACTGAACATTAGTAAAAACTTCGGTGAAAACTGGACACTGCAAGCCAATATTGGTGGTTCTTTCTCCGACGTTCGTTCGGATGCCATGAAAGTGCGTGGACCCATTGCTGACGGAAGTGATGCTTTTGGAGATGAACAGCCGGGATATACTAACTATTTCGCTATTCAGAATCTTAGTGCCAGCAAGACACAGCGTTTGCAAGAAGGCTGGCGTGAGCAGACGCAGTCTCTGTTTGCCTCTGCCGAACTAGGCTATAAGAGCACTTACTACCTGACGTTGACCGGACGTAACGACTGGCCTTCACAGTTGGCAGGTCCCAACTCAAACAGCAGTTCTTTCTTCTATCCTTCTATCGGTGGTTCGGTAGTATTGTCCGAATTGATGCCGGGACTGAATAAAGACCTTATATCATTTATGAAGATTCGCGGTTCATGGGCATCCGTAGGTAGCCCCTTCTCCAGATACTTGGCAAATCCTCGTTATGAATGGAATGCAAGTTCAGGACAGTGGAGTATCATGACTCAGTATCCTCTGTACAACTTGAAACCCGAACGTACCAATTCCTGGGAACTTGGTTTGACTTTACGCTTCCTGAAGAATTTCAATCTGGACGTGACTTACTATAACGCCAAGACTATGAACCAGACATTTAATCCACAATTACCCGTAAGCGGTTGGTCCGCCATGTATATTCAAACAGGTGCCGTACGCAACTCCGGTGTCGAATTGTCATTAGGATTTAAGAATACTTGGAACAAGTTTACATGGGATACAGGAATCACCTACTCAACAAATAAGAACAAGATTCTTACATTGGCCGACAATGCTATCAACCCCATCACCGGTGAACGTTTCTCATTGAATACACTGAATATGGGTGGTTTGGGCGAAGCTCGTTTCCTCTTGCGCGAAGGCGGTAGCATGGGCGACCTCTATTCATTGATTGATATGAAACGTGATGGTAATGGTAATATCTATGTCGATCAGAATGGAAATGTATCTACTGAAACTATTCAGAATCCTAACAAATACATCAAGTTGGGCAGTGTATTACCGAAGGGAAATCTGGCATGGCGCAATAATTTCAACTGGAAAGACCTTGACTTTGGTTTTATGGTATCGGCTCGCCTTGGTGGAGTGGTTTACTCGCGTACACAGGCTATGCTCGACTACTACGGTGTGTCCGAAGCTTCGGCCGACGCACGTGACCTGGGTTATGTAGGCATCAATGGTAACGACTTTATCAATCCTCAAACTTGGTATAGCGTAGTGGGTAGTGGCACGTCTGTTCCTCAATTCTACACCTATTCGGCAACCAACATTCGTTTACAGGAAGTATCGCTAGGCTATACTATCTCCCGCAAGTTGTTGAAAGATGTATGCGACATTCGCGTTTCACTTGTAGGTCGCAACCTATGGATGATTTACAACAAAGCACCTTTCGATCCTGAAAGTGTAGCTTCTACTGATAACTTCTATCAGGGTATCGACTATTTCATGATGCCAGCCCTGCGTAATATCGGTTTCAGTCTGAACTTCAAATTTTAATAGCGGATTAACATGAAAAAGAACATTATAAATAAACTGATTATAGGCTCACTTACATTTGGCTTTATGTCGTGTACGGGCAACTTTATGGATATCAATTCCAATCCTTATCAACCGGGTGACTTGGGTGCTGATGACTATGCCTTGGGCTCGGCTATGAGTAACTTGGCGAGCACTGTGATTTCTTCGGATATCAACACCACACAGTTCACTGACTGTTTGTTGGGTGGTCCGATGGGTGGCTACTTTGCCGACTCAAACAGTGGTTGGTCTAACACTATCTCGAACTTCGATGCCAAAAATGACTGGACTCGCGTATTTATGATTAGTGACCGCATAATCTCTACACTGTACAGCAATTTGAACACCATTCAGATGGTGTCCGAGAAGACTGACAACCCGGTTCCTTTTGCTATTGCACAGATTATAAAGGTGGCTGCAATGAGCCGCGTTACTGATACTTACGGTGCTATTCCTTACTCAAAAATCGGACAGGACGGAAAGATTTCCATTCCTTACGACTCACAGGAAGAGGTTTACAATAAATTCTTTGAAGAACTCGATGCCTCTATTGCTACCTTGACTGAGAACAAGAATGCCGCGTTGGTTGCTACTGCCGACTATGTATATAGTGGCAATGTTCAAAAATGGGTAAAGTTTGCCAACTCCCTGAAATTGCGCCTTGCTATCCGCATAGCATACGCCAATCCTACAAAAGCAAAAGAAATGGCAGAAAGTGCCGTGAAGCAAGAATTGGGACTGATTGAAACCAATGCAGATAATGCTACTTGGAAATACTTTGGTACCCTTCCTAATCCTATTTATACTGCTGTACGCTATAACGAAGAAAAAACCGGTGGCGATGCACATGCCGCAGCCGATATCATCTGCTACATGAATGGGTACAAAGACGCTCGTCGCGCCAGCTATTTCGAACAATCGGGATGGACGGGAGAGGCTTACGTAGGTCTTCGCCGCAGTATCAATATGGCTAAGATGACTGAATATTTCAACAAATACTCTCGCATCAAGATGTCTTCCAATGATCCTGTTCTTTGGATGAATGCTGCCGAGGTTGCTTTCTTGCGTGCCGAGGGCAAAGCTATATTCGGTTTTGATATGGGTGGCAATGCCGGTGACTTCTACAATCGGGGCATCGCACTCTCCTTTGAACAATGGGGCGTGGCAGGAGCTGATACTTATGCGGAAGACGACCAGAGTGTGCCTGCTGTGTATAAAGATCCTTCAGGCATTTATACCTACTCGGGAAATCTGACTGACATCACCATCAAATGGGACGACGCTGCCAGCGCTGAGAAGAAACAGGAGCGTATTATTACCCAGAAGTGGATTGCCAACTGGCCCTTGGGCAACGAGGCTTGGGCCGATTATCGCCGCACGGGATATCCTAAATTAATCCCTGCCTCTGCCGATGGCAACCGTAGCGGTGGAATAGTGGACAGCAACCGTGGTGCACGACGCATGCCTTATCCTTCTGAAGAATATACCAGCAATACGGAGAATGTACAAAATGCAGTGAGCAAGTTCCTCAAAGGACCCGACAATATGGGTACCGACGTATGGTGGGCTGCAAAGAAATAACCTTTAAAGAAAAATAGTATGAAGAGATTATATAGAAACTCAATCAAGGGAATAGCATTGGCTCTGTTTTCCATGTTTGCCCTTTCCGCTTGTTCGGACTGGACAGAGGTAGAAGGTCTTGGACTGGATGAGCCAACCCTGGCAGACAAGAATCCTGAACTGTATGCCAAATATCTGCAAAACCTGCGTGATTACAAGAATTCCGATCACAAGATAGTTTATGCTTGGTTTGATAATAGTGAGAAAACTCCTTTTAGCCGTGGACAACACATCTCTGACGCTCCCGATAGCCTTGATGTTATCTCTATGATGTATCCGGCAGAGTTGGCAGAGTTTGAACTGGCCGATATGAAGACTGTGCGTGAGAAAGGAACCAAAGTTGTTTATACCATCAGCTTTGATAAGATAAAGAAAGAGTATACCGAGAAAGTAAAAGAAGGTGTTGAAACCGGTACCTTTGATACATACCTTTCTACTGAGTTAACTAAGCAAATCGGTTATGCCGATGCTTTTGACGGTATGATTGTGGAATACAAGGGTACAAACCCTATTTACATGACTGCCGAACAGAAAGCGGAAGTAAAGAAGCAGCAGGATACTTTTTTTGGCGCTTTGTCTACATGGAGAAGCAGCAACGATAAGAAGTTGTTTACCTTCCAGGGATATCCTGAAAACTTGATTGGACAAACTTTGCTGGCTGGCTGCAACCATATTATTCTTGCTACGGACAATGTGGCAGATGATGCACAGTTGTCAGTAACTGCTCGTTTGGCAATGGTCGCTCCGGGCATACCGACCGATCGCTTTATTGTAGCCGTATCTACTGTTTCATTGGACGGTTCTGACAAGCTTACCGGATATTATGGTTCGGACAGAGCTTTGGCTGAAGCTGCTTACTGGACAATGGAATCTTCAGCCGATTATACACGTGCTGGAATAGCTATCTACAATGTGCAGAACGACTATTACAATGCTGTTAACATCTATCAGTATGTACGCGAGGCTATTAACATTATGAATCCTGCTCCTAAAAAATGAATCAAGCTATGAAACTGAGAAAATTATATATTGCATCGATTACATTGCTGGCAAGCGCATTAGTTTCGTGCAGTAATGATACCGAGACATTCGATAATCAAGTATATATCAATGCTTCGGCAAAAACTACCAGTGTATTACTGAAATCAACGGCTCCTACAGCCGAAGGAAAGTTCAAGGTTGCCATTCCCCAACCGGAATCTAAGGATATTACTATCTCCTTGAAGGCTGAACCTGCCTTGGTGGCTACTTACAATGCCGCTTATTATGACCATGCAGAAGCTTTGCCGGCACAGTACTACGCACTGGAGAAACAACAAGTATCTATCTTGGCAGGTAGCACTGTATCAGATGAAGTGGCTGTGAAGTTCAAAGACTTGACGCAATTGGATCGTGAGAAGATTTATGTACTGCCTGTAACCATTGAACAAGCTAATATCGGCATATTGGAAAGTGCACGCACTATGTATTATGTACTGAAAGGTGCCGCTCTTATTAATGTTGTGGCTAATATTACCAAGAATCTGGTGTATGTAAACTGGAGCAAGCCCGAAGTGGCCGATAACCTGAAGCAACTTACTGCCGAAGCATTGATCCGTGTCAATAAGTTCGACAAGATGCTGACAACCATTATGGGTATTGAAGGTGGTTTCCTGATTCGTATTGGTGATGCAGGTATTCCGAATAATCAGTTGCAGGTAGCGACTACTGCTGGTAATGTGACCTCTTCGGATCTTGTAATTCCTACGGGAGAATGGACACACATCGCTGTGACTTATGATGCAGATGCTGGGAAGATTATAGTTTATATCAATGGTAAGAACAAGTTGGAGGCGGACAAGAACTGTGGTGCTATCAACTGGGCTAAAACTAAAACCGATGAAGGTAATGGCTTCTGGATTGGTCATTCTTACAATCGCGAACGTTTCCTGGAAGGTGAAATCACAGAATGCCGTATCTGGAACAAAGTGTTGACACAGGATGATATTAACGCTAAAGATCACTTCTATGAGGTAGTTCCCGGAACTGAAGGACTGGTATCTTACTGGAAGTTCGATGAAGGTGCAGGTACTGCTATTACTGACTATAGTGGTAACGGGAATAATGCGACTGCTGTGGAAGCCATTACTTGGAATGCAGTAGAATTACCTGCAAAGAATTAATTAGTTATACCTTAATCATATAAAATGATGCTTATTATGAAATATATGAATCATATAAAATCAGGCTTGCTGGCAATGACTTTTGCATGCGTCGGAACAGTCTTTACTGGCTGTGAAGAGGACATCACAATTGATAATGCTGATTCAAGCAAGTTAGAGACAGTTGACGGTATGTACGGCTATGTAAAGTCTGCTGCCGGAGCACGTGAACTTACTCCGATTACTATTTTCGGAGACAAAGCAGGAGCCGGACATCTTTACTTTGAACTGAGCAAAGCTGCCACACAAGATGTAACTGTTACTTTTAAAGTAGATGCAGAAGCGCTTGACGCATATAATACAGCTCACGGTACATCTTATACGATGTACCCTGCTGACAAACTGAGTTTGGCAAATGGCGGTACAGCTACTGTTAAGTCAGGCGATAAGAAGTCTGCTGCGGTAGAACTGACCATTAACACAGGAGGTTCAATAGGTACGACATACGCAGTGGCTATTTCGGCAACTGCCAATGACGGTGTGGAAGTGTCTGCCAATAATCAGACTTACATTTATCTGGTAAAGCCGATGGCTGCCATTCCCGATTCAAAGAAGGGCGATGTACTGACTCATTGTTTTGTGGAAGTAAACAATGAAAGTATCTTGAACTGTGGTGAATACACTATGAAGAAGAGTGGTAAGCCTTTCTTTGATGTAGTTAGTATTTTTGCTGCCAATATCAATGTGGATAGCGAAACAGGTCGCGTACATGTATTCTGTAATGATCAGGTTTCTTTCTTATTGAAGAACGCAGATAAAATCATCCGTCCTTTGCAGGCTAAAGGTATTAAAGTAAATATGACTCTTTTGGGTAACCACGACGAAGCCGGTATGGGCAATCTTTCTGCAGAAGCTGCGGCTGATTTTGCCAAGGAATTGAAAGCATATATGGATATTTATGGTCTGGATGGTGTGGACTTTGATGATGAATACTCTTCTTATTCGGATAATCCTAGCCCGGGTTTTCTGCCTCGTTCTCGTGAGAACTTTGCTCGCCTGATTTACGAATGCCGTCAGCAGATGCCGGATAAGTTGCTGGGCGTTTATGAATACAGTTATAAGTTTATTGACTCTCCTACAGGAACTGTAGAAGGTAAAACAGTAGGTGAATTAGTAGATTATATTACATACGGATACTATCAGAATCAAGCTGACTACCTGCAGCGTGGTAAAGGTCGTGAGAAGAACTTTGAAGGACTGCCCAAATCGAAATATTGTCCTACGCCTTTAAAGATTAATCATGAATTGAATGGGGGGCGGGAGTCCTTCCAACTGGAATATATTAAGGATATGAAAGAGTCTGGTTATGGTGTTCAGATGTTCTATAATCCCGAATCTCAAATATATAATTATTGCCATTTCTTTACTGAAATAAGTACTATCTTGTTTAATGATGGAGTAGAGTGGAGTAGCAAATACTATACTCGTACGGAGACTGCTCCGATTCAAGGAAATCCGGTATATAACTATGAGGATTTGATTGGCGAATGGACGGCCGCTTCCAGCAATTCATTATATGTATATATAGATGAAAGTGGTAACCCTAGATGGTGGGATTGGAGTGGCTCACAGACTTTTGATGTACGTATTGAGCAGAAAGAAGCTGGTAAGAGTTACTACGTATACGGTTGGGGTACCTATCCCGAAATCACTGACAAATATCCGTTAGTAATGAATTATAAAGACGGTAATTTGTCTATTCCTGTGCCGCAAACAATTCATGTAGGTGATAATGTTGATCCGATTACTTGGGAGATGTGTTGGGGTACTTATGGTAAGGTCAATGTATGGAACTTCTATAAAGAAGGAGAAGAGGAATATACAATGCCTATCTCAGGTGCTATGGACATAGACATGGCAAAGGGAACTATAAGACTTACTGGTATAGGTAACCGTTGGGGTATTGACCCGTGTCATGAGGTAGATGGAAAGTTAACGCCTCCTCACATGGATGTGAAATCTCACATTACCGAGAACTATACTTTGGTGAAGAAGAACTAGTGTTTTATGACATAGGTAAGTCGTAGCTACTGACTTACTTATGTCATCACTACTGACTTACCTAAGTCATAAAAACAATCAAAAGCATGAAACAACACCTTATATATATACTAACCTTTCTCTTCCTTCTGTCCGGTTGTAAATTCCCTAAACCAACAGAAGTGAAATCTCCTGACGGGAGTATCCGTTTGGCATTCGCTTTGGACGGTAATCATCGCATGACTTACCGGGTGGATGTGAACGATACGACTTTTATTACTCCTTCCTCTTTAGGTTTTCTTGCCAAAGACGGATTGAATCTTGCCGAAGGTTTCCGTATAATGAGTACCGATTTCTCATCAGCAGACGAAAATTGGACACAGCCTTGGGGTGAGAACAAAACGATCCGAAACCATTATAATGAAATGGCCGTACATCTGGCCGATACTACAAATACGAAGTTAGTTCTGCGTTTCCGTGTTTTTGACGATGGAATAGGATTCCGTTATGAATATGAAGTGGCAGGAGCCGACAGTATTCTGATTACAGACGAATTTACTGCCTTTAATATTGCACAGGACGGTACATCATGGTCTATCCCTGCCAATTATGAAACATACGAATTGTTATATCGTACGCAACCTCTCAGCAAAATAGACAATGCCAATACTCCGATGACCTTCAAGACCGGCAATGTCTATGCCAGTATTCATGAAGCAGCGTTGACCGACTTTCCCGAAATGACTTTGAAGAATGTGGGAGACTGCCAATTCAAATCCGAACTTGCTCCGTGGCCCGATGGTATCAAAGCAAGGATGGCAGGCAATAGTTTCAAGACCCCGTGGCGTACGCTGCAAATTGCTCCTGAAGCAATAGGACTGATAAACTCAGGACTTATCCTGAACCTGAATGAGCCTTGCGCGCTCGAAACCACCGACTGGATTCGTCCGATGAAGTACGTTGGCGTATGGTGGGGCATGCATTTAGGTGTAGAAAGCTGGGTAATCAACGACCGTCATGGTGCTACTACTGAAAATGCAAAACGGTATATCGACTTTGCCGCCAACAATAATATAGAAGCCGTTATGTTCGAAGGCTGGAATGAAGGCTGGGAGAACTGGGGCGGAAATCAATCATTTGATTATACGAAACCATACGCAGATTTCGACATCAAGGAAATAGCCCGTTACGCAAAAGAAGAGGGCATTGAGATTATAGGTCACCATGAAACCGGTGGCAATATCACCAATTACGAAAAACAGCTGGACAATGCCTATCGCTGGTATGCCGATTTGGGCGTTCATAGTGTAAAGACCGGTTATGCCGGAGGACTTCCTGACGGACACAATCATCACGGACAATTCAATGTACGCCATTATCGCAAAGTGGTGCAGACTGCTGCCAAATATCATACCACACTCGATGTACACGAACCCATCAAAGATACCGGCATTCGCCGCACTTATCCTAATATGATGACCCGTGAAGGTGCTCGTGGCATGGAATGGAATGCCTGGAGTGAGGGTAATCCTCCCGAACACCATGTGATGTTACCATTTACCCGTCTGCTGGGTGGCCCTATGGATTATACCCCCGGTATATTCGACATCTTGTATGAGCGAGCCAAGAAGAATCCTAACCGCAAGCAGTGGAATATGAAGGATAGCAAAGACTGCCGTATCAACACCACTCTTGCCAAACAAATAGCCAACTGGGTAATACTTTACTCCCCTCTACAGATGGCTGCCGATATGATTGAAAACTACGAAGGACATCCTGCTTTCCAATTCTTCCGCGACTATGATGCCGATTGTGACTGGTCGCAAGCATTGGCAGGCGAACCCGGTGAATTCGTTGCCATTGTCCGCAGAGCAAAAGATAAGTATTTCTTGGGTGCTGCCACCAACGAAATGGCACGAACTATTGATATCAAGCTTGATTTTCTTGCAAAAGGAAAAAGCTACAAAGCTATTATTTATGCCGATGCAAAAGATGCTGACTGGGAAACGAATCCCACAGCATACGAAATTATAGAAAAGCAAGTAACTGCCGATGATACTCTCACCATTGTAATGGCAAGGGGCGGCGGACAAGCTATTAGTTTTATGCCAATCTGATAAACAAACGTAATACAAGTAGATATGAAGAAAAACATGAAAACGAATTCCATACTGATGGGTGGACTAATGTTGTTGGGCACAATTTGTAGTTGTACTCCGGCGGCAGTAGAGGACTATGCGTCCTACGTCAATCCGTTTATCGGTACAGGAGGACATGGGCATACTTATCCCGGAGCGGTAGTTCCCAACGGGATGATTCAACCCAGTCCGGACACGCGAATTTATGAGTGGGACGCATGTTCCGGTTATTATTATGCCGATTCAACCATGAACGGCTTCTCGCATACGCACCTCAGTGGTACGGGATGTGGTGATTATGGTGATGTATTGCTGATGCCCACTATAGGCAAGCAGGAATATCAACCTACCGGTTCTAAGAGCCAGCAGATGGCGTATGCTTCCGCCTTTTCTCATAAGAACGAAGTGGCTGAGCCCGGTTATTATTCAGTATTTCTGGACCGTTATCAAGTGAAAGCGGAGTTGTCTGCTACCAAACGTGCCGCTATTCACCGCTATACTTTTCCGCAAGCAGCAGATGCTGGATTCATTTTGGATCTGGACTACAGTCTGCAACGCCAGAAGAATGAAGAAATGGAGATTGAAGTGATCAGCGATACTGAAATCCGCGGACGTAAGAAAACCGTATATTGGGCATTCGATCAATACATTAACTTCTATGCTAAATTCTCCAAACCGTTTACTTATACCTTAGTCACCGATTCGGTCGCTTTGGACGAAGGTGGTCCGCTTCTGCCTACTGCAAAAGTATTGCTGCAATTCCCTACTGTAAAGAATGAACAAGTATTAGTAAAAGTAGGTGTATCTGCTGTCGATATGGATGGCGCCCGTAAGAATGTAGAAGCTGAAATACCGGAATGGGATTTTGACGGAGTACGTCAGGCTGCCCGTGCAGAATGGAACAAGTATCTCTCTAAGATAGATATTAAAACAACAGATACAGACCAACGGACTATGTTCTATACTGCCCTTTACCATACAGGTATGCAGCCCAATCTGTTCACCGATGCTGACGGGCGTTACCTGGGGATGGATCTGAAACCTCATCAGGGAAATGTAAATCAGCCTATATATACCATATTCTCTTTGTGGGATACTTTCCGTGCTTACCATCCGTTGATGACTATTATCGACCCTGAGTTGAACGAGGCTTTTATCCGTTCGCTCATTAAGAAAGAAGAAGAGGGAGGAATCTTCCCTATGTGGGAGTTGGCAGGAAACTATACCGGAACCATGATTGGTTATCATGCCGCATCTCTGATTGCCGATTCATACGTAAAAGGCTATCGTAACTTTGATGTGAAAGAGGCTTATCGTGCTTGCCTGCGTACGGCAGAATATGACACTACGGGCATTATCACCCATCCGTTAGTGTTACCGCACCTGATGCCGCAAGCCAAATACTGGAAGAATAAGATAGGATATGTTCCTTGTGATAAAGATAACGAATCCGTTGCCAAGGCTTTGGAATATGCATACGATGATTGGTGCATCTCTGTACTTGCCGATGCAATGGGTGACGAACCTAATAAAGAGAAATATACTACGTTTGCCGAAGGATATAAAGTCTATTTCGACCCGAGTACCCGTTTCATGCGCGGACTGGACAGCGAAGGTAACTGGCGTACTCCTTTCAGTCCTCGTGCTTCTACCCATCGCAATGACGATTATTGTGAGGGTACTGCCTGGCAGTGGACTTGGTTCGTTCCTCATGATGTAGATGGTCTTGTAGAATTGATGGGAGGAAAAGATGCCTTTATCGGAAAGCTCGATTCACTCTTCACTGCCCCCTCGGCTATGGAAGGCGAATCGGTATCGGTAGACATTTCCGGTTTGATAGGACAATATGCTCATGGCAACGAACCCAGCCATCATATTGCACATCTTTACAATTATGTAGGACAGCCCTATAGAACGCAAGAAATTGTGGACGAGGTATTGCAAACGCTCTACTTCAACAATCCCGACGGACTTTCGGGTAATGAGGACTGTGGTCAGATGTCAGCCTGGTTTATTATGAATGCGATGGGCTTCTATCAAGTATGTCCCGGCAAACCGGTGTATTCCATCGGACGTCCCTTATTCAATGAAGCTACCATTCATTTGAATGCAGGAAAGACGTTTAAGATAGTAGCGCATAACAATAGCCGTGACAATAAGTATGTGCAGAGTATGGTTCTGAATGGGAAGAAATTGCAAACTCCTTTCTTTACTCATCAGGATATAGTAGAAGGTGGTACGTTGGAACTGACAATGGGTGACAAGCCACTGCCTTAAAAACTAACTGCTATGAATCAGAAAATTCATAATCCTATATCGTGGGTTCCCACTGTATATTTTGCCATGGGGTTGCCATTCGTGGTACTGAACATGGTATCTGTATTGATGTTTAAAGGACTGGGTATCGGTGATGCACAAATTGCTTTGTGGACGTCACTTATTATGTTACCCTGGACACTGAAGTTTCTTTGGAGTCCGTTTCTTGAAATGTTCAGGACGAAGAAGTTTTTCGTAGTATTAACGCAAATGGTTACCGGAGCAGGTTTTGCTCTGGTAGCTTTGGCTTTACAACTGCCGGCCTTTTTCGCTGTATGTATTGCGTTGCTGGCAGTGATTGCTTTCAGCGGTGCCACACATGATGTGGCTACCGATGGCGTATATATGTCGGAGCTGAACAAACAGGAACAGGCTAAATATATTGGCTGGCAAGGTGCATTCTACAATATAGCCAAGATAGTAGCTTCGGGCGGACTGGTATGGTTGGCAGGCTGGCTACTGAAGAGTTTCGGTGGAGTAGGAGAGGTGACGGAAGCTGTTCGTCATGAAGCTACAGTGCACGCCTGGATGGTGGTGATGCTGATATTGGCAACCGTTATGATCTTGCTGAGTTTATATCACATACGTATGCTTCCAACGGGAGGCAAAAGCGCATCCGGCACGGCAACAGTCAGAGAAACTCTACATCAATTAATGGAAGTGATCAGAGATTTCTTCCTTAAGAAACACATTTGGTATTATATCACTTTCATCATTCTATACCGTCTTGCCGAAGGCTTCGTTATGAAGATTGTTCCTCTTTTCCTCAAAGCAGAGCGCTCAGTGGGTGGCTTGGGACTTAATGAGCAGCAGATTGGTTTGTATTACGGTACATACGGTGCGGCAGCTTTTGTATTAGGTTCTTTATTGGCAGGGTATTATATCTCGCATCGGGGCTTGCAGAAGACATTATTTTCTTTGTGTTGTATCTTCAACCTGCCTTTTGTCGCTTATACCTTACTGGCGGTTTATCAACCGGAGAGCGGTATGTTAATTGGGAGTGCCATTGTGTTGGAGTATTTTGGTTATGGATTTGGCTTTGTAGGATTGAGCTTGTTCATGATGCAGCAGGTAGCTCCCGGTAAACACCAGATGGCACATTACGCATTTGCTTCGGGAATTATGAACTTGGGTGTAATGTTGCCGGGATCAATCAGTGGCTATGTCAGTGATTGGTTAGGATACGAACATTTCTTTATCTTTATCTTATTCGCTACTATTCCGGCATTCTTGATAACATATTTTGTGCCGTTTACGTATGCGGATACCCCTCATTCCTCTAAATAGGGAAGGAGTATAGTTTTGATAGTATATAAAATATAAAGCAATTATGGACAAAAAGATCAAAATGCCTTGGGAGAATCGTCCCGAAGATTGTCAGGATGTAATGTGGCGCTATTCAAAGAATCCGGTTATCGGACGTTATCACATCCCTTCATCAAACAGTATTTTTAATAGTGCCGTGGTACCGTTTGGAGATGGATATGCCGGGGTGTTCCGTTGCGATAACAAAGCGGTGCAGATGAATATCTTCGTTGGCTTTAGTAAGAATGGTATTGACTGGGAGATTAGCCACGAACCTATTCGCTTCAAAGCAGGAAATACGGAGATGATAGAGTCTGAATACAAATACGATCCTCGTGTAACCTGGATAGAAGATCGTTACTGGATTACTTGGTGCAACGGTTATAACGGACCGACTATCGGCATCGCCTATACATTCGATTTTATGGAGTTCTTCCAGTGTGAAAATGCTTTCTTGCCTTTCAACCGTAACGGTGTGCTCTTCCCGCAGAAAATAAACGGTAAATATGCCATGCTGAGTCGTCCGAGTGATAACGGACATACTCCGTTTGGCGACATCTATCTCAGCTATAGCCCCGATATGAAATACTGGGGCGAACATCGTTGTGTCATGAAAGTGACTCCTTTCCCCGAAAGTGCCTGGCAATGTACAAAGATAGGTGCCGGTTCTGTTCCTTTTCTTACTGAAGAGGGTTGGTTGATGTTCTATCATGGAGTTATTACTACCTGCAATGGTTTCCGATATTCTATGGGTGCTGCCATCCTGGATAAAGAAGATCCATCCAAGGTACTGTATCGTACACGTGAATATCTGCTTGCACCTGCTGCTTCCTACGAATTACAGGGAGATGTCCCCAATGTTGTTTTCCCCTGCGCATCATTGCAGGATGGAGATAAAGTTGCCGTATATTATGGTGCTGCCGATACAGTAGTAGGAATGGCTTTTGGCTATATCTCAGAGATTATAGAATTCGTTAAACGGACGAGTTTGTAGTAGTTAAGTATAAGACAAAACATCATAGTTATGAAACGAACAATCATTTCTTGCCTGATATCTTTCAGTCTGCTTACCGTGTCGTGGGCAGAAGAGAAGAACTTTTCTCCGGTGGATTATGTCAATCCTTTTATTGGTACCACCAACTTTGGTACTACGAATCCCGGAGCTGTTTGTCCCAATGGAATGATGTCCGTAGTACCTTTCAATGTAATGGGATCGGCGGATAACAAATATGATAAAGATGCCCGTTGGTGGTCTACTCCATACGAGTATCACAACTGTTTCTTTACCGGATATTCCCATGTAAACCTTAGTGGAGTAGGATGCCCGGAATTGGGCTCTTTGCTGCTGATGCCTACTACGGGAGAATTATCTGTCGATTATAAAGAATACGGTAGTAGATACAAAGATGAACAGGCATCCCCCGGTTATTATAGCAATTTTCTTACTCGTTATAATGTGAAGACTGAAGTGACAGCTACACCCCGCACGGGTGTGGCACGCTTCACTTTCCCTGCCGGACAAAGCCACATCCTGCTGAATTTGGGTGAAGGATTAACCAACGAATCAGGTGCTTCCCTCCGCCAAGTGAGTGATTGTGAATTTGAAGGCATGAAGCTATTGGGTACTTTCTGTTACAATCCGCAGGCTGTATTTCCTATCTATTTTGTGATGCGCGTTAACAAGTGTCCTGCTGTTACCGGCTATTGGAAGAAACAACGTCTCATGACCGGTGTCGAAGCAGAGTGGGATCGGGATAACGGTCGCTATAAACTCTACACCCGTTACCGCAAGGATATTGCCGGAGACGATATAGGAGCGTATCTTACCTTCAATACCGAAGAAGGTGAACAAATAGAGGTACAAATGGGCGTTTCCTTTGTCAGCATTGAAAATGCCCGTCTCAATTTGGATACAGAACAGCAAGGAAAGGATTTTAGTCAGGTATTGTCAGAAAGCCGTCAGCGTTGGAACGATGATTTATCACGTATCTTGGTGGAGGGCGGAACGAAAGAGCAAAAGACTGTCTTTTACACTGCACTCTATCATTTGTTGATTCATCCCAATGTTCTGCAAGACGTAAACGGTCAATATCCCGCTATGGAAAGCGATAAGATTCTGACTACGAAAGGTGATCGTTATACCGTCTTTTCTTTGTGGGATACCTACCGCAATGTACATCAGCTGCTTACATTGGTATATCCTGAACGTCAGTTGCAGATGGTACGCACCATGCTCGATATGTATCGGGAGCATGGCTGGCTGCCTAAATGGGAGTTGTATGGACGTGAAACACTGACAATGGAAGGCGATCCTTCTATTCCTGTGATTGTCGATACATGGTTGAAGGGCTTGAATGACTTTGACATCGAACTTGCTTACGAAGCTATGCGCAAGGGAGCTACACTGCCGGAAGCGGAGAACCTGTTGCGCCCGGATAATGATGATTATATGTCTTTGGGATATGTCCCCTTACGTGAGCAGTATGATAATTCCGTGTCTCATGCATTGGAATATTACATTGCAGACAATGCACTTTCACGTCTTGCCGATGCACTTGGAAAAAAGGAAGATGCACAGCTTTTCCATAATCGTTCTTTGGGTTACAAGCATTATTATAGTAAAGAGTTCGGTACATTCCGTCCCATTCTTCCCAATGGACAGTTTTATTCTCCTTTCAACCCGATGCAAGGTGAGAACTTTGAACCCAGTCCCGGCTTCCATGAAGGCAATGCCTGGAATTATACTTTCTATGTTCCGCATGATGTAAAGGGATTGGCTCGCTTGATGGGAGGCAAGAAGCCTTTTGTCGACAAGCTCCAGCGTGTGTTTGATGACGGGCTTTATGATCCTGCCAATGAGCCTGATATAGCATACGCTCATCTTTTTTCTTATTTTAAAGGAGAGGAATGGCGCACTCAGAAGGAGTTGCACCGACTTTTGCAGAAGTATTTCAAAGATGCCCCCGATGGCATTCCGGGCAATGACGATACAGGAACTATGTCAGCTTGGGCCATCTTCAACATGATGGGCTTTTATCCCGATTGTCCCGGTGAACCGTCTTATACACTTTCTACGCCTGTGTTCAATAAAGTGACTATTCGTCTTGACCCCAAACAGTGGGGACGTGATAAATTAGTGATAGAAACGGAACGTCCGTCTGCGGAATCGCTTTATATCCGTGAGATGGAGTTAGGAGGAAAGAAATTGTCCCGCTATCGCGTCACACATGATGAACTGGTACATGGTGGCAAACTGCGGTTTATACTTCGTTGATAGAGATGATGAATAGTTGATAATTAAGTCATGTAATATTTTAAATTAGCCGACTGACTTAGTTATCAACTATTTTTCGGATGTTACTGATATAAGAGGTATTTCAAACCAGAATTCAGAACCTTCTCCCAATTCAGAAACTACACCTACTTTCCCATTCATCTTTTCTGCTATCATACTACAAATTGAAAGTCCTAAACCTGCACCCTGTTTAAAGCTGTCTAATTTGGTAAAACGTTCAAATACTTGTTCCTGTTTATCCATGGGGATGCCGGAGCCTGTATCTCGTACAAAGAAACGTATTATTTCATTTGTGAGAATATCAAAGCCGATATCTATATAACCCTTGTCCGTATGTTTAAGGGCATTTGATACATAGTTGTTGATGACTTGTTTTACGCGATTGGGTACAGTATGAATGGTACAAGTTTCTGCTCCCGGCAGAAAACGAATATTTACTTGTGAAGATGCTTTCAGAACAGCTGCGGTTTGTATTTCATAAAGCGTACTGTTGACATTCATGTCTCCTTCTACAAATTCAAGTAAACCTGCTTCTATCCGTGAAATATCGAGTATGTCATTGATAAGTTGCAAAAGGAGTTCGTTGTTCTCTTCTATTATATGTATATATTCTTTCACATCTTTATCTTTTATTAATTCGGATAGGATGGAGGAGAAGCCAACAATGGCATTCAGCGGTGTACGAATTTCGTGGCTCATATTAGCCAAAAAGGCGGATTTCAGTCGGTTGGCTTCTTCTGCTTTGTTTTTGGCTTCTTGTAGTTCGGCTATGACTAATTCGGAATTAGCTATTTGACTGTGCAGATTTCTATGTTTGCGATATATCCAATAAAAGAAATAGACAAATATAATAGCAAATAGCAGGAATAGTAAATACTGCATTCCTTCAGTAATTGTGGGGTACATCATTGTGCCTTTTGTTTACTCCGTTTGCCCTCTTTAACGGATTTGTTATATATAAAAAGCGCGAGGACTGTTATTGTCTATCCGCATTCGAGGCTCTGGAAAATGCCCACATCATAAATAGACAACAGCCCTCACGCCTAAGTATATAATAACGTAGACGTGAAGAAACTGTTGCTACTATCCCATGATGTTTTTTTGAATTTTCCAGATTCCGAATAACTGGGGATAATAACTTTCGCTTCTTGCGTTTTCAATGAATCAAACCAATACTGCCTATTATCACTATGACAGGCAAGACTTGCTTACAAAAGTAGTATAATTTTTTCAGATGCTTGATAATATGGGACTATAAAAGTGACAAAATGAAATTTTGGGTGAGTATTATATAAAAGGCGTGAATACAAATACATTGTATTCACGCCTTAATGATGATAAATAACTTGTTTCTTGTTAGAGAAAATATAAGAGAGAGTAAAAATGATTTTATTTCATGGCTTCCACAGTGTAGCCTTGTTGCTTCAGTAAATTCAGAACTCCGTTTGTTCCGGGTAAGTGCCCGGCGCCAACCACAAAAAGAGTGGGAGCTTCAGTCATGATGGCGGGTATTTGGCCTGCCCATGCAATATTGCGATAGTCGAGAAGTGCCTCCATCTCTCCTGGTAGTGGATCGCAAGAATTTCCGTCACGTTCTTCCATCAAGAGCAACATTTCGTCAAGATCTTGTGCCTGATAGCTCTTAATCAATCTTTGTGCCTGTTCCACTGCTTTATCAATATCGCTTGCCGTACAATGTAGAAGCGTAGCTTGGCGTCGTAATGACTGGCTGTTCAAAAGAATGTCTATCTGTGATTGAGCTGTTTCCAGACCACCTACCTTCTTACCATTTTGCTGTGCTTGTTGCTGGAAGTAAGTATCAAGTTGTTCCTGCGGGTTGTATCCCGGTGTATGCTTCATATAAAGCAGTACGGCAAGTTGCTGACTGATGGCGGCTGGTTTCAACTGTGCCAGCATAGCAATGTCTACCATCATGTTTTCTTTTATAACTTTCCCTACTAACTCATATTGTTCCGGGGTGAACAGACTTTGCAACGTAGTATCTTTAGGCATCATCATTTGCTGTTGCATACTTTGCATAAAAGCAGGTGTCATCATATCCGACATAACCACTTCACCATATACCTGACTAGTCTCATTGATAGCCTGTGGCATAGCGGCGATGCTATCTTTTATGCTAAGGGGAGAAAGGTGGTAAGTTCCAAAAATATAAGAGGGCTTCTTTAATTCATTACCGGATA
The DNA here is from genome assembly GCF_030151085.1 of Bacteroides sp. Taxonomy (GTDB): domain Bacteria; phylum Bacteroidota; class Bacteroidia; order Bacteroidales; family Bacteroidaceae; genus Bacteroides. Next base: position 50,302 of record NZ_JASLER010000038.1, on the reverse strand, counting down.
CTTTCCATAAAAGCTGTGCATTGGCACTTAGTGCAAAACTGATAAGCAGTAGCAGACCTAAAAATTTCTTCATTGTATTCTTCTTATTAATTTATTTGGACTATCAGTCGGAAGTAAAGAAGATAAATCACAAGAAGAGTAATTTATTTGCAGGGATTAATGAGATATTCTTCCTCCGCGAAGCCAGTGTTGCGTATAGTATTTTTCATTGAGGTTACTTACGATAACCCCTTGACTGGTACTGGCATGTATGAACTTTCCATTCTTAAGATAGATGCCTACATGCGCCACCTTTTTTCGTGATGACGGGCTGGTAAAGAACACCAAATCTCCCTCACGCAAATTGCGGCGGGAGATTTTGTTGCTCTCTTTTAGCTGTTCGTCTGTACTTCTGGCCAGACGAGTGCGGTAAACTTTCTTATAGAGTTGTGAGACTAATCCGGAGCAGTCTGTTCCTCGTTTGCTATCTCCTCCTCCACGGTAAGGGGTACCTATCCATTCGGAGGAGTTAATGTACAACTGGTGATTGTCTTCTATACCGATGTCCACTCCCAAACGAATGGAAGCTTGTGCCAATGCTTTGTAATCAAGTCGTGGCGCAGAAGTATGGCAGGAACTAAGAATAAATAGCAGACTGACAAGAAATACTGTATAAGAAATCGGTTTTTTCATTCTTTCTGTTCCTGGGCTTCTTCCTGTTCTACTACTTCTTCTTCTATAATCTCTTCCTCAACACTGATATTAAAGTAATCTTCCAGTTCTTTTTCAGCAGAATTGTTTTCGTTTTTAATATCACGAATGATGACGCCGTACTCTAACAGTGCAATACGTGGGCAAACATCTACCGTATGATTCAGGTTGTGGCTGGAAATGATGACAGTCGCCCCATGTTCTTCGTTGTACTTCCTCAATAAATGCTTGATGACCGATTGTGAGCTTGGGTCGAGGAAGTTGAATGGCTCATCCAATATCAGCAATTGCGGATGATGAAGCATGGCGGAGATAATGCCAATCTTCTGTTTATTACCGGCGGAGAAGTTGCGGATGAATTTCTTCTGCCCTATTACTTCACCGTTCATAAAGCGTTCGAAGGGAATAAGACGTTCGTCAACTTCCTCTTTCTTCAAACCATACATCTTGCCGATAAAGTAGAAGTATTCCTCCGGAGTGAGGTAGTCGATCAGAAAACCGTCATCAATGAAAGCTCCTGTGACGTTTTTCCAATCTTCGCTCTTGCTGGTGTCGATGTCGTTAATAGTGACATTACCCTCATCTGCCTGCAACAAATCCAGTATCAACCGGAAAAGAGTTGTCTTACCGGCTCCATTGTTACCAACCAGCCCTAGCATATCACCTTGGTTAATAATATATTTATCAATATCTACGGCTTTCTTTTCGCCGAAGTTCTTTTGTAAGTTATTTATTGAGATCATAAGATTCGTATGATTAGTGATTAGTTATTGTCTGCTATCTCTAAAGCCTTCCATATTCTTGTATCGGCGCTTCATGAAGCGATGATAAACGTTCTTCAGCCAGAAGCGGGAGGTGAGTATGAAACCTAGACCGATAAAAATCAGTATCCAAGCGGTAACAGTATCTCCCCATAGCTTTGTAAGTACTACATTCAATAGCAAAGGAATACCGAGGGCAGCACCGGAGATGAGGTTCTGCAAACCGGTTCCCATGTTCTGACGATTGGTCACTTTGGAATTTAGGTCGACTGTTCGGTTATTGTATACAGCTAACTGGAACAGGCAGAAGTAAACGCAACCTACAGCAAACAAAGCCCAAGCTATGCAACTTAATACCAATAATTTTCCGGTAACCATTGCAGGTATCATCAATAGAAAAGGAATGATGATAGCAATGCTATACAGCGTATATTTAGCACGGAGCAGGGTATAAATAGATTCTTTACGGCTCATCAGCCCGTCAATATAATTACCTTCATAACTCATCAGACTGGTTAGAAACAATAGACCGAAGATTACAAAGTTATAGACCATAAAAAAGTTCTTCATTCCCGTTCCGTCGTATGCTTCGGTGAAGCTGAGAATACAACTGATAAATATTACAAGGATGACCACCATTCGCAATGACGTTTTACATACTTTGTTACGTAACAAGAGTTTTAGTTCCAAACGCATGTATTCTCCTATTTCACCGTAACGATCCAGGAATTTATATTCGGACACATGCTTCACTTTGGTATCTTCTACCTTGTTGATTTCATCGTAAATCAATCCAATCATCACGTAGCGGTTAATAAACCACATTACGACAATGGCGATAAGTACGCCGAGGTATACCAACAGATTACAATGAATGAATCCTTCGCCTAACTCTATAGAATAATCGAATAATGGACTTTTATCAGGGATAAACAAAGCTGCGGCAATACCTCCATACACTACCACGGGTAATGCCACCCACCAAATACGCTCGTTCATAAGCGTGCGGCAAAGCAGGAACCAGTAGTTATTGAATATCATCAGTAACCAAATACCGATACAATAGGCAATAACTCCCGTAACGCCATAGAATTTGGTGATAGTCAGGATGGAGAAAGGGACAAAGAAGAATAACCATATAAGATTGAATCCGTTCAGCCCCGACCGTATCAAAAGAAAGTCGATCAGACGGTTCCGTTTGATAGGTAACAGCAGATAAGGCTTAACCTCTTGTGTAGGTGTTTTCTGGAAAGGAAAACGCATGAGGAAGTCCAAAGCCATGACGAATATTAATCCGCTGTTCAGTACATGATAGGCTTCTGTAGCTCCGCCATCGAAAGCGAAAGCAAACGTACTACCAAAAAATATAAGATAACCTGCCCAGAAGATTGCCATGAAGTACATCCAGAACTTGCCGAACTTGTTCTTTTCGTACATCGGGTTTCGTTTAGCGGCCAGTTTACCGTGCTTTCGCAGTTCTAAAAAAAGGCTCATTGTGTGTAGATGAATTTGGATAATGTAAAAAAGGCTGCGCTGCTTTATTTAAGAACAACGCAGCCTTCTGTATTTGTATTCTCTTATTCTTTGTCAGGACTGACCATTGAAACCTCAATTTCATTCTTTTGCTTCAGCAGATCATCGATGAACTTCTGAATGTCTTTCACGGTGATGCTATTGATGATTTCTGTATAGTCTTTTATCGGGTTCATACCGGTGAACAAATATTCATCTATGCTATTCATCCAATAGTCGTTCTCTTTCAAGTCTTCAGCATGTTTTTTCAGCATGAATTCTTTTACCTTGTTCAAGTCGCTTTCCGTAGAACCGGTTTGGGCTACATTATTCAATTCGGCAAAAATAATCTGCATCAGTTTTTCTCGTTTGGCCGGAGATGTCTCGAAAATAATCTGTAGCATAGCTTGTTCTTTCGGATACTTGCTTAATTGACCAAAGGTATATACTCCATAAGTACCACCTTCGTCCTCACGCACTTTATTGGTATAAACCAAGTCGAGAATCTGGCTGGTCATATTCAACAGGATATCATTTCTCAGGTCGTATTTGCATGCGCCACTGATTAATACGAAATTGGAGGCTTTCGGTGTTTCTTGCTTACGAATAAAGTCGTTCTTGAAAGCTCCTTGGCGTAAGTTCACCTTATTATCTTTAAATGCTTCCCTACGGTTGATTGAAGGTAGTGCACCCAAATATTCGGCGATAACCGGTTTCATCTCTTCTACATTTACATTACCTACAAAGATAAAGGTAAAGTCGCTGGCATCTTTGTAACGATCCTGATACATGGACAATATCTTGTCGTAATTCATCTGATCGATCATGTCGGCTTTCATTCTCATTCTTCGCGGATGGTTCATGTAGATTCCGGATTGAATTGAGTCACTGAAAGCTACTCTCGGATTCATTTCCGCATTTTGCAAAGAAGCTTTGCTACGGTTCTTGTAGGAAGCAAAAGCATCGTCGTCACGGCGTGGAGCAGTAAATGTCAGATAAGTTAACTGCATCATTGTCTCGAAATCTTTCGGTGAGCAACTGCCGGTTACTGTCTCGGTCTTGTCACCGATACCATAGCTCACGGAAGCCTTCTTTCCTGCCAGAACTTTTTCAAGGTCTACAGCGCTAAAGTTACCCAGACCACCTACGCTCACAGCGTCCAGTCCGTTGATATTGATAATTTCCGAATCGGGGAACAATGAACTACCACCCAGGCTGACACCCTTCATGCGAATTTCGTCTGCCTTAAAGTCGGTCTTCTTGATGATCACTTTCACTCCGTTTGATAATGTCAGCATAGTGGTGCCGAATATGTCATCAGTCTTTTCTGATACAATTTTGCCGCCTTTAGGAGCTTCTGCCATTAAAGGCTCATCTGATACTTTATCTACGTATGCAGTCAGCTTTTCAGCTTTTACATCTGCAAGTATCTTCTTGATAGCGTCTTCCGTAGGCAGTTTCAAGCCTTCTTTTTCCGGGCCCAATATGGCTACTACCTGATTGTTGTCCGTTACGAGGGCGGGCATCATTTGGTTCAGTGCGGCAACCGGAATATTCGGAGCTATCTGATTGATGATGGCATACTCGCTTTCAATACCCGGGATGGGTTCATTATCAAGAAAATGACGAACATATTCATTCACATATTCTTCGTTTTTGCGCTTGTCACGTTCATTAAAAGCAGATTCCAACTGACGCAGATATTCAGCACGGGCACGGTTGTATTCGGTTTCAGTAAAACCAAATTGACGTGCACGTTCTATTTCGCGAAGCAAAGTGGTGATTCCATTTTCTACTGCATCTTCTTTGCAAACAACCATTCCAGTGAAGGCATCTTTGGTTTTTGCAACAAAGAAATCATCATCGTAAGTTCCTGCATATATATAAGGAGGATTGGCTACTTGCATCAATTCGTTCAAGCGGGCATTCAGCATGTTGCTGATAAGGGTGGTTGCATAGTTTTGAATCAAATAGTCCATGGTTCCTTTTTGATCGTCCGGAGTAGCATCATGCTTGTTGAAAATGATGGCTTGAATGTTGGGTTGTTCTTTATCCTGAGCAATCAATATGATGGGTTCCTTATTATCGTTTACAGGAAAATATTCACGTTTGGCAGCATTAGGTTGTGCCGGGATGTCTGAGAATATTTTCTTTATCTGAGCTTCGATGGCATCTACATCGATATCACCAACCACCACGATACCTTGCAGATCGGGACGATACCATTTTTCGTAATAATCTCTTAAGGTTTGAGGCTTGAAGTTCATTACTACGTCCATAGTTCCGATAGGGAAGCAGTTCGCATATTTGGTACCTTCAAACATCACTGGCAACATCTTTTCTTGAAAACGCATCATGGCACTCATGCGTGAACGCCACTCTTCGTTGATAACGCCACGTTCTTTATCTATCTCTACCGGATCGAGGGTAAGGTCATTACTCCAGTCGTGCAGAATCAGCAAACAAGAATCGATGGCTCCCGGAGTAGTGACAGGCACATTGGAAATATTGTAAACGGTTTCGTCTACCGAAGTATAAGCATTCAGATTTTCACCGAACTTTACGCCAATACGTTCCAAGTATTGTTTTAAAGCATCACCGGGGAAATGGGTCGTTCCGTTAAAGCACATGTGTTCCAGGAAGTGTGCTAAACCGCGTTGATCGGCTTCTTCTTGTATCGATCCTACTTTTTGGGCAATGTAAAAGTCTGCACGATTGGCTGGCAGGCTGTTTTTGCGGATATAATAAGTCAGTCCGTTGTCCAGCTTACCAATGCGGACATTCTTGTCAACTGGGATAGGGGGCATTTGCATCTGCGCAAGTACCTGTTGGAAACTGCAGCATAATAGGATTGCTACAATCCAAAAACCACGAAAAAGATGTTTCATAATTCTCTGATTTTAAGTTATTCTTGTCCTATCTGTCGGAGCATAGGATTATAAATCACAGTCTGATAACAAAATTATTCTTTTATTGCTTCGCGTATACGTACTAATTTTGTTAGCAAACCTTCTAAAAGATCGAGTTTTAACATATTGGCGCCATCGCTTTTGGCTACGGCAGGATTCTCATGGGTTTCAATAAACAATCCGTCCACACCTACTGCTACACCGGCTTTGGCGACGGTTTCAATCAATTGTGGCATACCACCTGTAACGCCACTGGTTTGGTTAGGCTGTTGCAGCGAATGGGTTACGTCCAAAATAACGGGGAAGCCGAAAGTCTGCATTTCAGGAATTCCGCGATAATCAACCACCAGGTCTTGATAACCAAAGGTGGTACCACGTTCTGTAATCATAACATTATTGTTTCCTGCTTCTACAATTTTCTCTGCGGCAAAGCGCATGGCGAATGGAGATAGGAACTGTCCTTTCTTGATATTTATTATTTTACCTGTTTCAGCAGCTGCGACCAGTAAGTCTGTCTGCCGGCAAAGGAAAGCCGGTATTTGCAATACGTCTACATATTCAGCGGCCATTATTGCTTCTTCGGCGGCATGTATATCTGTAACAGTAGGTACTCCAAAAGTATCGTGTACTTTCTTCAATACTTTCAGGGCAGTTTCATCACCGATACCCATAAATGAATCCAAACGCGAGCGATTGGCTTTACGGTAAGAACCTTTGAATACGAAAGGTATTTGCAGTTTCTCTGTGATCGTTACAATACGTTCGGCAATACGCATTGCCATGTCTTCGCCTTCAATGACGCAAGGTCCTGCCAGCAAAAAAAAGTTTCCTGCAGGGTTATGTTTCAGTTCAATCATGTGGTTAATGTTTAATGATTAATCATTAGTTTGGTATAATTAGTGTAATTGCTTCGTGCATCACCCCAATGTCCAATGGAAAATGGCGGTCAAGAATACGTCCGTCCAAATCGACGGAAGCATTTTGTGCACGTAGCACTTTTACTTTTTGAGTGCGATAGGGCATTACTACTTTGTGGTTCAGGATTCTTCCTTGAATGAGCATCCACATACCAGAGAAGAGTTGTAACAGTTCCGGACGGTAAATCACGGAAACGTCCAGCCAGCCGTTATAAGGCACTGCACTAGGAGCTTGTCCGTATCCCCAGGCACTACCGATGCAGACAGTCATGATACGTCCGCGTATGTGCTCACCATTTATTTTAAGATGCATACGATAAAGTTTACGCTCAAAAATCATGGAGATAAATGCCATGAGGTAGGAGAGGAATTTTACTCCCCAAAAACGTTTGGTCTGGTCGGTAATCTTTACGATACGGGCACCTAGTCCAATGTTGATAGCATTAAGGAAATAGCGCGTCAAATGTTTTTCGCCATCATAGTAATAACAGGTACCTACGTCTATCCGGCGGCGGCGGTTATTGATGATACAATCTACTGCTTCCTTATATTCTGAACTCATCTCCCAATATTTGGCAAAGTCGTTGCCGATACCGTTAGGGATTATGCCGATGGCGATATTCTCTTTATCTGCTGCATTGGAGTGCATAATACCATTGATGGCATCATTGAGGGCACCGTCGCCACCTACGACTACAATCGTGCGATAACCGTTGTTAGCAAGAATTCCTGCCAGGCGTTCTACCGAGCCAAACCCTTCGGACTGCACGTAGTCGTAAGACACACCTTTGCTGTCCATATATTCTTTGATTTCTTTCCACCGTTTCTGCACTTTCCGCGTTCCGGCTTTGGGGTTGTATATCACCCCCCACTTTTCGGGTTCTACACTCATATCTAGCTCCTTTCAGTAAGTCTTTCATTTTCATTTAGCTCGGCTCCAAAGATAGTGCAAATTGAAGACAAAACGTTCAAGCTCGCTTGAAAAAGTTTTGTTAAGATGCAGCCTATCTTATTCAAAGATACTAATTCTCTTTGAGTTTTGACTTTACAAAGTCAATCTTTTCTTGCATCGGCCAGCAGGCATCCATCCAATGAATTGTAAATCCGCGTCGTTCCATTCCGCGGAACCAAGTCATTTGCCGTTTGGCAAACTGGTGGATGGCAATTTCCAGTTCATGGAACATTTCGTTGTATGTCAGTTTACCGATGACGTAAAGCGTCAGGTATTTATATTCCAGTCCGTAATAAATCAGGTCATCCGGTGAGATACCTTGCTCTATCAGATGTCGCACTTCATCCACCATTCCTTCGTCCAGGCGTTGGTGAAGTCGGCGGGTTATCTTCTGCCGACGCAATTCCCGGGCGATGTCTACGCCTATGATGAGGCTGTTCAACTGGGGAAACGCACGTTCGTCCACTGGAGTATGAGCATAATACTCTTCTATTTCAATGGCTCGAATGGCACGCTTGGCAGTATCTACGTCCGTCGAATTATGCAGACTTTTGTAAGTAGCCAGGATTTCCGTTAGCTCTTCCAATGACTTATCTGCTAGGTGAGTACGCAATTCCGGATTTTCGGGTACAGGTAATAACTTGTAGCCTTTCAGTACGGATTCAAGATACATTCCGGTGCCACCACATACAACGGGTAGACAGCCTTTTTGTTTAATAGTCTCGTAAGCATCAAGAAAATCACGCTGATACTCGAAAACATTGTATTTATAACCGGGTTCGGCAATGTCGATGAGATGATAAGGAATCTGTTTGCCATTGACGGTATAGTCAGCTAGATCCTTACCCGTACCAAGGTCCATCCCCCGGTAAATTTGTCGTGAGTCGGCGCTGATGATTTCTGTATGGAGTTCTGCTGCCAGTGCGGTAGCAAATGGAGTCTTCCCGGATGCGGTGGGTCCTAATATGGCGATTAAATCATAGTCAGGCATATACAAGCATTTATTAATCTGACTACAAAGGTAACAAATCTAACTAATTCCACCCCATAATTGTAATGCGTTTTGTGTCCGATGATGTGAAAATAGTCTAACTATTAGTTCTTGAAAAGAAGAAGATATAAGAAGGTCGCTATGGATATTAATAAGAAACTTCCTTTATCCTTATTAAAAACTGGCTTTGCATAGAGATAAAAGTCCTCTTTGTTATAGAGAAATCTATAATCAAAGCTTTTGATTATAAAACCAAAGCTTTTGATTATATAACCGAAGGCTCTGATTATATAACCGGAACCTTTGATTAAAGTTTGTCTTATACTCAAAGCAACTTTTATATCTATATAAAGCAACTTCTCTCTTAACCGTAAGTGATTTTTATATTAATGCCTAACAGATCGAAAATATGGCATATCCATGTAGTTCCATAGGAAGAAGAATTATCAACTGTAATTTAGAACGGGATTTTGAACCAGAAACAAGAACCTTCTCCCTCTTTCGAATCTACTCCGATAACCCCGTTCAATCGTTCTATGATGACGCGGCAAATGGCAAGTCCAAGTCCTGTTCCTTTGGCAAAAGAGTTCAATTTGACGAAGCGTTCAAATACTTTGTCTTTTTGATCGGCTGGGATTCCGATACCCGTATCTTTCACGTAGAAGTAGATTTCATGTGCTTCTTCATTTATCCGGTATCCTAATTGGATGGAACCTTTCGGAGTGAATTTCAGTGCATTGGTTGCCAAGTTGATAATGACCTGGGATAGACGCTTTTGGTCAGTGTTGATAATGCAATGATCTGCTTTTTCCGCAAAAATGACCTGTACATCAGGTGATGTGTTTTTTGCTTGCATCTGGCGGCAGATTCGATTCATGAGTTCGTTGACGTCTACCGATGTAGGGCTGAAGTCGATTGTGCCGGCTTCTATTTTCGAAAGGTCAAGAATGTCATTTATCAGTTGTAATAGCAACTCATTGTTGCTGGATATAATTGCCGAAAAATCCGCCTTTTCTTCTTGGCTAACTTCAGTCTGACACAACATATCAGAGAACCCTACAATGGCATTGAGCGGAGTTCGTATTTCGTGGCTCATGTTGGCTAGGAACGCTGATTTGAGGCGGTTGGATTCTTCTGCTTTTTCTTTTGCTTCCTGCAACATTCGGTCTATCTTCATTTTTTCGGTGATGTCTTCAAAACGAAGTAATCCTCCGATGATTTCTGTTTCGTTTTTATCATCGAAGACAGGGGTTGCCGTTACCTCAAAGTCCACATCGTCTATACGGATATGATGACGTATGATTTTGCCCGATGTAATGGCTTTCTTGAAAGCGCATGGCTCACAAGGGCAATCGCGAAGGGCGCTTGTCTGAAAACAAATCTTTCCGGGTATATATCGTCTTCCTTTTACCAAGTTGCAAATATGTGTGGTTTCTTCCCATTGCACTTTATAGTTCTTGTCGATGTAAATGAGTCCAAAGTTGATACTTCTCAATGCTAATTTCTGTTTTCTAATAGCTTGTTCCAATTGCTCTTTGGCGGTAATCAGTTCTCTTTCGTAGTTCTTTAGTTGAGTTATCTCCCAACGGATTGCAAGCAACCACTTTTTTTCTCCATTTTGCATGATGATTGATTTTGCAATAATCGTGTCGTGAGATACTCCGTCTGGGGTGATATATTTTTCTTCTCCATGATAGGTAACCCCTGCTTGTACTAATGCGAGGTCGATAGTGCGATACTTTTTACCTTGTTCTTCACCATATATTTCGAAATCGGAACGTCCCAACGCTTCTTCACTGTTTATAAATGACTGGGTAGAGGCTTCTTTGTTCCAGTAGGAATATCGAAAGTCGTTCTGGATATCTTTTACAAGGACAGGAAAGGGGAGATTATCGAGTATTTCAAATGAGAAACGATTAGAATGATTTGCTTTATCAATAGCTTTACGTAGGTTATATACCCAGAGTAGCAGGATACAGATGATGAATATTAAAATAATAATGATTGCCATTTTTATTATATGCGTAATTGTGAATTGCGAATATATGAATTGTTACGCATATTCCCAAAATAATTGAAGGATATTCCAAATAATAGGACATTGCCTACTATTGCTTTAAGATATAGACTATGAAAAAGGATGTAAAAACAGGATGTTAAATTCTTAAACGATGTTATAGAACATGCTTTTTTCTTTGGATAATTTGCAAGTATGTCAAAAGTCCGTATCTTTGCAATGTGTTTTTCATAGTATTAGATTTAAGGTTAACAAAGGTTGGAGTACAGCGGTACTCCTTTTTTTATGCCCTAAAGCGCCATTACTCAGTTTGCCTGCCTGTATTCGTTAGGCGAATGTCCCGTTACTTTCTTGAACAACCGTGTGAAGTGCTGCGGGTATTTAAACCCTAATTCATAAGCCACTTCGCTAATAGACTTGCTTGGGTCGAATATCTTTTCTTTCGCTGTATCTATCAGTTTCAATTGAATATGTTCTTGAGGCGATTTACCTGTCTCTTTCTTTATCAAATCTCCGAAGTAATTGGAAGAAAGGTGTAACTGCTCGGCACAATATTGTACGGAAGGCAAACCGATATCCTGCGGCTTATCAGACTGGAAGTAGTTGTTGAGTACATGCTCGAATTTAGTAAGGATATCTTTGTTCGCATTGCTGCGGGTAATGAACTGACGGTCGTAGAAGCGCATACAGTAGTTCAGTAATAACTCGATATTGCTCACAATAAGGTTCTTGCTGTGCTTATCGATGGAGTGTTGCAACTCTGTTTCTATATTGTGCAGACACTCCAGAATGGTTCTGCGTTCCTGTTCGGAAAGATGCAATGCTTCATTGGACTCGTAGGAGAAGAAGGTATAATCATTTATGGCACGTCCCAGTGGGGTACCTCGTAGCAAGTCGGGGTGAAAAACCAGGGCATAACCTTTGGGCTGGAATCGTTCACCGTTGCTGGTGAAGCCGGCCACTTGTCCGGGAGCAAGAAAGACTAGGGTACCTTCCTGATAGTCGTAGAAGTTACGTCCATAGTGCATGTCGCCACACTTCACATCTTTCAGAAAGATGGTATAGAAACCGAAACGTTGACGGCGGTGCAACAATGGTTGGCTTTTAGACATATCTATCACGTTGACTAACGGGTGTAAAGTTTCTTGTCCCAAATGCTCGTTGTATTGGCATACATGGTCAAATATCAGCATATCTTCCATATCCTTATCTATATTATTGTGAGATTGATACAAAGATAAGCTTTTTCTGCGGATAGTGAGAATGTGAGAAGGGTAATCTGTAATAAAGGTAAGAGATCAGGTAATTTGTATAAGTTAACGGTTTGAAGTGGGGTGAATATGGATAAAAACTCCTATTTTTGAACCATAAATCGTACATTTTTGTTTTTAACATACACATATATCTGTTTATTTATGCTAATCACTTTAATCATTCTTGTTCTATCTGCTGTATTTTTTGTGTCAGGTAAGTTCCGTTCGGACATTGTAGCCTTGTGTGCTTTAATTGGTTTATTAGTTTTCCAGATACTTACTCCGGAAGAGGCTTTATCCGGTTTCTCCAATTCGGTAGTTATAATGATGGTGGGATTGTTTGTCGTAGGAGGTGCTATTTTCCAGACAGGATTGGCAAAGATGATAAGTTCCCGTATTTTAAAATTGGCAGGTAAAAGTGAATTGAGATTATTCTTGCTCGTCATGCTGGTTACTTCGGCTATTGGAGCTTTTGTCAGTAACACGGGAACGGTGGCTTTGATGCTTCCTATTGTAGTAAGTTTGGCGGTGAGTGCCGGAATGAATGCAGGAAGACTATTGATGCCTTTAGCCTTTGCCAGTAGCATGGGTGGCATGATGACACTCATCGGTACTCCGCCGAACTTGGTTATCCAGAATGTATTGACGGGAGCAGGATTCAAACCTTTGTCTTTCTTCTCCTTCTTGCCGGTGGGTATTATTTGTGTTGTGGTAGGCACATTGGTATTACTGCCTTTGACGAAGTGGTTCCTTTCTAAAAAGGGGAAGAAGGATGACGGTGATTTGTCCGGTAAGTCATTGAATCAGCTGGTGAAAGAATATGGATTGTCCAGTAATTTATTCCGTTTACGTGCCGGCAATGACTCCCTATTGATAGGGAAGACGATGATAGAGTTGGATGTACGCCGTAAGTATGGATTGAACATTCTGGAAGTACGTCGTGGTGAAGCTTCGCAGCATAAATTCCTGAAAACGGTTACTCAGAAATTGGCATCGCCCGATACCACGGTTTGGGTGGGAGATGTATTATATATTACGGGTGATGTAGCTAATGTAAACCGTTTTGCTCAAGATTTCCTTATAGAGATGCTGGATGGACACACCACGGAAGAAGCGGCAAAAGTGGATAAGTCTCTTGATTTCTATGACATCGGTATTGCTGAGATTGTATTGATGCCTTCATCGGGTATTATCAACCAAACGGTGAAGGAAGCCGGGTTTAGAGATAAGTTTAATGTAAATGTACTGGGTATTCGTCGCAAAAAAGAATATATCTTGCACGATTTGGGTCGCGAAAACATGCATAGTGGTGATGTTCTACTGGTGCAAGGAACGTGGCAGGACATTGCACGATTAAGTAAAGAAGATACAGACTGGGTAGTACTGGGGCAACCTTTGAATGAAGCTGCCAAAGTGACGTTGGATTACAAAGCTCCGGTAGCAGCGGCTATCATGTTGTTGATGGTGGTCATGATGGTATTCGATTTTATTCCTGTCGCCCCGGTGACTGCCGTAATGATAGCCGGTTTATTGATGGTACTGACGGGGTGTTTCCGAAATGTGGAAGCTGCCTATAAGACCATAAATTGGGAAACCATTGTGCTTTTTGCCGGAATGTTGCCCATGTCGTTGGCGCTCGAGAAAACCGGTGCTTCGGGTTATATTTCAAATACGCTGGTAAGTGGTTTAGGCAGTTATGGTCCAATTGTACTGATGGCAGGTATTTATTTTACCACTTCCTTGATGACAATGTTTATCAGCAATACCGTGACAGCTGTGTTGATGGCTCCCATTGCCCTTCAGAGTGCTATACAGATAGGAGTGAATCCGATTCCATTCTTGTTTGCAGTAACAGTTGCGGCAAGTATGTGTTTTGCTTCTCCATTCTCTACACCCCCTAATGCGTTGGTGATGCCTGCAGGACAATATACTTTTATGGATTATATAAAGGTGGGACTTCCCTTACAGATTATTATGGGTGTGGTGATGATATTTGCATTGCCACTATTATTTCCATTTTAAACAGGCTTGATAGTTTTTTCTTTTTCGTAAAGAAATGGAAGAAAGGAGAAAAAGTAAAGGTATTGATTGAGTGTAAAGAATGTCTGATACGTATTTAAAGGAAAACACTAACCCATGAAAAAGATATTTTTACTCATTGCAATCTTCATTTGTTCACTGCTACAAGCTCAAGTGAATACACTTACTATGCAACTTTCTCAGGAGCATCCGCGATATCTGACTGATACTGGTGGAAAGAAAGAAACATTGAAGTTGATAAAGAATGAGTCTTGGGCAAAGGATGTTTTCGAGAAACTGAAAGAGAGAACCGACACTTATATTCGCTTGACCGATACGCAACCAGACTGGCTGCTTTCACGTCTTTCTATGTACTGGAAGTCTCATGCTACGGATGTATTTATAAAAGGTGAAAGTTTTGATCATGCTGGTGGAGAGAAAGCTCCTGTACCTACCGTACGTTATACGGGTACACGTGGTACATTTGCCACCCACGGGCGTCCGAAATTGGAAGACGTTGTACCTTATGACGATCAGGATGGTAACGTAACTTTCTGTAATAATTCTTTGCCGGGTAATCCGATGGAGAGTGTACACCCTTCGAAGACTGGTCGTAATATAGAGAATGTGAACCGCGAAATCATGGGTATTGCCCGTGATGCTGCTTTTCTATATTGGTTGACGGATGAGAAGAAATATGCAAAGTTGGCGGTTGGGGTATTCGATACGTACATGCAAGGCATATATTACCGCAATGTTCCCATAGACTTGAATCACGGTCATCAGCAGACATTGGTGGGCATGAGCTCTTTTGAAGTAATTCACGAAGATATTTTGACCGATATTGTGCCTCTTTACGATTTCCTGTATGGCTATCTGTATAGTAACTATTCCGATAAGATGGATATCTATGCCGGTGCTTTCAAGAAATGGGCTGATAATATTATAGCGAATGGCGTACCTCATAATAATTGGAACCTGATGCAGGCGCGTTACGTTATGAATATCGGCATGATTCTGGAAGATAATAAACTATATGCCGATGGTAAAGGTCGTGAATATTATATAGATTATGTGCTCAATCGTTCCAGTATCCGCCAATGGAGTCTGAAGAAACTGGCGGATTATGGCTATGACTCCCAAACTGGTATCTGGGCCGAATGTCCCGGCTATAGTAGTGTAGTGCTGAATGACTATACCAACTTTACCAATCTTTTCGATCATAACCTTGGTTTTGACCTTACGAAAGAACTGCCCATCATTCCGAAGGCTGTAGCCGCCACTCCTCAACATCTATTTCCGAATCGAATGATTTGCGGCTTCGGTGATACCCATCCTGGTTATCTGAGTACGAATCCAATTGTGCGTATGATAGAGAATGGCCAAGTCAACGGCAAGAAAGAGCAGGAAGATTATTTCACTGCTCTGTTGAAATGTATTGACCCGGAAGTCGGAAAAGTGGGAGAGAAGCCTGCCCGTGTTTCAATCAACTCTTTTTTTGATGATAAGCCGTTGATTCTGAATCCTAAGATACAAGCCGGAAAGATCGAGGACTATGTTTCTCCTCTGTTTTATGCTCCCAATGTTTCTTGGTTGATACAGCGTAACGGTATGCATCCCCGTCATAGTTTGATGATATCAATGAACGGTAGTGAAGGAAATCACATGCATGCCAATGGTATTTCTATGGAACTTTATGGCAAGGGTTATGTACTTGGTCCCGATGCCGGTATCGGGCTGTATTTGTATAGTGGTCTCGATTATGCAGAATACTATTCGCAGTTCCCTAGTCATAATACAGTATGTGTCGACGGGATTTCCAGTTATCCGATAATGAAAAGTAACCATGCTTTCCGTTTGCAGTCTTGTTTTCCCGCTCCGTTGGCTCAAAAAGGGGAGTTCTTTCCTGTTACTTATAGCGAAGTTTATTTCCGTGAGCCGGAAAGTTGTGCGGACCAAACCAGACTAATGGGCATTGTTACCACCACACCCGAAACAGGTTATTACGTTGATATCTTCCGCAGTCGTAAAGTCGGGGGAGGTGATAAGATGCACGATTATTTCTATCATAATTTGGGGCAGACACTCACATTGAAAGGTAACGATAATTCTGACTTGAATTTAAAGCCTACCGAGGAGCTTTCTTTTGCAGGTGCCCATCTGTATGCCTATTCTTATATATATGACAAGAAAGTATCTGAAACCGATAAAGATGTAAAAGCAACTTTCAACATGGCAATGAAAGACGGTGATGATATCTCTATGAATCTTTGGATGAAAGGCGAACCAGAAAGGAAAGTATTCACAGCTTTGTCTCCTATGACGGAAGGTTATTCGCGTACGCCGGGCATGCCTTATGATATCAAACAACAACCTACACTTACCTTTGTGGCAAGACAATCAGGAGAAGCGTGGAACCGTCCATTCGTAGCTGTTTATGAACCTTCATCAGTAAAAGAACCGGGATGTATCGCTTCTGTTACTTATCCTGAAGTGCAGTGTCTGGAATCGGGTAGTCATGTCGGTATATTGGTTAGGCAAAAAAATGGTCGCACTGATCATATTATATCATCCGATAATCCTGCTCATGTTTGTATAATGGGGCAGATGAAGATGACAGCAACTTATGCACTTTGGGGAGAAGGAGAACAATCTCAAAACACATTGTTCCTGGGAAATGGTATACTCTTGCAAACTCCTGTAGTTAGTATTTATTCGGACACTCCGGTTAATGTTCTTTTGGAGCGGAAGGCAGATTATTGGCAGTATACATCTTCGGGCGCTTGTTCAATCCTTATGGATGGTAAAGAATATAAAGTCACTAAAGCAGAAAAAGGCAAATTATCGCTTTAATAGATTAATGTATTTTTGCTTTTTTTCTTTTAGAGTAAGACTACCCAAGTATTTTTCATTATATTTGTTGCGCTTGTTTAGAGGAGACATAGATTTAATGAAAAACATACAAAGATACATACTTATTCTTTTTTTGTTACTATCCACATTATCAGTTTACTCCGATTCGTATGCCTTTCGGGGATTGTCTGTGGCGGATGGGCTTTCTGATTTGTTGGTCAATGTGATTTATAAAGATACAGATGGATATGTATGGCTCGGTACGGGAAGTTCGCTTGAACGTTTTGACGGTGTACATATCAAGCACTATCAGATATCCGGTACTAACGAAAAGTTGAAACGCATCAACGCCATAACCGGCATGTCCGATGGGCAGATATGGATGGGAAACGGTATGGGACTTTGGCGTTTGGACAAAAGACAAGATACATTAGTACGCATTGTTCCTGAAAAGCTCGACTGCCAGGTATATTCTCTTTTAGAAGATAATAATACATTATATATTGGTACGGAAAAAGGACTTTTCATCTATCAGGCAGGCAAGTTGGAGCAAGTGCTTCTGGATAAGAATGCATTTTCTGCTGCGAATACTGTAACAGGGGTATGTAAGGGAGAAGGTAACCTGCTGTGGATGACAACCGGAAACGGACTTTATTCACTGTCTATATCCGACCGTAAAATAGCGGCATATCATAATATAAAAGGAGACAAGAACATTTGCGCCTTCAACCATATTACCAGGCTTGGTACTATGCTCTATCTAGGTACTATGGATCAGGGTATTATATCTTTCGATACTCGTACCTCCCAATTCAGTCATTTTGTCAATGTAGGTTGCAACGTTATTTCTTCTTTGTCCGGTGACGGAAAGAATACACTTTATGTCGGTACCGATGGAAATGGTGTTCACTTCATTTCAACTGACCGGAAGGAGATTATCCGCTCTTTCCGTCACGAAACCGGTAATGACGAGGGACTGCGTTCGAACTCTATTTACTCCCTTCTAGTAGATCGTGAAGGCATTATATGGGTAGGCTTTTATCAGTATGGTCTTGACTACACTCTCTATCAGAATGATTTATTTTCAACTTATGCCTTTCCTCCTTTCTTTGATTCAAAAGATGTCCCTATTCGTTCCATTGCTATTCGTGAACACGAAAAGCTGATCGGCTCACGTGATGGACTGTTCTATATTGACGAACAAAAACGACGTTTCAAGAGTTTTAAAACTCCTCAGATGCGTTCAAGCATGGTTTTTTGTACTCGATTCTATCAGGGTGAATACTATATAGGCACCTATGGGGGAGGCATGTATGTTCTGAATCCCGTAACTCTTGCTTTGCGTGACTTTGCTCCTGATGAACCGCTTCCTTTCCAGAAAGGACATATCTTTTGCATTACGGAAGATACTAACAGACAATTGTGGATCGGTACTTCAGCAGGGGTGTATTGTTATAAAGACGGCAAGCAAGTGGCATATTACAACAGTGGTAATTCTAAGTTACCCGAAGGTAATGTATATGAAATCCATTTCGACTCTACCGGCAAAGGATGGGTGTGTACTGAAAATGGTATGTGTATTTGGGACCCTTCTTCTTCCAAACTGCGTACAGACATTTTTCCCGATGGTTTTATTCAAAAAGAGAAGATTCGTGTGATCTATGAAGACTCTAAGCATACTCTTTACTTCTTCCCCGATAAAGGAGCTCTTTTTATATCAGACTTATCTTTGAATAGTTTCCATTATTTGCAGCCGGGCACTCCTTTGGAAGGTAGAGATGGACTATTCATTATTGAAGATAAAGAAAATTGGCTGTGGATGGGAACCAGCAACGGACTATTCCGCTATGATAAGAAAGATAATTTCGTACCTTATAACTTTGTAGATGGTATTCCTAGCTCTACCTTTACACTTTGTCCTCCGGTGTATGACGAAGCAGGTGGAATATGGTTTGGTAATACGCGTGGACTACTGTATCTTGATGTCACTCGGATGGAACGGGAGAATAAATGTTTTTATCCTGTAAAGATAACCGATGTCTATGTCAATGGAAAGCCTTCTGTTTATTCGATAACCAAACTGTCCGATAATGAATCGGAGATTTCTCTGGAGGCATCACAAAAGAACATCACTTTCTGCTTCTCTGATTTTTCTTATACTTCTCCCAGTTATATGTCATACGAATATCAGTTGGATGGTGAAGATGATAACTGGATAGCTATGACCGGAACATCGGATGTAACCTATTACAATCTTTCTTCCGGCATCTATACTTTCAGAGTGCGACTGATGGGGCAACCGGAGTCTGAATTCCGGCTTATTGTCAGGATAGCTTCGTTTTTTGAGGCATGGTCTGGTGTGGGAATTGCTTTTATTCTGTTATTGGGTGGTTTGGGTTGGTATTTCATGCAACGCAGAAAGAGTTCAAATAGCAGCACAAGTAAGATTCCAGTTGCTGAGGTATCGGTAGAAATGCCTGAAACTGAAAATCCTGTTGGCGAACGACCGGCTACTGAAGAGAAATATAAAACGATTAAAGTCAGCACTGAGGAATGCAAGCATCTGGTAGAACAACTGGAAATTCTTATGAATGAAAAGAAATCCTATACTAATCAGGATTTGAAGGTTGCTGATTTGGCTGGGATGCTACATACAACAGCTCATACGTTGTCTTATCTATTCAATCAATACCTTAACCGCAGTTATTATGATTATATTAACGACTACCGTATTGCAGAGTTCAAACGCCTAGTCGAGAAAGATGAATATGCCAAATACACTTTAAGTGCTCTTGCCGAATTATGTGGTTTCAGCTCCCGAGCTTCTTTCTTCCGTTCTTTTAAGAAAGCTACCGGAATAACTCCTAATGAATATGTTCGCAACATTGGGAAAAGTAACGAATAACTTCTTTAGAGTCTCAAATTATTAATTGATACTATGAGTCTTAAATTATTAAAGCGCTAATATATAGCGTTTTAATATTCTTGTGGTCTAAGCAAATTAGATGAGATTTGTTAGCTACAATAAAAGCATGATTTCTACTTTTTACCTTCTATATTTGCCATTGTTAAGCAAACGTAAAACCATTAACCAAGGTCTGAAACATGAAAGACAATTCGATAACATCCACTCCGCTGATAGCTGAATCTTATACTGATTATCATCAATCGGTTTATCAATACATCTATTATAAGATAAATAGTAAAGAGGAGGCCGAAGACTTATCCCAAGATGTATTTCTTCGCCTGATGGACTATAACCAGATGTTGCGTCCTGAAACAGTAAAGCATTTCATTTTCACGATAGCTCGTAATTTGGTGACTGACTATATACGCCGCTATTATAGGAAGCAAGAGATGACTTCGTATATGTATGATACAGTGGAGCATAGTAGTAATGAAACGGAAAGTCGGATTATCGCAAATGATTTATTGAATCAGGAAAAAGCTCGAATGGCATTATTACCTCTTCGTCGCCGTGAAGTATATGTTATGAGCCGTTTCGAGGATAAATCTATTCAAGAAATTTCTTCGGAACTTAATTTATCTTTCCGTACAATAGAAAACCATTTGTTTACTGGCCGTAAAGAAATACGTGAGTTTATAGCACAATGTATATAATGAAATAGTAATAACGAGATCATGTTAATTTTAAATTGTAATTTTATGAAGAATGATTTTCTAAGATTCTCATCGAAGAGAATATTGTTCTCTACAGCGATGGCTTCCATTCTTTTTGCAGGTAGTCCGCAAACAGCTTTTGCAGATGTGAATGAGGTACAGACTGTTTTGCAGACTGGTAATGTGAAGGGACTAATTGTAGATGCCAATGATGAACCTATTATTGGCGCTAGTATTCTGGTGAAAGGTACAAGTGTAGGGGTTATCTCCGATATGAATGGTAACTTTTCGGTCAGTGCTTCGCCCAATGCGACTCTTGTGATTTCTTATATTGGTTACCAGACACAGGAAATTGCTTTAAAGGGAAAAGCAAATATCAACGTAACGCTGAAAGAAGATAGTGAACTGTTGGATGAAGTGATAGTTGTAGGTTATGGTACTCAAAAGAAGGCTACTTTATCTGGTTCTGTATCTCAGGTTAGAGGTGATGAAGTGCTAAAAGGTAAAGCTACAACTTCAGTTGCAGCTGCTTTACAGGGAACTATTCCGGGGCTTACTATTACACGCTCTTCTTCACGTCCGGGTAATGAAAATACCTCTATTTCTTTGCGTGGTGGTATGTCTGTTAATAAGGATGCCAATCCCTTGGTTTTGATAGATGGAGTGGAAGCTTATATGTGGGAACTTTCTCAAATGAATCCCAGTGACATTGAAAGTGTATCTGTATTGAAAGATGCTTCGGCAGCCATCTATGGTAATAAAGCAGGTGCGGGTGTAATATTGGTAACTACTAAACGTGCTAAAGAGGGTAAAGTTAATGTAACTTATAATGGTAGTGTACATGCTAATATTCCGGGTAAGCGTTTTCCTATTGCTGATGGTGTAACTTGGGCTAATATGTTTATTCATGCTACTGAGAATGATGCATTGGCTCGCGAGGACAAAACTCCGCAATGGTGGATGTGGTCTGAAAATTCATGGAGAACCGTAGCACAAGGTCAGATTTATGAAGGCGTGGAGAATGCGATGTGGAGACACCTTGACCCATCGGTTGATGTATTTGATGCTATTTATGGAACCACTTGGGGGCAAAATCATAATATTACCATTAGTGGTGGTAATGAAAAATTGAGAGCGGTTACTTCATTAGGTTATTCTAAGGACCGTTCTTTGGAAAAGGTTGTGTTTGATGGTCAACATAAATATAATTTCCGTTCCAATATTGATTATCAACTGAGTAAGTACATCAAGACGGAGTTTAATTTGTCTTATGACAAGAGAACGGTAAGTACTCCTACGCAGGGTATTGGACAAGGAGTACAGGACTTCTATCTTTTCCCGTTATATAATGAATTCGGACAATTTTACGATACTTTCTCAGGAGAACGCAATGTGCTTTCTCAATTGATAGAAGGTGGTCGTACTAATGATACGGAAGAGATACTTCGTTTAGGTGGTAAACTGACGATAGACTTGGGTAAGATAACACAAGGGCTTTCATTCAGTACCAATGCAAACTTCCGTATCCGTAAGCACTTGAAGTTGGAACGTCAGACGAGGGTTACAAACTATGACTGGGCAGGAGAATCTAAAAACGGAACTCCAGTAGCAGGCGCAACGACTGGCGAACCTTATAAATCTTCTGCCGATAAGGACTGCTGGGTAAAGAATACTTTTGAAGATGCATTCTATCAGACTTATGGCGGTTTCCTTAATTATACTCGTTTGTTTGGTAACCATAATGTAGCAGCTATGTTTGGTATGACAGCGGAGAAGACTGAATACAAGAAGATGTATAACTTCCGTAAAAATATGCTGAATGATGAATTGGATGATATTAATACTGGTGATGTAGCTACTTCGGAAGCTACAGGTGGCAGTAATCACAATGGTACGGTTTCATATATCGGTCGTCTGAATTATGATTATAAAGGTATTTATTTATTAGAAGGTCTTTTCCGTCGTGACGGTTCTTCCAAGTTCTACAAAGATAATCGTTGGGCAAACTTCCTTGGTGTATCGGGAGGTATTCGTCTCTCTGAATTCACTTTCTTAAAGGAAAAGGGTATCTTCGATAACTTGAAACTCCGTGCTTCGTATGGAGAGGCTGGTTCACAGACCGGTATCGGAGATTATGACTACATTTCGACTATTAAACAAGGAAACACCATCCTGGGTTACAATGGTCAGAAAGTTAGTACAGCATGGATTGACGGTATGTCTTCCAGAAATCGTACTTGGGAACGTGTCAGTACCTTGAACTTCGGTCTTGATTTTGCTACTCTTAATAACCGTTTGTCCGGAACATTCGAGTACTATGTACGAAAGAATAATGATATGTTGATTTCAATTACCTATCCTGCAACTTTAGGTGCCGGTGCTCCTAAAACAAATGACGGAGGTTTCCGCGCCAATGGTTGGGAATTAAACCTACAATGGCAGGATAGAATAGGTCGGGATTTTCAATATAATGTAGGCTTCACATTGGCAGATGCCAAAACCAAAGTGACAAACTATAACGGTGCCGCTGTACATAGTGTGGGACTTAATAATAAGGTGGGTGGTACTGCATGGCAAGAAGGAAAACCGTTGAATGCCATTTACGTATATAAGACTGATGGCTATTTGCAGAATGATGCTGAAGTTAATGCTTACTATCAGGAGATAACGAAGAAAAGTGGAGGTATTCACCCTGTACAAGGTTCGGCAGATCAGTTGATACCAGGCTGTGTACGTCGTGTGGATGTTGATAAAGATGGTAGAATTACCACGGATGACCTTGTATATTTTGGTGATGCTAATCCTCACTATGAATTTGGTATCAACTTGGGAGCAAAATACAAAGGATTCGATTTCTCCATGTTCCTGCAAGGTGTCGGACAGATGTATGTGTTGCGTGAAGGTTGGTTAGGAAGTCCATTCAATGCTATTTATACCAACCAGAATGAAACCTTCTGGGGAAATACATGGACACCTGAGAATCCAAATGCTCGTTATCCCATTATGTGTGGTTGGATGGGTGGCAAACGGAATGACTGGAACTACAAACAATACAATGATATTAATGTCGTGAACAGTTGGTATGTACGTGCCAAGAATGTTTGTTTGGGCTATACTATTCCTAAGACTTTGCTTTCTAAAGTAGGTGTAGAAAATCTCCGTGTCTATGTTTCCGCTGATAATCTTTTTGAATTCTCTAATGTGAAGGACGGTTTCGATCCGGAAAGTAAAGCAGCGACTAATTCAGGAAATATGGATGTATTTGCACGTACACTGTCATTTGGTATTGACTTGACATTCTAATTAACCATCAAATAAAGAACGATTATGAAAAAGAATAATATATTTATAGCATTGTTGGCTGGTGCATTGTTGACAACCGGTTGCAGCAACTTCCTGGATTTGGATCCGCTCGACCAACAAACAGAAGCCATCTACTTCAATAAAAAGAGTGATTTTGTTGCTGCTGCCTTGAAATTGCATGAAGATATTTTTGCATGGGAAGTAGCTGATGCTAATAAGGGAGTAATAGAAGGTTTGGGTTTTGACGGTGGAACAGATACAGGAGGCGGTAGCACGGGTCTAGGTTCTACTCCGACTTCCGATACTTATTATACTACTGTATATAGATGGATACGCCGTTGCAACGATTTGATTGCAAAGGGTGAGAAATATACCAATCAAGATGAGATTGCGGGTTCAATAGGGCAGGCGTATTTCTTCCGTGCATGGCATCATTTTTTTCTGGTACAGCGATATGGTGGTGTGATTATAGCTACTAAATCACCTGATACGAACGATGCTGCAATCTTACAGGGTAAACGTGCATCCCGTTATGAGGTTATCAAACAGGTTCTTGATGATTTGGATGCAACTATCGTTAAATTGGCAGGGACTACCGTTGCAAGTACCTCTAATGATGGGCAAGTAACTTTGGAGGCAGCCAAAGCTTTCAAAGCTCGTGTATGCCTTTATGCTGGTACTTGGGATAAATATGTTGGAGAGAAGACAGACGGTGACGGAACAAAATTCGGTGCCGGTACCCACAAACCGGAGGGATATCCTTCTGTGGAGAGTTTATTGACTATGGCAAAGAACTTGTCGAAGGAAGTTATGGAAAATAATGCTTTCGCCCTATGGAAAGGGGTTGAAACAGTGAAAGGTACTGGCAATGATGATATGTATGCGCATTGTAGTTATTACTATCTCTTTAATTTGGAAGGTGGCGACTCCAATCCTGCTGGTATGGATAAGAGTACCAATAAAGAATCTATTTTTCGTTCGGTATATGATGCTACAAATCGTCCGTCCAAGTTGTTCTTTACTCATACTTGGTATGCAGGTATGACACGTAAATTAGCCGATATGTACCTTTGTACTGATGGTCTACCGGTTCATCTCTCTCCCTTGTTTCAAGGCTATACTGACTTTATGTCCGAGATGAAAAATCGTGACTGGCGTTTTCGCGCTGTACAGAATGCTGCTAAAACGGATTGGAAAGAAGAGTTCTCTTGGAGTTGGGGATATGGTATGTATGGTTCCGGTGCTAATTATAGTACTGATATAACTACTTTAGCTCCTGGTACATATATGAATGTACCTAATTATCGTTCTCTGGCCGGAGGTAGTGTCGGAAGCCGTAAGTATCGTACAGAAATGGCTAGCGTTAAAACCAATGGTGCTGAAGCTCCGGACTGTATGCATATTCGCTTGGCAGAAATGTATCTAACTTATGCTGAAGCAGTCTGTGAATTGGGCAATGGAGAAATTTCTGATGACGATTTGAATAAGTCTATCAATAAAGTTCGTGAACGTGCGGGAGTAGCACCACTGAATACTGCTTTACTTGCCGGAGCCAATCGCATAGCCGATGAAAAAGGATATGGACATCTTACTATGTTAGGTGAAATACGTCGCGAACGTGCTTGCGAATTATATGCCGAAAGATTACGCTTTAACGATCTTTGCCGATGGGGAATAGCAGAGAAAACTCTTTCTGGCCAACCAACATGCGGTATTTATCTTTCTTACAAAGGTAAAGACTCTTACATCAAGACTTTAATAAGTCCTATTGATAATAAACCTGTGTATAGTGCTGAGGCATTCCCAACTGCGGTTATTTTGCAAGAACGTGTAGACTTTCCTGAATATGCCGGTTTAACTCCAATGGAGCCGGGATGCGTTATTGGTAGTACTATAGTAGACCGCCAATTCAAACAGAAAGATTATTTGCAGCCAATACCTACAGATGAAATACGTCTCAATGGTAATTTATTGCAGAATCCGGATTGGTAAATTAATTACTCAATAGTGATTGACTTATTGAGAAGTATCGGTTAATCTTTATAATAATAAATAGGAGTTATTGCTTCAATTAGAAGCTAACTCCTATTTATTGCTTATTTTGTATCACTGTTCTCAAAATGATAAAATATTAAATATGAAGAAAATATTATTGATTACTTATGTCTTTACCATTATAACCACACTGGCAGCACAAGACTATCCCAAAGCAATTCTGCCAGGTGATTATCCCGATCCTACGGTTATGCGTGAAGGAGAAGACTATTACATGACTCATTCTCCTTTTTATTATGCACCTGGTTTTCTTATCTGGCATTCGAGGGATTTGATAAATTGGGAACCGATTTGTCGTGCAATGCCTGAATATGAAGGTTCCGCTATGGCACCCGATTTATTGAAATATAAAGGCAAATACTATATTTATTATCCGGCGGCAGGAACCAACTGGGTGATATGGGCAACTGACATCAAAGGTCCGTGGAGTAAACCAGTTGATTTGAAAGTTAGTGGCATTGACCCTGGACATATAACTGATGAGAATGGCAACCGTTATCTATATGTCAATGAAGGAGAGGTAATTCAGCTGACAGAAGATGGGCTTGCTACTATTGGAGAAAAGAAGCAAGTATATGATGGATGGAAATATCCGGAGCAATGGGAAACGGAATGCATGTGTTTAGAATCACCGAAGTTGAACTATCACAATGGCTATTATTATCTGACTTCCGCACAAGGAGGAACAGCTGGTCCGGCAACTAGTCACATGGTTGTTGCCGCTCGTTCAAAGAGTATTCTTGGACCTTGGGAAAACTCTCCTTATAATCCGATAGTGCATACTTATAGCTCAACAGACAACTGGTGGTCGAAAGGACACGGTACATTGATTGACGATGTGAATGGAAATTGGTGGATAATATATCATGCTTATGCTAAAGGTTATCATACCTTGGGGCGTTCTACTCTAATAGAACCTATCGAATGGACTTCTGATGGATGGTATCGCACGAAATCGACTGCTAAGCCTATAAAAGTCTCACAGAAGATAAAACACGGATTGCAATTATCAGATGATTTTGATAGACCCCAATTAGGACTGCAATGGACCTTTTGGCAGGAATATGCTCCTGCCTCTCTGAACTTTATTAATCAAACTTTGATGGTGAAGGCAAAAGGAAATACTCCTGCCAATGCCCGTCTGCTGCTGACTACCGTTGAAGATAAGAATTATGAAACACAGGTCACAGTCAATGTCGGTGTAGGGAATGTAGCTGGGCTTGTCTTATTCTATAACGAAAAAGCCTATTCAGGTATAACATCCGATGGAAAGAAATTCACTATTTACCGGGATGCTGAAAATAAGTTTGAAGTACCCAATAAAATAGGTAAGAAGTTCATAGCCAAAATCCAAAATCAAGGAAACAGGATAAGAATACAAGTCAGTAAAGAGGGTACCGAATGGATTACATTAGTCGAAAACCTAAATGTATCATCATTGCATCATAATAATTATAAAGGCTTTTATGCCTTGCGCATCGGTTTACTTTCTGCCGGTAAGGGAGGTGCAGATTTTAGTCGGTTCCGTTACCGTAACGCCATTCCTCAAGAGAAAGATATGAGTGCTTATTTGATGGTTTGTCACAAGGATGAAACGCATGGTCTTTATATGGCTGTCAGTCACGATGGGTATACATTTACTGCATTAAATGATGGTAAACCTGTAATGGCCGGAGATACAATCGCCTATCAAAAGGGAATTCGCGACCCACACATCTATCGTGGACCCGATGGCGCTTTTTATTTGGCTATGACCGACTTGCATGTCTTTGCTAAGAGGGATGGTTACCGTGAGACTGAATGGGAGCGTGATGGTAAAGTATATGGTTGGGGTAATAACCGTGGACTGGTATTGATGAAATCATGGGATTTGATAAACTGGAAACGTACTAATATTCGTTTTGATCAAATGTCAGCTGCCATGAGTGAGATAGGTTGTGCATGGG
Organism: Bacteroides sp.; assembly: GCF_030151085.1. GTDB lineage: Bacteria > Bacteroidota > Bacteroidia > Bacteroidales > Bacteroidaceae > Bacteroides. The sequence continues at coordinate 22,503 of NZ_JASLER010000038.1, read as the reverse complement.
CACCTGAGGTGACTTATGATGAACACAAAGGCAAATTGATGATATATTTCACTATGCGCTTTAAGAACGAGGCGAATAAATTATACTATGTATACGTAAACGATGACTTTGATACCATTGAAACCTTGCCTCAAATTCTGTTTGAGTATCCCAATGAGAAAGTTTCGGCTATTGACGGAGACATTACCAAGGTCGGTGATAAATATCACTTGTTTTATGTAGCCCATGATGGACCTGCGGGCATAAAACACGCTGTTTCGGATAGAGCTAACGGAAATTTTGAGTTCGATCCCCGTTGGTATGACTATGAACCGAAAGCATGCGAAGCTCCCAACGTATGGAAACGAATTGGTGAAGACAAATGGGTGTTGATGTACGACGTTTATAGCGTAAATCCTCATAACTTTGCTTTTATCGAAACCTCAGATTTTGTTAACTTCAAAAATTTGGGGCGTTTTAACGAGGGAGTAATGAAAACTACTAATTTTACAGCTCCCAAGCATGGTGCTATCATCCAAATAACGACATCGGAAGCCGAGAAGTTAGAGAATTACTGGGAGCAAGTAAAGAATTACACTCTATATTAAAAGAGCAACTCATATTCAAACGGAAAGCCCTTTCCATTTGAATATGAGTTGGTTATTCCTTGGAATGAAGTTAAGAAGGAATAAAGATAATTTCAAATATCTCTATAGCTCCATCAATTTCAACTTTCTCTGTTCCCTTTGCAAAATCTACTTTTATGAAAGGAGTGCTTAGTGTTGTTTCTGCCAGCAATTTATGATCAGAGGAATATTGAAGTAGCTTTAAAGGTCCTTTTGATGAATTCGGTTTGAGTAACAGAGTGCATCCTGAAATATCTTTGGGAAGCGTGAAGGATAAAACACCATTGTTGATGTACGAAGTAGAAGGATTTTTATCAAATGCCAAGAGAGCCTTTTCTAAGTCGTCAGCCTCAATGTGAAAGTTCAGGTTCTTCACTTTTATCGGATTTATTTCAAATGAGCGGACAGCAGCCCAGTTACTCTTTGTTGATGAAAGTCTCTTTAGCCGGACATATCGGGCTTTCACGGGAGTCCCGCTCCAGTTTATTACATACTGTTTTTGGAGGCTGTCAGTAAGTGCAGTCCAGCTTTTTCCGTCTTCCGAATACTCTACTAGAGCGTTGTCAAAGTAATCTACATCGTCCTCCGAATTCCTGCCTTGCAGAATGGAAATTTCGGAAATCTCTTTTGCATTGCCGAGATCAGCGCCAATCCAGCTCTGGTTGTCCTGCGAAGTGCCCGAAGTGTAGAATGTAGTAGTGTCATTGTCAAACATCAGTTTGCTCTGAATAGTACTGAGGTTTTTGAATGAACCTATTGCCCTGTAAGAAAGAGGAAGCTCTCCCGTCAGTTTTACATAGAACTTTTTCAATAAATCGTCCATTGCATTTTCATAGAACGATTGCATTTTCATTGTACCGGATTTGTGGGCATTGAATGCTTTACGGTCTTCTTCCGTCATCAGATTATTAATGTATGCAGTCCAGAATGTTGTATTGTCAGCTTTCGTGTAAAGCTCTATCAAGTCCAACACTTTCTTTCCTCTGGTACCGAGTTTGCCAAACTCCACGAGCCAGGGACGAAGTTCATTAAGGAGTATCTTATTTGCACATTTATCTTCCATCTCTGCGGGAGCCTTTTCTATTTTTTCAAACTCTCTTTGCAGGTTGTTGAATTCTTCTTTAGTGTAGCTATTTATTCTGAACGTCTCTGTTTCCCACGATTCAGCTCTCCGGTATCCGGTTTCCGTATCACACGAATGAATGGCAAAAGTTCTGTACGCTTCTTTTGCTTCAGGGGTGAGTTCGGCAATGCCGCGTTCCCAGTTGTCGATAGGGTTGTATCCCGCTATGTTCCAAGCATAATCGGCTACGCCGTAAAGTGCCAGCTTGGAGGCTTCACCGTGTTCCATCGGATTGCTGATTAATCCGCAAAGGTCATTTGAGGTGAGCGAGGTGTCGAGACCATAGGCAGGACCTTGCATGATGATATGACGTGCATAGTCGGTAACGGGGAAGTTCCACCAATATAGTGCGGGGCGTTTGATTCGGGAGTTTACCCAGTCCATTGTCTCTTTGGTAAGATCGCTGCACACAACATCGCCAGTCCAAAATACATTGATTGAGGGATCCAGAGTATTACCATATATGCTCAGGCTTCCTTGTGGGGTGGGGTTTGCCCAAAGTTTGGAATAGTCTGTCGGACAAACAATGAGAGGGGACACATCCCCTTTTGCTTTCACAAAGTCTCTATTCAACCTGTTCAGCAACTCGGTCTGTTTCGTTGGGTTTGTACCTTCGCCTTCGATATCGTCAAAAAAGATGGCGAACGAATGTACACCGAGATCATACATCAGGTTGAATTTATGAACCAGATTATTGTAGTCGGTATCATTCCACTTGATATCCTGTCCCGGATGAATGGCCCATACAAAGTCTACTCGATTACGATTACAGGCAGTCACCAGTTCTTTGATACTTTCGGCTTCTTTTTCGGGATAGGGGAGACGCCAGTTGGGACAACTGTGATAGGGGTCATCTTTTGGACCATACAAGTAGTAATTCATTTTGAATTGACCGTAAAAGTCTATAAGCGATAGCCTTACTTGGTGCGACCAAGGTGTACCATAAAATCCTTCTACAACCCCTCTATACGGAAGATCGGGGTAATCATTGATTTTTAAATGCGGCAGTTTGTTGTTTGCTGAAATGGGACTTTTCATTATTTGGCGAAGAGTCTGTATTCCGTAGAAAGCACCCTTTTCATCATATCCGATAATGGATATACCTTTTCCGTCAATGCTGATTGAATATGCGCCTGAAATGCTTTTTACTCCCGATTTGAGCGAAACCTTTTCTCCAAAGTCGATCATAAGTTTTGTTCCTCTTTTACTAAGATTCGCAAATCCTAGGTCAGAAGAGAATTTTCCTTGTATATCCTTTAGGTTGATGCCTTTTGATATATCAAGCTTGCCGCCTTCCACAAGTTTAATATTGTGAGGGGTGGGATTAATAATCAATCCTTTGTGATCTATAACTTTGCCGGGAACCATAAGAATATCTTGAGATTCTGACCTTTGTGTGTTTAAATCAATGTCCTGTTCTTGTGCCACAAGATTGCTACACATAAATAGAGTGACCGCTAATAGGGTTAGATTTTTCTTGTAATTTATCATGATGTGATAGATTCGTTTATACATAATGCCTGATATATATGAAGCGTATCTCAACCGTACGATTGAGATACGCTTATTCAACTTAATTGGTCAGGTTAAATAATGAGTTTCGCAGTGTTAGAAGTTGCCTTTATCAGCATTGTCCCACCACAGGTGCGTTCCGCCTTTATCTCCGGAGATACCATATTTGCTCGAATTCTCAGCATCCAAAAGTTTAAGTCCAGTTTCCAGTCCTTTGGCATTGGCGTCATAAGCTTGGCTGCTATAGATAACTCGGCGTACACCTTCTGCCGTTTCTACACCTCCATTACTCTCGTTTACAAATGGAGGGAGGAAATGCGGATAGCCTGTACGGCGCTGTTCCGCCCATGCCTCAGTTGACAATGGGAATAGCGCAAGCCACTTTTGGGTAATGATGCGTTCAAGCTTTTGTTCATTGGTGGCAGCCTCATCCCATTTTACACTTAGTTTATTTACGGCAGGCGTGCTCAAAGTAGAGGTTACCGGATCTACAAAGTCAATTTGAGTGGTAGTGCCATTGATATAGGCGTCAATCGCTCCATCTTCATATTTTTTTACTCCTGAATAGTCACCTCTATAAGCTAACTCGTTTTCTGCAGAAACCCGAATACCCTTTTCGTATAAATCTTTCACACTTTCGGTGCCGATATCCCATCTTAACTTAGCTTCTGCCAATAAGAAGTATGATTCAGCGGCTTTCATGATTGGCAATGGCATGGAGTAAGAAGAACCTCCGTTACCTTGAATCCAACCGGAGAAGTTGCCCCAATCGTTTGGTTTGGCAGGCAGACCGCTGGCAAAGCGGATTCCAAGATACTGAGTATTTTTAGGTACTACTACTGTGCTGCCGTTCTTATCTTTAACATCTCCTGTGTTTTTAGTCATATACAACGGTTGTCTCGGGTCTTTCATACCACTCATTAGGGTTACTAAATTAGCATTGAATCCACAATCCCCCCATGCAAACATCAGCCACATTTCATTTTCTAAGCCTTTACTTATTAAGATGTCCTTGTTTACGGTAGCCAGGGTGTTTGTGGCTGCTTCTGTAGCCATTGCCTTTAAATTCATGTCAGTACCGGCTTCAGCTTCCCGTTTAGAGAGCCGTAAAGCCATACGAAGCTTCATAGTATTGGCAATCTTTATCCATAGTTCGGTATCTCCGTTACACCAACAGTCAAAGGTTTTCAGCTTTACTATTTCATCGGCGCTCATGGCTTTGATATCTATCATGGCTTGATTCAAATCATTGAACATAGCCTTATACAAATCCTTTTGACTGTCAAATTCGTAGTAAGCTTCGTTCTTATTCTGGAGGATGGAACTATATGGTAGCGGACCGTAAGCATCCGTTGTCATCAGGGTTCCGTAGGCTTGTACGACGCGCATTACACCTGCCAGACCTTTGTTGCCATCTACGTCGCATTGTGCAATGATGCGGCGTGTGTTATTAAAGATATGTAAGTAGTAGTTTTCGTACATACCACCACTATGTCCTCTATTTTCACCCATGTCTCCGTTCGTGAAATTACCGTTGGGAGTCATAAAAAATCCACCATAAAGGTCAATCGTTAGGTTAGTCCAAAACTGGAACATATTCTGTTGTGGAGGATAACAGTAAGTCATTGGCTCAGTACACTGTGCCGCAAAGGGCAAGTCTGCCGGGTTCACCTGGATGTTGCTGGTGTTCAGACTTTCAAAGTTATCAGTACATGAGGTGATAACATTCGCTCCAAAGGCGGCAAATGCAGTCAATAAGGTATATTTTAAAATAATTGTTGGTTTCATTATCGTAGGTATTAGAAGTTAAGTTTCAAATTAAGTCCAAAACTGCGTGCTGTAGGTAAGGCAAACATATCAGCGCCTTGCATACCATTGGTTATACCTGCTGATACATCCGGGTCCATAGGAGCGTCTTTATAGAAGAAGAACAAGTTGCGTCCGATGAGGGCGGCAGTCAAATTCTTGCCAAATCCGAACAAGTTACGGAACGTATAGCCGAAAGTCATTTCACGCAAACGGATGTTAGTGGCATTATAAACATAGTTTTCTACGGCGTATGGACTGTTGAAGTTGTTATTACCTGTGGTGCGATAATATTTCTCAGCGTCAAATTTTACTCCGTCTACCGTTAAGCCTCCGGCATCACGTGCATCGCCTGAACGTTTGGAAACTCCCCAACCGTCTAATGCGGCTTCGGTCATGGCGAGAACTTTTCCTCCCAATTTGGCATCAATCAAGAATGACAAGGTAAAATCTTTGTAGCGGAATGTATTGCTCCATCCCATGTTAACTTTGGCATTCATGTTGCCTGCATAGTTGAGTTCTTCAGATGAGTCACCGCTGACAATGGGTTCTCCTTTCTCGTTTTGCAAGGGTTTTCCGTTATCATCGCGCATGATGTGGCGTACATATAAATCACCGTATTCTCCACCTTTTTTCAAGATGACTTTAGCGCCGCCGAAATCGGTTAATGTCAGTCCGTTCGGAAGATCATCCACCAGTTTCATGATCTCATTCTTATTGTAAGCGAAATTGATATTGGTGCTCCAGCTGAAGTTGTCTGTAAACTGTTCAAACCATCCGGCTGTAACTTCTATACCTTGGTTCTGTACATCTCCTGCATTGACATAGCGGTTTCTTAACCCTGATTCGTAAGGAGCGGCAATGGTGAAAAACTGGTTTTTAGTGTTCGTCTTATAATAAGTAATACCTAAGTTGAATCTGTTCTGGAAGAATGTTCCGTCGAAACCTATTTCCAATGAATTGGTCTTTTCAGGTTTTAAAGTTCTGAATGGTGCTTTCTCTGGCGGAGTGATGGCACCCTGAGAACCTAAGGTATATAAAAGATTGGTTACATAAACAGGCACGTCATTACCTACTATAGAGTAGCTTGCGCGGAATTTGAACAAATCAACATTTTTACCCATGTTGATGAACTTGTTGAGCAGGGCACTTACACCTACCGACGGGTAGAAGAAGGATACGCTTTCTGTATAAGCCAAGGCGGAAGACCAGTCATTACGTGCGGTTACATCGAGGAACAGGCCATCATGATAACCAACCTGGGCAGTGGCGAATATGGAATTCAATCGTTTATTGGTTATCCAATTGTCGTCTTTGCTTACGGTTGACATATTACCGTAGTAATTGTTAGGAGTAAAGATGTTGGGATAATAGATATTACCGGCACCGGGGCTGGTAAAGATAGATCCTTCACCCCAAAGGTCAACATGTGCAGTCTTGGTTTTTGTGAAACTGGAACCGGCTGTTGCTGAAAGAGATATTTCATTGAACTTATGGTTGTAGCTAACCAGGAAGTCACCGTAGAGCTGGTCGCTGAAGTAGCGATTGTCTTTCATACGGCCCATCGGATATAAGTTACCTACACTGGATGCGTATGCATTGTGTACGAAATGTTCTTCGCCACGCTCGTAACGCATGCGGCCTTGTACGTTCAAGTCGGGAGTGATATCCCATTTGATGTTGCCGCCGAATTCATAACGGTTACGGTCGGTTACAGGAGTCTGTCGGTTCAACATCCAATAGGGGTTACCGAATTGTTGTTGCTTCACATTCGTCCAGTTTTGTACATAACATGCGCGTTCGTTGTCATAGACTTCATACTGATTTTTGTAGCCGTTCCAGTCTTCACCTCTAGGAAAGAGATAGGCACCGGTCAGCGGATTCCACAAATAACCCGAGGCGGGTTGATTGGCTATGTGCTGGTTGGTAAATTTGGATGAGAAGTCCACATGAATGGTTTTCAGGACATTGAATCCTACTTTCGCATTCAGGTTGTGGCTGCGATAATCATTTTCCGGTGTTACACCTTTTGAATAGACATTGGCGTATGAAAAGTAAGCCTGAATATTTTCGTTGCCGCCGCTCAAAGCGATTGAGTTATTGGTGGTAAGACCTGTACGGAAGAACTCTTTTGCGTAATTGGGCGCTGACTTGCTTAGTTTTTCTCCCCAGCTGAAAGTACCGTTATCGCTCATACCGTATGTGTTTTGGAATTCGGGTAGTATCATCGGGTTTTCTATGGTTGTATTGCTGGATACGTTGATGGATACTTTGCCCGACTGTGCCGATTTGGTAGTAATCATGATGGCACCGTTGGCTGCCACAGCACCGTAAAGAGCTGCTGCCGACGGACCTTTCAGCAATGTCATTTGTGCAATGTCATCCGGATTGATGCCGGACATGGCATCACCACCGTCGCGCTGACCTCCATAGTTACTATCTACTTGTGAACTTGTAATGTTCATCATCATCGGAACACCATCTACTACGATAAGGGGCTGGTTGTTACCACTGATTGACTTGTTTCCACGGAACAGGATTTTGGAAGAACCACCTGCACCGGTAGAGTTGGGGGTAATGGACAAACCGGCACTTTTACCTTGCAGAGAGTTAATCATATTGATGCTCTTGATGTCGTTCACATCTTTACCACCAACCGTCTGTGCCGAATAAGTCAGTGTCTCAGATTGTCTTTTGATACCCATGGCGGTAACTACGACTTCACCCAAAATCTCAGAGTCATCCTCCATTATTATATTGAAGGAGGTCCGGTTCTTTACCGGGATGTTCTGTGTTTTATATCCGATATAGGATATTGCGATAGTAGCATCTTTGGGAACACCGGTCAATGAGAAGGCACCATCCAGATCGGTGATTACTCCATTGGTAGTACCGTTAACCAAAACGTTAGCTCCAATAATGGGGTTTCCTTGTGAATCTTTGACCGATCCTTTGATTGTAGAGTTTTGTTGGACAACATTTGCAGCAACATTTTCTGTCGCCGTGTCAGCATGCATTGGCGATGCAATCATTGATAGACAAAATAAGAGCGCTCCGCCCTTTAGCAAAGGTAACCATTTGAAAGATCCCTTTACGCTTTCGTTTAAATGTTTTTTCATAACATATTACATTAGGTTTAATTACAGGCAAAGCTTCAGACCTTGCTTCCTATGTAATACAGATGACAACAAGAGCGTACTAAACGGAGTATCTACTTTTTTTCATTTTCTGATGGAAAGTTACCTTTTTCCGCTATATCCCACCATAGACGGGTTCCTCCGGTATCGGCTCCTTTGAGGTATCGGATGGCTTTCTTTACCTCTTCACCATTGGTGTTATACTCTTTGCGGGTGAATGGCAAGCGGCGTATCTGCGTTTCGGTATCAATGAGTCCGCCGCTCAGGTTATACACTACCGGGAATAAGCGGGGGTAGCCTGTACGTCTGAATTCAGTCCAAGCTTCAAAAGAATCCGGGTAAATAGCCAGCCACTTTTGGGTAATGATACGTTGCAGTTTTTGTTCTTTCGTATCGTTTTCGTGCCATGTTACAGAAATGTTGTTGATGCCCGGTGTGTTATAGAATGAGTCGTGATAATCTATATAGTCGGCAGCTTTGGTTCCGTTGTCAGGAGCATTGGCACCACTCAGATACTCATCGGCATGGCTTATTCCGTATGAATTAAGAGCAACCCGGACTCCTTGTTCATAACAGTTTTGGGCACTTTCGCCCATTTGCCAATCACGCAATGCACCTTCGGCACGTAAAAACCAAGCTTCGGCAGCATGCATCACCGGGCGTGGGTCGTAACTTTGATAAGTAGAGGATGAGAAGTTCAGGTATAGTAATGGAGATTTTGTCTCGATAAGAAGTCCTTGGCGGATGCCTACGCAGGTTGAGTCGGCCTTTAGCGTCATTTCTCCTTCGTGATTCACGATTCTTCCGGTACGGGTGAACCATTCTTGCATGCGTGGATCTCCATAACCTTTTAAGATGGATTCAATGGAGGCATTCATGCGTGAGTCTCCGTAAATGACGTCCACCGTCCAGATAGGATTTCCGCCGGAAAGTAGTATGTCGTCCGAAGCGTCCATGAATACACCATATTTATTATTGACGGCTTTTTCTGCCAATTCTTTGGCACGTGCAGGCTCAGCTTTTACCATGTGCATCGCTATCCTGAGGCACAAAGTATTGGCAAGACGGAGCCATTTGGTATGACTACCTCCGCATAGCCTGTCGAACTTTGCCAATCCTGCCAATCTTTCGGTTGACGGGTTACTATCTAAAAAATCTTCCAGCCACTGGATCGATTGGCGTAATTCGTCTATCAAATCAGTATAAATATCACGGTCGGAATCGTAGTATAAAGTTGCTGCATGTTCTTTGATGCTGCGATAATTTGCGGGCCCGTAGGTATCGACTACTTGTAGCATACCCATTACTTGTACGATTAGCGTCACTGCTGCATAATCATAAAATTCCAGTTCTTTACAGATGGGAATGTAGCGATTGGTATAGGGAAGTACGTTTAAGAAAAAATTTTCGAAAGGCCCATGATTGAAATCTTCACGAAGGCGGTAGTTTCCATTATGATTATTACCGAAGTTGTGTGGAGTTGTATAATATCCGGCAAAAATATCCACATGCAGGCTCCTCCAATATTGGTACATATTGGCATCGCTGGGAAAGAGGTTTTCTTGCGGAAACTGGAGCTTGTTTTCAAGACCGATTTTCATGTCGTCCACTCCATTGGGATTCGTGTTTATCTTTTCGAACCCACTGGTGCATGCCGATAAGAGTAATACTAATAATAGTATACGGCAGCTCAGTTTTATTCCAGTCGTTTTAAGTGTTTTCATAGGGTAAGTTTTAGGTTGATTCCAATGCTTCGTTGGATAGGCAGATTAAAAACATCCAGTCCCTGCCAACCGTTTCCGGTAGAACCGGATACACTCGGGTTGCAGGGAGCAGACTTGAATAGAAAGCATAAATTGCGTCCTACGAGGGATATTGCCAAATGCTTGCCGGGGGCGAACAGGTTTCTGAATTGATAGCCTAGCGAAACCTCTCGTAATCTGAAGTTGGTAGCATCATATACATATTCGGTTCCTACATAGCCTACGTTATAAGCGGTGGCTCCCACGATATGGTAGTATTTCTCAGCATCAATTAAGGTACCGTCCCCTCTGGGTATACCTCCTTGCTTACGGGCTTCTTCGGTGCGGGCGGACACACCGTAACCGTCGAGCATGGCTTCAGTCGTCGAAACTACTTTACCTCCTATCTGCCCGTCAATCAGTACATAAAGACTGAAATTTTTATAAGTGATCAGATTACTCCATCCTGCATTTATATCCGAATTCAGATTACCTATATACACATCCGGCTGGTCTGACTTTACCGGTGCCCCATTCTTGTCCAGGAGTATCACGCCATCGTCGTCTCTCTGTAATTGCCGGGTATAGATGTCTCCGTAAGATCCGCCTTTCTTCAAGATACTTAAAATGCCGCTACCGTCCTGAAGCAAGAAGTTGTCATTCTCCTTGTATAGCTCTTTGATGCGGTTTTTGTTATAAGAAAAATTTATACCGGTTTGCCATTCCCAGTCGTGGGGGAAGCTGTGAAGATAGCTTGCTGACACTTCAGCTCCCATATTCTGCACATCACCGGCGTTCACATTCCGGTAACGGTATCCTGAACCCCAGGGAGCTTCGATTGTGAAGTACTGGTTTAAGGTGTTTGTTTTGTAGTATGAGAAATCAATGTGCAGTCGGTTGTCCAACAGGGAAAGTTCAAATCCTCCTTCTATAGATAGTGTGCGTTCCGGTTTCAAATCGGAGAAAGGAGCACTTGCGGGATAAGAGATAGAAGTATCTTTGATGACCGGACGCTGTGAAGTGACGTAAGCCGGCAGACCATTTCCTACTACCGAATAGGAGGCACGGAGCTTCAGGAAGTTGATTGTCCGCTTCATAGCAGGGAACACTTCACTCAGTAAAACATTGGCACCTATCGACGGATAAAAATATCCCATGTGCTTGTTGTTCGTAAAAGCCAGGGTCGACGACCAGTCATTACGTGCCGTGATATTGAGATAGGCTAACTCTTTATAGCCTATTTGCAACATCCCGAACAAAGAGTTGAGGCGTGTGTGCGAATACTCTTCCACAATCTCAGGGCGGTAATAATTGTTTTGAGTGAAGTTATTCACAAAAAAGGCATTTCCACCGTTGGGTACCTTGTATATTTTGCCTGTCTCTGCATCTTCAATCTCTATCCATTCGAATTTGGTGTTGCCTCCATCCGTAATAATCCCTTTTTTCCCTTGCTGCACGTCACTGAAGCTGGAACCGGCAGTTAATGAAAAAGAGAAATCAGATAAATGACTTTCGAAGTTCAGCATAATATCACCATATAGATGTTTATAAGAATCATCGATATTTTTATAACCTCCCATTTCATCTTTCCAACTGGTTGCGTAACGTTCTACTCTGTATTCGATTTTGTCGTTTTCATATCCGAGGCGTCCTTGTATATTAAGTGTAGGCAAGAATTCATATTTGGCAGTAGAATTGAAAGTGATGCGATGGCGACCTTCATCCTTTTTATTGCGATGCAGCAACCAATAAGGATTTTGATTATGTTCTTCAAGCTGGTTCCAATTTTGCACGTATATTTCCTTCTGCGGGTCAAACCGTTCGAATTCATTCTTATAGGTGGAGAAATTACCATTCCGTGGAAAAAGATAGAGTCCTGTGAGAGGATTGCTCAACATGCCACCGTAGTGCTTGTTGACCGTATTCTGATAGGCGTATGTGCTGCTCAGGTTCAGCGACAGGCGATTGTCGAATCCCTGATAACTTTGTCTGATGGCAATATTGTGACGTGTGAAACTGTTGGTTGGTATAATTCCTTCTGAAAGTACGTTTCCGTACGAAAAATAACTTTGTGAGTGTTCCGTACCACCATCAATAGATAGGGAGTTGTGCAGCGTATATCCGTTTCGGAAGAAGGCATCTATATTGTCAGAGGCTTTTTCCGTCATTTTACTACCCCAACTTTGTGCTTGTAGGCTTTCTGGGCTGAGTTGTCTGGCACCGTAACTTTGTTGTATCTTCGGTAGCGAATAGGCAGTCTCCATTGTCATGTTGCTGGATACGTGGACCTGTATTCCTCCCACATTGCCTTTCTTGGTAGTGACCATGATAACTCCATTGGCAGCTACTGCGCCATAGAGTGCTGATGCGGATGCCCCTTTCAATATACTGATACTGGCTATGTCGTCCGGGTTGATGGTGGAAAGTGCATCTCCTCCATCATTACCTCTGCCATAAACAACTTCAATTCCATCGCCATAGCTATTGTTAGCCATGGGGATACCATCAATTACAATCAGTGGATTATTGTTACCTTGGATGGACTTGTTACCCCGAAGCAGTAGTTTGGTTGATGCTCCGGCACCGTTCGAGTTGGAAATAATAACCAATCCGGCAGTTTTCCCTTCGAGGGAGTTGATGAAACTTACTTCTTTAGCTCGTGTAAGTTCGGTTCCGGGCAGTGCTTGCAGAGCATATATCAAACTTTTGGATTTCTTTTCGAGACCCAAGGCTGTGACAACAACTTCATCGAGCAGGTTCAGATCTTCTTTGAGTACAACATTTACCGTCTGTTTTCCATCAACCGAAACATCTTGAGACAGATACCCGATGTATGAAAATGTTACAATATCTTTATCAGTCGGAATATCCAAAGTATAGTCTCCCGCTTCTTCGGAAATGACTCCTTTTCCTGTCTCCTTAATGGAGATATTCACTCCTATCAATGGGACATTCTGCTCATTGACCACTTTTCCTCTGATGGTTCGTGTTGGGGTGGAGGATGTCCGGGTTTGTTTGTTATTTCCAGTATGCCTAATGGAGAGTACGATATGTTTGTCGACAATGGTGTAAACGATGTTAGTTTCGTGAAATAACACATCGAGTGTCCGGGTTATTGTTTCATTCCGGATGTGACATGTGACTTCGCGATTCGGGTTGATGTCATCAACATTATACACGACAGATAGCTTCGTCTGCTGGTTGATGAGTTGGAAAACTTGGTATAAAGGAACTTTGTTCACATCTATAGTCAGACGCGAAGATTGTGCAAAAAGTAATTCCGGTATCAAAATTACCCATAGAAAGACAGTAAATTTAACCAGCGTTTTACTCTTTTCACCCAACTTCCAAACAGAATGAAAGCACAGGTATTTTCTCATATATTAATTTAAGGTTTACGGGCAGAAAGCGTCACCTCATTATCTTTAATCCGATAGTCAAAGCTTTTGGTAAAACTAAGAATTGACAGCACTTGGCTAATGTCATCGGATAAATCGAAATCACAAGTGAACCTCTGCTGTTGTAATTTTATATCGTCTATCTTAATGAGCACATTGTAATGTCTCTCAAGAGTTTCTGCTATTTCTTTTAAGGTTGTTTGGTCAAAGTGCAAAGAGCCTTTTATCCAACTGATTGCTTCATTCGCATTTTCAGTATGTTTCAAGTTGGTTTCCAGGTTTAGCAAATTGACGGATAGCTGCTCATTGGGAGTCATACATATCTCTTTTTTGTCCTTTATGGGCAAACTTACTTCGATGGATCCTTCAAGTAAAGTCGCCTTTAGACTGTTTTCTTTTTTATAGTTGCGTATATTAAATTTTGTACCGGTCACTTTCGTCTCTATGTCATGGCAATCTACTATAAAGGGACGATGTGTATTCTTCTTTACTTCAAAGTAGGCTTCTCCTTCCAGACGCACTCTTCTTTCTGAAGAGAAGATGGATGAGAGGTATTCTACGCTTGTTGAAGCATTGAGCCATAATTTTGTGCCGTCCGGCAGGACTGCCTGTGCCCGTTGTCCCGGTTCGGTAGAAATTATATAGGAAGAGTTCTGCTGGTAAAATATGCCTAAGGCACCACCTGTACAGATTACCCCTATTAAAAAAGCAGCGATATTGACTGCATAACGCTTCCAACCGACTGTTTTCTTCGTGACAGATTGTTTTTGTTTGAGCTTTTTCTTGAAATCGTCAAGGGATTTGTCTACATCGACCGCTTCCATTGCCGCATGGCGATCACCTACGAAAAGCACACAATACAAGTCTTCGAGTTCTTTTCTGTTGTCCGCTGATGCTTCACACCACTCTTCTACCTGGAGGCATTCTTCCTGGTCAGTTTCGTTTTTTAGGTATTTTATTAGAGTCGATTCATCCATTACTTTCTTTGAAAAGGGTGTTTGTAGTTTTGATACTACACCCAGCTCTTATATATGATACATTTGAGGAGGCAAAGATACTAAACTGCAATCAAAAAAACATATTAATTTAAAAATCATTTTGTTGATAGTTCTATTTATAGTATGTTTGTAGAACTGTATATGAAATGAACGAATGACCAAAGTTAACCTAAAATTGAATATTGAAGATAATGATGTTATTATCACGGCTTTAAAAACGGGAGATGAAACTGCGTTTGATGAGGTGTATCGTTATTATTTCAGAGCTTTATGTGGTTTCTGTTCGCAGTATGTTGGTGCTGCCGAAGCCGAAGAAATAGTGCAGGATACGATGATGTGGCTATGGGAAAATAGAACGAGCCTGATTCCTCATTTAACACTTAAAACCCTCCTCTTTACCATAGTAAAAAACAAGGCACTTAATAAAATCTCACATTTGGAAACAAGACGGAAAGTGCACGAAGATATTGCCCAAAAATATGACGAAGAATTCTCCTCCCCCGACTTTTATCTACATAATGAATTGTTCCAATTGTATGGAACTGCTCTTGAAAAGCTACCGCAAGAATTTAAGCAAGCCTACGAAATGAACCGCAATAAGCAAATGACGCATAAAGAAATAGCTGTAAGCCTGAATGTATCTCCGCAAACGGTAAATTATCGTATATCCCAAGCACTGAAGATATTGCGGATAGCATTGAAGGATTATTTGCCATTCATATTCTTTATATATGATTTTGCCTTTCATTTGAAATTCTAGCAAGAACTACTTACTTATGAACTTTTAATTAATTCATTATTGCTTCTTAGTACATCTGCTCGATCATTTGTATTATATAAAAGGTATTAAATATGCATATACAATTTATTATGAAACAATTGTCGATCGTTTTTTTCTATGTGCTAGCGATGTTCTCTACTGTTACTGCTGCACAAGTAGGGGATGTTTATATTATCCCGCAGCCTCAAACTATGCGTGTGCAAGCTGGTGACTATCTTTTGACGGGGCAGTCCACTTTTACTTGTAACTTGAGCGGTACCGATAGAGATGATTTTGTTCGTTATCTGGAGAACTCTCCGTTAGCTCTGCAATATCAGAAGAGTCCGGCACCGGTTACTTTCCGGCTAATCCCGTCGGTTTCTTCAGAAACGAGCGAAGAAGGGTATCGGTTGGTGATTACTCCGCAAGGTATTGAAGTAGAATCGACTTCCACGGCAGGATTATTTTACGCCTTCCAATCGTTGTTGCAGTTGGCACAGCCCGATATTGTATCCGGTTATCGTTTTCCTTTGGTAGAAATAGAAGATTATCCTCGCTTCTCTTACAGAGGATTGCATTTGGATGTATCCCGTCATTTTCGCACAAAGGAGTTTGTCAAAAAACAATTAGATGCTTTGGCACGATATAAATTGAATCGTTTTCATTGGCATCTGACCGACGGAGCCGGGTGGCGTATAGAAATAGAGAAATATCCGGAGCTTACTCGTAAAACGGCTTATCGCCCTTTCCCCGACTGGAAAAGCTGGTGGCAAGGTGGACTAACCTATTGTACAAGTGATGACCCTGAAGCTCAAGGTGGTTATTATACTAAAGAGGATATTCGGGAAGTAGTGGAGTATGCACGTCAGCGCCATATTACAATTATACCTGAAATAGAAATGCCGGGACATTCGGAAGAAGTGCTTGTGGCTTATCCTCAGTTGGCTTGTGAGGGCTTGCCTGCCGGAGGAGAATTGTGTCCGGGAAGAGAAGAAACATTTACCTTTTTGACTGATGTACTGACGGAAGTGATGGAACTTTTTCCTTCCGAATATATTCATATCGGTGGTGATGAGGCTTCTACTGCTCATTGGAAACAATGTCCTCTCTGCCAGAAACGCATGCATGCCGAGGGTTTGAAGGACGAAAGTGAACTACAAGTCTACCTGATTTCCCGAATTGAAAAGTTCCTTCAGGCCCATGACCGTAAGCTCATAGGATGGGATGAGGTGTTGAGTGGAGATTTATCGAAAGATGCTGCCGTAACAGTATGGCGTAATGAAGAGAAAGGTATTGAAGCAGTACGAAAGGGGCTTTATACTGTGATGTCACCGGGAAGCTATTGTTATTTGGATAGCTATCAGGACGCTCCGGCTACACAACCGCTAGCAATAGGAGGATACCTGCCTTTGCAGAAAGTCTATTCTTTTGAACCGGTTCCGGCGCAACTTACTTCAAAAGAAACAGCCCATATTTGGGGTATACAGGCAAACGTATGGACGGAATATATGCCTACTGCTGAGCATGTGGAATACATGATTTATCCTCGTCTGCTGGCTTTGGCAGAAGTGGCGTGGACTCAACCGGAGCAGAAAGATTGGACGCGTTTTCATGCAGAGGCTTTATCTGAAGTGGATAAATTGAGGAATCTTGGATACCATACATTCGATTTGAAAAACGAAGTAGGTGAACGACCTATTGCACTTGGTGTGGACAATCATAAGGCAAAGGGGAAAAAGGTGAACTATATTACCCCTTATTCCGATCATTATGCCGCAGGAGGCAATTCTGCATTGACCGATGGGTTGCATGGAGGATGGACTTACGGAGACCAGCGTTGGCAAGGATTTTTGAACAGTGATGTGGAACTGGTGATTGACCTGGAAAAGCAAGAGAAAATACATTGGATATCCGCCGACTTTATGCAATTGATAGGACCTTACGTCTGGCTGCCTAAAGAAATGACTATTTCAGCTTCTTCTGACGGAAAGGAGTTCGTAGATTTGAAGGATATTATCACAGAACTTCCGGTGACCGACGAGAAGTTGACCATGCAAACTTATGCTTGGACAGGAGAGTGTGATGTTCGCTATATTAAGATAAAAGCGAAGTCGAACGGCATTGTCGGGGGATGGTTGTTTGTTGATGAGATTGTTGTCAGATGAGCGCTGACCTTTAAACGTTCATGACATCAAAAAGAACATTAATAGTTATTTATATGAAGAGTGAAAAAGAAAAGATGCTTGCAGGTATGGTATATGATCCCTGCGACAGTGAATTGCAAAATCGTTGGCACGAAGCAAAAAGGCTTCAGAAGGAGTTTGCTCAAACCGATACTACCGATACGGAGAAACTTAATGCTGTTCTGAGTAAACTACTCGGCTCCAGGGGTGAAAGGGGATGGGTGGCAGCACCTATCTTTGTAGACTATGGCGAAAACATACATCTAGGAGTCAATGTAGAGATAAATATGAATTGTACTTTTCTGGACTGCAATACAATAACCATAGGTGATAACTCAGGGATAGGTCCTAATGTACAGTTTTATGCTGTAGGACACCCTGTTGATGCTGCCGAGCGTCTTTCGGATAACGGAGGATTGTGGAAATCCTATTCCGCACCCATTACGGTGGGCAAGAACGTATGGATTGGCGGCGGAACAATCATTCTACCGGGAGTAACCATTGGTGATAATACCACGATAGGGGCGGGAAGTGTAGTGACGAGTAATATTCCGTCGGATGTGGTTGCGGTAGGAAATCCATGTAGGGTAATAAAACAGCTGAAGAAACTTTGACCGGTATCAAGCCGAACAAGGCAGGCTGAATCTAAGTTTTGTGTGAATTTGCTCTCATGCTCTCATAGATTCTCTGCATCTCCCTATTCATCGGTATTTGAGGCATGATAGCAACTATGATAGCAGGTATGAGAGTAACTGTTTGCTCTCATGCCTGCTATCAATTGAAATAGAGGTAACTGTTTAATTATTACCATAATACCCCTTTGTAGGTACATAAATCGGTTGCATCAATCCACCTACATTTTCCAGCTTTTTGTCATCACGTAGCCGTCGAAGGTGACGCATGGCAGTAGATCTTACCATGCCGCAGAGACTTTGGAAGTCTGTTCTTCTTAAAAACTGATGGGTTTTGAAGTAATTTGTCAGTCGCAGGTCAATCTCTTCGTTACTGATGCGTTTGAATTCGAGGCTTCCTTTCAGACACTGCACTTTGAGGACTCCGAATTCATTTTTCAGGGTTTGATCTGCACGGAATTTGATAGCTTTCAGCTTCACTTTTGTTATTTTCCGTTTGGTTTCGGCGGTTACGCGTTCTGTACTGGTCAGGCAGGGATAGAAATAACCAATGCCGTCCAAATGCACTTGTCTGCCTTCTGCAAGTTCTTCGCCCATAATGTGCGAAAGGGCGTCGAGCACAGCGCTGACGTCGGTTTCTGATAGTGAACAACGTTGCTGGATGCGGCGACGTAGTACATCCGTACCTGTAGAGCCGTTCAGCTTGATGCGCGGATGCAGGGTTTTCTCATTTTCTTTTTTGTCGGAGGGTTTCGGGTCCTCGTACCAATCAAATAGTATTGCCATATCTTTAGGTTTTAAAGTACACATATTTCTTGGGCTAAGCAACGGTGTGGAATACATCAGTGGCTTATGTCTCTTTTGTTCATCCCATATATATCTTCTGTTCAGCTCTTTAGATTGTTAAGAGATTACATTTGTGGATCAATTTATTTACTGCAATGGATAAATTCGTTTACAAATGAAGACTTATCTATTCACATTAGTGAGCCCTTTTAAAGACCTAGTAAAGATACAACAAACACAGGGCAAAAGCAAATGAATAGCCTATATTTATCAGAAGAAATAATAATATTTTATTCCGTGAAATGCTTGCTTTCCGGGCGTTTATGCTGTATCTTTACAAGAAGTAAGCGGCATGCCGCAATAGTAAATTAACCGATAGCCAACAAATGAAAATTACCTTAATCAGAGAAGAAAAAGAGACTGGTAAAGAGATGCTCAGCACCTGCGAAACAGACACATTGTTCGAGAAAATCAAGACAGAAACAAAATCCGGATATATCACTGCCTTAAGAGAGATACTGCCCGCCTTGGAGGGCACTCATTCCCGATACGAACATATTGATAAACTTCCACGCATTTATCCTGCCATAGAATATACTCGTACCAAAGAGGGAGAACGGCGGATGAAGCAGTATAACGGTTTGGTACAACTAGAAGTAAACAAACTTTCCGGGCGCTATGAAGTGGAGTTAGTGAAACGCCAAGCGGAACTCTTGCCACAGACCTTTGCCGCCTTTTGCGGTTCAAGCGGACGAAGTGTGAAGATTTGGGTGCGCTTTGCTTTGCCCGATGATGAAGGACTGCCCACTAAAGAACCCGAAGCAGTACTGTTTCATGCCCATGCCTACCGCCTTGCTGTGAGGTGTTATCAACCCGTCATTCCATACGACATTACTTTAAAAGAACCAGTGTTGATGCAAAGTTGCCGTATGACTTTGGATGAAGCTCCTTATTATAACCCCGATGCTGTGCCTTTCTGCCTTGCTCAACCGCTCACGATGCCCGATGAAAGTACTTTCCGTCAGCGGAAACAGGGTGAGAAGAATCCGCTTGAACGCATGATACCCGGATATGAGACAGCCGAAACATTCACATTAATGTATGAAGCCGCTTTGGGACGTGCACTTCGCGAAATAGAGGATTGGAAGCGTGGAGACGATTTACAGCCGCTACTTGTCTGCCTTGCCGAACATTGTTTCAAAGCCGGCATACCCGAAGAGGAAGCGGTGCGTCAGACATTGAATCATTATCATCGCCAGGCAGATGAACAGACAATCAGGTTGACTTTGCACAACCTTTATCAGGAATCTAAAGGCTTCGGACAGAAAAGCAGCCGGACAAAGGAGCAGGAAACAGCTTTTTTGTTGGAAGAATTCTTGAATCGACGTTATGAATTCCGTTATAATACTGTGCTCGATGACTTGGAATACCGTCAACGCGACTCTATTCATTTCTACTTCAAACCTGTGGAAAAGCGCGTGCGTAATAGCATTGCCATCAGTGCCTTGAAAGAAGGTATCAGTGCATGGGACCGTGATATTGACCGTTTCTTGAATTCGGAATATGTTCCTCTATACAATCCGGTGGAGGAATTTCTGTACGACACCGGGCATTGGGACGGAAAAGACCGTATTCGTGCATTGGCCGATTTGGTTCCGTGTAACAATCCGCATTGGCGGGAACTGTTCTACCGTTGGTTTCTCAGTATGGTGGCGCATTGGCGTGGACTCGATAATCAGCATGGAAACAGTACTTCGCCTCTGTTAGTGGGAGCGCAGGGCTTTCGTAAATCTACGTTTTGTCGTATCTTGTTACCGCCTGAACTTCGTTTCGGCTATACCGATAGTCTCGACTTCAAGAGTAAGCAGGAGGCGGAACGCTATTTGGGACGTTTCTTTCTGATAAATATTGATGAGTTCGACCAAGTGAACGTCAGTCAGCAAGGATTCTTGAAGCATCTGCTACAGAAACCTGCCGCCAATTTGCGAAAACCATACGGCAATACTATCCGTGAAGTGCGTCGGTATGCTTCTTTTATCGGGACAAGTAATCAGAAAGATTTACTGACCGATCCTAGTGGTAGCCGCCGTTTTATCTGTATCGAAGTGACGGCGCCTATTCGTACGAATGTTACTATCAACTATAAGCAACTCTATGCTCAGGCCATGGATGCCGTCTATCATGGCGAGCGTTACTGGCTAAATGATGAAGATGAGGCTGTTTTGAAACAAACCAATCGGGAATTCGAGCAAATTAGCCCATTGGAGCAGCTTTTTCATTGTTATTTTCATTCATTGGATTCAGAGGAAGAAGAGGGGGAGTGGCTGACGGCAATGCAGATTATGAATTATCTACAGACAAAAACGAAAGATAAACTGGCTATCAATAAAGTAGCTGTGTTTGGCCGTACGCTGCAGAAATTGAATATACCTTGCCGAAAGTCGATGAAGGGGACGGTATATCATTTGGAAAAGTTGGGATAAATTATTTTTGGCTATGAGAGCAAAGAGTTGCCCTCATAGCTGCTATCATGTCTTTTATCCTCATAATAAATGAATTAGGTGTATTATGAGAGCATGAGAGCAAAATGATAGTGAAACTTTTTCTGAGGTTAGAGTTGTTTTATTCTTTAGTAAACACAATATCTTCCACATGTTCCCCTACAAAGAAACGTGCCATATCTCCGGTTTTGTACCATTTCGGCTTGGAGGGCATATCTTCATAAATCACTTCACCGTTTATCCGGAGACCCTCAAAGCGGATGTTCTTCACTTTCCGTTCTTCATTATATCCGGCAATGATGGATAGTTCGGCATTCGTTCCGTTGTAAGTGATGTTCTTGAATAGTACGTTTTCAATGCCTCTGCCCGGAGCCTTGCAATATTTCTTATTGAAGCAGATGCGCATGCAGATGAGTTGTCCCTGACGGAAATTCTCTACCCGGATGTTTTCAAAACGTACGTTGCGCACCAGATTGTTGTCTCCTGCATTGATTGCCATACAACCTTGATAGTCCACTTGCTTTTCCCGATGGTCAAGAATATCAATATTGATATAGTTCAGATCTTCTAATATCTCATTTCTTTCGATGTCACCATGCAGGCCGATGAAGATAGGGTGGGCTACATCCGCCCAAAGGGTGGAGTTCTGCATAGTAATGTTTTTACATCCGCCGGCAAAGCCGAGACGAGTAGCGTAAACAGTGGTGCAATCATCGGAATTGCGGCAGAATACACCATCGAAGAGTACGTTATTGCTGGCAAAGACATTCATGCCGTCCCCCCAACCATAGGAACTTATGGCTTTCACGTTGCGTATAGTTACGCTGTCCGAGCCTCCGGTAGGGCATTGAGTGGTTATGAATCCTTCTGCCTGTATATTCTTGGAATTTACAATTCTGACTCCTGCTCCGCGACCTTCGGGGTGGATTTCTCCTCGTCCGAAGACTTTTACGTCTCTTGCATTTACTACCTGAATACAACCTTTCACGATAGCCCCGCCTGCAATATAAACAGTCTTGCCGGAGGGGACGTTCAACGTATCACCCGGCAGTTGGTGTATTCCCGGAGCAAAGTAAATCAAATTGCGGTCTTTCAATTTCTTCGGCTTGTTGCCGTCTATCGGGTTGGCAAACAGATGGAGGTTATGGAAGATGTCTCTGTTTACTTCTACAGATAGATTACGGGGACGGTTCAGCTTAAATGTCAGGGTATTGCCCTTTATTTGCGGAGTGATTTCGTAGGACAACGGGCGCACTCTGCCTGTATTGATAACCCCTTTATTGGAAGTAACAGATACTTCTATCTCACCGTCGAAGTCGA
>NZ_JASLER010000023.1 GCF_030151085.1 Bacteroides sp. | reverse complement strand
GCATTTGATTTGCCACGCGGAGAGAAGTCTGCACCACCTTTACCACCACCCATAGGTAGAGTAGTCAGTGAGTTTTTGAAAGTTTGCTCAAAAGCAAGGAACTTCAAAATACCTAAGTTTACAGAAGCGTGAAAACGGATACCACCTTTGTACGGGCCAATAGCGTTGTTGTGTTGTACGCGGTAACCCATGTTGGTTTGTACATTACCTTTGTCATCCACCCAAGTAACACGGAATTGGTAAACGCGATCGGGGATGCAAAGACGTTCAATCAGATTAGCTTTGTCAAACTCCGGATGCTTGTTGTACTCTTCTTCAATCGTAGAAAGTACTTCTTCTACTGCTTGATGATACTCCGGTTCGTTGGGGAACCGTCTTTTCAAATCTTCTAATACCTTAGCTGCATTCATAATCTTATTACTTTTATTGGTTACTGTATTCAATGTCATAAAGCGGTAATGCGGTAGTGTGATACCTTATCACCTTTCTCTCTCGTTGCGGTTGCAAAAGTAAACATAAAAATGATACAAACAAACAATTTATAAAGAAAATACGGTATAAAACAACATTTTTATTGTTTTATACCGCAAAAAGGAATAAAAAGATAATATTTAATCTCTTCTGAGAGACTTTATGACGGGAATAAACACTAATGCTGCCGAAATGACAAGCATTGATATCAT
The DNA here is from genome assembly GCF_030151085.1 of Bacteroides sp. GTDB lineage: Bacteria > Bacteroidota > Bacteroidia > Bacteroidales > Bacteroidaceae > Bacteroides. The sequence continues at coordinate 53,485 of NZ_JASLER010000023.1, read as the reverse complement.
TGGACCGTCAAATCGTTCGACAGATGTCAATACAATGTAGCAAAGTGCTGCCCAAAGCAGCACGATGCATGTCATTTGGAATTTTGATAAAGGCTTTCTCATTTACCTGCTTTCTTCTTTTCGACAACGGCATCAATTACTGCCACTGCGGTGATATTTACGATTTCGCGTACGGTACTTTCAAAGTCGGTGAAGTGGATGGGCTTGTTCAATCCCATTTGGATAGGACCGATGAATTCTGTATCGGGGTCCATAGCTTGCAGAAGCTTGTAACCGATGTTTGCTGAACTCAAGTTCGGGAATATCAATGTGTTCACATCTTTACCATTCAGACGCGTAAACGGATATTTGGCATCGCGCAGTTCGCGGTTCATGGCAAAGTTCACCTGCATCTCACCGTCGATAGCCCAATCGGGATAGGTCTTCTGTAAATGGTCGATAGCCGCATGTACCTTGGCAGGGCTTCCGCTGGTATCAGAACCGAAGTTGGAGTAAGACAGCATGGCGATGTTCGGTGTATGGTTGAAGAACCGTACGGTATGCTCCGCCAGGCGGGCTACGTCGATCAGCGTATCTGCATCAGGATGACGGTTAATCAATGTATCGGCTACGAAGTAAGTACCCTTCTTTGAATTCAGGATCTGCATCGTAGCAAAATGCTTGTATTCGGGACGGATACCTATCACTTCTTTGGCAACCTTGATAGTATTACTATATTTAGTATATAAACCGGTGATAAAGGCATCGGCATCTCCGGTTTCTACCATCATCATACCGAAATAGTTGCGCTCGAACATCTTATCATTGGCTTCCTCGTAGGTGGCACCTTCACGGGCGCGTTTCTCAGCAAGGATGCGGGCATAGCGTTCGCGGCGTGGAGCTTCGTCCGGGTGGCGTAAATTTACGATTTCAATACCTTCAAGACTCAGGTCGAGCTCTTTGGCAAGTTTTTCGATGGCTTCGTCATTACCTAATATAATAGGATGGCAGATACCTTCGGATTTTGCTTCGACGGCAGCTTTCAGCATGTTAGGGTGTGCACCTTCTGCGAATACTACGCGTTGAGGGTTGTGGCGTGCCATGTCATAGAGCTGGCGGGTGAGTTTGCTTTCGTAACCCATCAGTTCGCGCAGGTGTACGCAATAAGCATCCCAGTCTTCAATAGTAGTGCGGGCTACACCACTTTCCATAGCGGCGCGAGCCACGGCACAAGATACTTCGGTGATGAGGCGTGGATCAACAGGTTTTGGAATGAAGTATTCGCGTCCGAAAGTCAGGTTGTTGACATGGTAAGCGGCATTCACAACATCGGGTACAGGTTGCTTGGCAAGATTGGCAATGGCATGTACGGCAGCGATTTTCATCTCTTCGTTGATGGCTTTGGCTTGTGTGTCGAGTGCACCACGGAAGATGTAGGGGAAGCCGATTACATTATTAATTTGGTTCGGATAGTCACTGCGTCCGGTAGCCATAAGTACGTCGGGACGGGCAGCCATAGCATCTTCGTATGAAATTTCGGGTGTAGGGTTTGCCAATGCAAAAACGATGGGCGATGCAGCCATGCTGCGTACCATATCTTGTGACAGAACATTACCTTTGGATAAACCGAGGAATACGTCAGCGCCTTTGATGGCTTCTTCCAGGGTATGAATGTCGGTGCGGTCGGTAGCAAAGTAACGCTTCTGTTCATTCAGGTCCGTACGAGTTTTGCTGATAACCCCTTTACTATCTACCATTACGATATTTTCGAGACGAGCACCGAGTGAAACGTACAATTTGGTACAAGATACGGCAGATGCGCCGGCACCATTGACTACAATTTTCACATCCTCAATCTTCTTGCCGGCTACTTGCAGGGCATTTACTAATCCGGCACTGGAAATGATAGCCGTACCATGCTGGTCATCGTGCATCACGGGGATATCGAGTTCCTCTTTCAAGCGGCGTTCTATTTCGAAACATTCCGGAGCCTTGATATCTTCCAGATTAATACCACCGAAAGTAGGAGCGATAGCTTTTACAGCCTCAATGAATTTTTCAGGGTCTTTTTCGTTTACTTCAATATCAAATACGTCGATTCCGGCGTAGATTTTGAATAACAAACCTTTTCCTTCCATTACCGGTTTGCCGCTGAGGGCGCCGATATCTCCCAATCCGAGAACGGCGGTTCCGTTGGAAATAACCGCTACAAGATTACCTTTGGCCGTGTATTTATACGCATCTTGCGGATTCTTTTCGATTTCGAGACACGGTTCTGCAACGCCGGGAGAGTAAGCAAGTGAAAGATCTGTTTGGGTACTGTAGGGCTTTGTTGGCACCACTTCGATTTTGCCGGGCTTGCCCTGTGAGTGATAGAGCAAAGCGGCTTCTTTGGTTATCTTAGCCATAATAGTTAGTTAAAATGATTATAATTTGGACGCAAATGTAGGGATAAAAGTTCTAAATCGTAGCTTGCAATGGATAATTTCTATTAGAATTATCAGCCAATTAGCTAAAAATGCTTATTTTTGGCATTGATTAAAAGTATCACCCCCATTTATAAACTTAATACATTAATAACATGAAATTTTTAAAACTTCCTTTAACAGGATTATTGCTTTGCGTAATGACACTATTCGCAGGATGTAAGTCGGCTAAAGAGCAGAAAGCACCGGTTTCCTTAACCTGGGAAATGGGCGCAAGCGACATTGAACCAGGGTATTATGAGAACACTTTTATTCTCAAGAACATTTCACAAGAACCTTTGAATAAAGATTGGGCTATCTATTATTCGCAGCTTCCCCGTGGTGTGAAACAGGTGGAAAACTCCCCTGTAAAAGTAGAAGTAGTAAATGGTAACTTCTTCAGAATGTTTCCAACGGATAACTTCACTTCATTAGCTCCGGGCGATTCTATGAGAATTACCTTCCAATGTACTTATAAGTTGGACAGAAATTCACATGCACCCGAAGGGACTTATTGGCTGGGACTTGAGGGCGGACCGCTTCCTATAGCATTGACTGTACATCCATTGCCTTCGCCCGAAAAGATTGAAGGTTATCCGGATGCTACCAAGATATATGAGTCTAACCTTCGTTTGGCAAATGCACCCGCTTTAAAACAATCGGATATATTGCCCTCGGTAAAGAAAGCGATTCCTGCCGAAGGTAGTGTAGCGCTGGAAGGTAAAGTAGCCTTGGCTTATCCCAATGAATTTGCGAATGAAGCTAAGTTGCTAAAAGAAAACCTATCCGGTTTGTATGCTTTGGAAGTTGCAGAGAATGCTCCCGTAACCATCGTCTTGAAACCTTTGGCTGATAAGAAAGAAGCCGTAAACGATGAATATTATACTTTAAATATAAGTAATAATCAGATAGAGATTAGCGCTGCCACCTCTCACGGCATCTTCAACGGAACACAAACCTTGCTGGCTATGCTGAAAGACAAACAGGCTCCTTATCAGTTGGAAGCAATGTCTATTCAGGATTATCCCGATTTATCCTATCGCGGACAAATGATAGACATCGCCCGTGACTTCACTACCCCTGAAAATATGAAGAAGTTGGTGGATATGTTTGCTTCTTATAAGATGAATGCTTTGCATTTCCATTTCTCAGATGATGAAGCCTGGCGCATCGAAATACCCGGTTTGGAAGAGTTGACTGCTGTAGGAAGCCGTCGCGGACATACAATGGACGAAAGCGAGAATCTCTATCCTTGCTATGATGGCGGTTTCGATCCTAATGCTGCAACCGTAGGAAATGGCTATTACTCTCGTGCTGAATTTGTCGACCTACTGAAATATGCTGCCGAAAGACATGTCCGTATCATACCGGAAATAGAATCTCCGGGACATGCCCGAGCTGCTATTGTTTCTATGAAAGCCCGTTATAACAAATATATCAAGACCGATCCGGCAAAAGCTACTGAGTATATGTTGAGCGAGCCGGAAGATACTTCTCGCTATGCCTCGGTGCAGTATTATACGGACAATGTAATAAATGTGGCTCTTCCTTCTAGCTATCGTTTTATGGAAAAGGTGATGAAGGAACTTGCTGCTATGTATAAAGACGCAGGACTTACTTTGAGTACGATACATCTTGGTGGTGACGAGGTGCCGCATGGTGTATGGTTGGGTTCTCCCAAGTGTCAGGAACTGATGAAGGAGAAGGGTATGACCAAAACTCATGATTTGTCCGAGTACTTCATTACGCAATTGGCGAATATTATGGCAAAGAACGGCATGAAGTTCAGCGGTTGGCAAGAAGTGGCTTTGGGACATACGGAGCAGGCACATCAGCAATTGAGAAATCAGGCGGCAGGAGTATATTGCTGGAACACGGTTCCAGGTTATGACGAAGTGGTTTATCAAACTGCCAACAACGGTTATCCGGTTATTCTTTGTAATGTGGGTAACTTCTACATGGACATGGCTTACAATGGTCATCCCGATGAGCGTGGACTTGACTGGGGTGGTTATGTAGACGAAACGATATCTTTCTCTATGCTTCCTTTTAGTATTTATCGTTCTTTGCGTAAGAATATGGCTGGCGATCCTATTGATTTGAATGCTGCCGACAAAGGAAAGACCCTCCTTACTGAAGAGGGTAAAAAGAACATCATGGGTGTACAAGGACAACTTTTCGCAGAAACTATTCGTAATTTTGAAGGAGTGGAATATCTTCTTTTCCCGAAATTGATGGGTCTGGCAGAACGTGGTTGGAATGCACATCCGGCATGGGAAACACTATCCGGTACTCAGGAACAACAGATATTCGATCAGGCTTTAGCTCTTTATGAAAAGGAAATAAGTAAAAAGGAAATGCCTTACTGGACAAAGAAAGGCACTAATTTCCGCATCGCTCTTCCGGGATTGATGATGAAAGATGGTAATCTTTATGCAAATGTTATAATCGATGGAGCCGAGATTCGTTATACTACGGACGGAACAGAGCCGAATGCTCAATCAACTTTATGGGAAGCACCGGTGAAGTGTGATGCTCCGGTTGTCATAGCCAAAGCATTCTATCTGGGTAAAGAGAGTTTGCCGATAATAATATCTGTTCAATGAAGTTGATAGAATCATTAACTTAAAAAAGATACTTGTTCCGCTCTTTCTTCGCTAAAGATATTTACTAAGCGAGGAAAGAGCGGACTTGTTTTATACATTGTCCACTTTTTGTCCTGCTATATTGGGGTGCTTTGAATTTGTGATTTACTAATTTCGCACCACTTTCATCGAGCGCCCATGTATTGTACTCCGAGCAATGATTACAATAAATAAATCTCTTATCACTGGTTAGGTAAAGAGACATACTGAAAAAAAGGGAAGATTGCAATAATCTTCCCCTTTTCAGTATAATATTCTTAAATTTAAGCGTTCAGCGCTTGTTCTATATCAGCAATGATATCATCTGCATTCTCAATACCTACTGAGAAACGAATCAAGTCGGGGCGTATGCCGGCTTCCAACAGTTGTTCGTCTGAAAGTTGGCGATGAGTGTGGCTGGCGGGATGCAGTACACAGGTACGGGCATCGGCTACGTGGGTTACGATGGCAGCAAGTTTCAGTGAATCCATAAATTTGATGGATACTTCACGTCCACCTTTTAGTCCGAAGGAGATAACGCCACATGAACCATTCGGCATGTATTTCTGTGCAAGCGAATAGTACTTGTTGTCGGGCAGACCGCAATAATTCACCCAAGCTACCTTTTCATTTTTAGAAAGATATTCGGCAACGGCTTGTGCATTTTTGCAATGTTGAGGCATGCGCAAGTGCAAGGTTTCGAGACCGATATTTAGTAAGAATGAATTTTGTGGACTGGGAATACTGCCGAGGTCACGCATCAGTTGAGCGGTAGCCTTCATGATATAGGCCATTTTGCCGAAGGCTTTTGTATAGGTCAGTCCGTGATAAGTTTCATCCGGCGTGCAAAGTCCGGGGAACTTGTCGGCGTACTTATCCCAATCGAAGTTTCCACTATCTACAACGGCACCACCAACACTGGTAGCATGTCCGTCCATATATTTAGTAGTAGAGTGAACAACGATATCGGCACCCCATTCAAACGGGCGGCAATTGATAGGAGTAGGGAAGGTATTATCTACAATCAAAGGCACGCCGTGGCTGTGGGCAATGTGGGCAAACTTCTCGATGTCGAGTACTTCCAGTGTAGGATTAGAGATTGTTTCACCGAACAAAGCTTTGGTATTCGGACGGAAAGCGGCGGAGATTTCTTCATCGCTAGAATCAGGATTAACGAAAGTAACGTCAATTCCGAGTTTCTTCATTGTAGTGCCGAACAGGTTGAAAGTACCTCCGTAAATAGTAGAAGAGCAAACAAAGTGATCGCCAGCTTCGCAGATATTAAAGAGGGCGTAGAAATTGGCCGACTGACCACTACTGGTAAGCATGGCAGCAATACCTCCTTCGAGGGCGGCTATCTTTGCGGCAACGGCATCGTTGGTGGGGTTTTGCAGACGGGTATAGAAATATCCATTGTCTTCGAGATCGAACAAACGTGCCATTTGTTCACTGGTTTCGTATTTGAAAGTTGTGCTCTGATAGATGGGGAGTACACGAGGCTCACCCTTTTTAGGAGTCCACCCTGCTTGTACGCAGAGAGTTTCCGGCTTGAATTGCTTTGCCATAATGCTATCTTTTTAAAAGTTTCTTTGTTTATAATCGCGTAAGTTGTCGCAAAAGTAGGGAAAAAAATATAATTTTGTGCGCAAGTATAGTAAAATGCTTTAATTTAGCGGCTGAAAATCTGCTATTAATATAAATAGATGATGAATAATTGGAATATAAAACGGATATTTTGCTTACTGGCTATCTTCTTCTGCACTTTCTTCTCTTTTCATGCTTTTGCTCAAGCAGAACAGGATACACCGAGATCCGGTGAAGGTATTTCTACTTTTCTAGAACGTAACAATCGTCCGGCAAAGACTTATTATAAGGAATTCCTCAAACTGAATGAGAAGCGTTTACGGGGCAAAGAAGAGTTGCGATTAGGAGTGAAATATATATTGCCTCCGTTGCGAAATAAAAAAAGAACGAATGAGAGCGAAGATAAAGATTCGACTGAAGTAGTCTCTGATGTCTCTTCCGAGTCTCCTTCCGAAAGAACGTCTGTAAAAAGAAAGAAGTCAGTCAATGAACCCTTGTTTGGGAAGGAGCTGGCTAATGTCAAGATAACATCTAATCGTTTGCAAGGTGCTTGTTTCTATGTTGTCAGTGGTCATGGCGGTCCTGACCCGGGTGCTATCGGTAGAATAGGAAAAATTGAATTGCACGAAGACGAATATGCGTATGATGTGGCTTTGCGTCTGGCTCGCAACCTGATGCAAGAAGGAGCTGAAGTGCATATTATCATTCAGGATGCCAAGGACGGTATCCGTGACGACCGTTATCTGGCTAATAGTAAACGTGAGACTTGTATGGGCTCACCTATTCCTCTGAACCAAGTGGCACGCCTGCGTCAACGTTGTGACAAAATCAATAACCTTTATAAGAAAGACCGCAAGAAATATAAGTATTGTCGTGCTATCTTCCTCCATGTAGATAGTCGCAGTAAGAGTAATCAGACGGATGTTTTCTTTTATCATTCTAAGAATAAGCCTGACAGCAAGCGACTTGCGACTACCATGAAGAGTACTTTTGAATCAAAATATGACAAGCATCAACCCAATCGTGGTTTCTCGGGTACAGTAAGTGCGCGTAATCTTTATGTGCTTGCCAACACTTCTCCTTCTTCTGTTTTTGTAGAATTGGGCAACATTCAGAATGCTTTCGATCAACGTCGGTTTGTAATCAGTTCCAATCGCCAGGCATTAGCAAAATGGCTAATGGAAGGATTTATCACAGATTATAAAAAGGCAAAGTAAGATAGCGGGTTTAACTGTGTGTCCTTTTCTCGTGTACTACTACCGTTGTTACTGATACTAATATTAGTACGATGCCGATTGCACTATTCCACGTAAAACTCTCGTAGAATATACAGCATCCGATGGTAACGGCTGTGAGAGGTTCCAGTGCTCCAAATACAGAGGTGAGGGTCGGGCCGATGTACTTTATGGCTTTTACCAAGGTGATATTAGATATGGCGGTTGCCGGTAATGCCAGTCCAAGGATGTTCATCCATATATCGCCACCAGTTGCCAGACGTACTCCGCCGGTCAAGCAACCTCCTATGATGAAGAACAAGGCGCCGAGTCCCATGACGTAACATGTTAATGCTGTAGACGGAATCTGTATTGCACGGCTTCTGCGTACTCCTACAATGTATCCTCCATAAAAGAAAATAGAAAGAATGGCGGCAATCAAGCCTTTTGTTGTATTTCCTCCTCCAAAGTTAATTTCTCCCGAAGATAAAAGTCCCGCACCTACCAATGAAACCAATACTGCCAGAAGAATAGAAAATGATTTTTTTTCTTTGAAGAAGCACATCATGGCAAGTGTCACTGCTAGCGGGTACATGAAGTGAATGGTAGATGCTACTCCGCTTGCAATATGCTGGTAGGCTATCACCAGGCTAAAAGAGGTAGCTGCACGGAATAAACTGAGAACGAATACGGTTCCCCAATCTTTTCGGCTGATGCGGAATTTCTCTCCCAGTATGATACCCCAAATGGCTAAGGCGAGTGAAGCAATCCCCCAACGATAAGCCAGAACTTCGAAAGAAGAGAATCCGCCAATGAGTAACGATATAGTGAAAAATGGCGCCAGTCCGAAGGTTGAAGAAGATAGTGCCGCATATATAAATCCTTTTATAGGAGTGTGTTGCATATTTTTTCCTGATATTTAGGCGATGTCTTAGAACTATCTATTTCATCGTTTGTTTCATATTAAGTCGTGCAAATTTAATGAATAAAAGCATCCGACTGACCGATGCATACTTAATAAATAATGAAAGGAAACCTTATGCGAAAGAATTTAATGTTTATGGGGGCACTTGCGGCTGTCCTCGCCCTTGCCTCTTGTGGCAATAGCGCTCAAAAGAAAGAAACCGCAAAATATTCTGCTACGGAAGTAGAACAAGCCAATCAAGTGATGACCTATTATGACACTTCCTTGGCTCTGTTGAAGAATGTGGTGGTAGAAAAAGATGTAAATTCCGTATTGGGATATATGGAGCAAGATGGAAAAGCGCCTACGCTAACAGCTATTGTTCCGCCGGCTTATTCTCAGAAAGACTCTGCGTTTGTAGTAAATCCGGGTTCTTATTTCAATGAAGAAACTCAGTTGAATTTGAAGCAGAATTATGACCAGTTGTTCAAGACGCGTAAGCAGTTTTATGACACCTTTAATCGGTATCTTTCTTATTTGAAATCAAAAAATAAAGTGGCTGCTAGTAAATTGTTACCCGACAATTATCAGTTAAGTGTTGAGATGTCTGAGTATAAAGAGAACATACTCGATATTTTATCTCCTTTTACCGATGGAGCCCAGAAGGTCTTATTGAACGATAACCCGATGAAAGAGCAACTGCTTTCCATGAAGCAAATGACTGCTACTATGAGAAGTATTCTGAACCTTTGCATGCGTAAACCTAATTCAGAGGCCATTCGTCTTGATATGAAAATGGCTAAATTGGTTATACAACTGGATATTGCCAAACATCTCCCTGCCGTGGAAGGGCATCCTAAAGAGATGAAAGCTTTCCAGGACTTTTTGACTAACGTAGATGCTTTTGTGAAAGATGTTCAACAGATCAGATCCAAAGGTAAATATTCGGAAGCAGAAATGGAGACATTGTCTGAATATGGAATGAGTTTGAATTAATAGCTTCCTCCCTCATGAGCCGATAGGATGTCTTTCCAACCATTTTACCGCATACGAACAGGTAGCTTTCGGCTTTAATCCTTGTTCTGAAGCATATTCATAGGCCTTCTTTACTAGAGCAGCGGCGATGCCACGCCCTTCTAGTGGGGGAGGCACTATTGTATGTAGAATATCCAGACTTTCGTCTTGCAAACGATATTCTACATAAGCAGTATAGCCTTCAATCTCAGTTGTGAACAAATGGCGTTCGGGCAAGTGATTGATGATGTATTCCATAATGATTCTTTTATTTAAATGAACATGCAAGTTCGTAAAAAATAGGCAGAAAGGCAAGGGAATACTTCTTTTTTAGATGGAAACTTATTTAGGTTCTGTGGCAGGTACCAGGCAGACGTTTACAGCATTTAATCCTTTTAATCCTTTTTCAAGGGTAAATGTTACGATATTCCCTTCTACGATTTCATCGGTTACATTATTGATATGGAAAAAGTACTTGTCAACTCCGGAGAGATTCTTTATAAAGCCGAATCCTTTGGCCTCATTGAAAAACTCAACCCGACCTTTTAAGATAGCAGGCTCTTCTTCTACCTTTTTAGGTGTTGATATTACGATACTCTCTATATCGATCTCCTCTTTCTTAGCATTCTCAACCGGCGGAGTGGAAGTTATCATTCCATTCTCGTCTACATAGGCAATCATGTCGTCGAAGCTATTTGTGCCGGACAACTTTCTGCTTTCTTTTCTCTTCTGTTTCTCTTCTCGTTTCTGATTTTTCTTTTTTTCGTTATCACGCTTACTACTTGTGATGGATTTTGCCATTGAACTATTATTTAATGAATACTCAGTTTATATAATGCGAATCAGTAATGTAAGGAGTGAGGGGGAAGGATGATTAAAGAAGAGGACTACTTACTAATAATAATGCCAATATTAAAAAGAAGAACTATGCGATAATAATTCATAACTCACGACCTTGGCACAAAGATAACAAAAAAAGATGGATATTCCAGATTATTTTCTTTTTATTGTTTGTATTTTGCGTTGTGCCATTTCTTGCGCGAAAGCTTCTGCACCATTTTCTTTTATATAGCGGATGCAGGCGGCACGGTCGGAATTAAATAAGAAAGCAAATACTTTTCCTATGAAATTGGAGTGTATCTTGCATTCTTTTACGTTCATTTCGCATTCGGCACAGGTGGCATAGCCTTTATTCTGACAGCATTGCCGAATCTTACACCAACTTGCTTTCTCATTCTGATGGCAGCCGGGACAAGCTCCTTTTATGTACTTCCGGCAGGCTCCACAGTAGAGTCCGCAGGCGGCGATGCGTGATGCATCGGCTTTAATTTCTGTTTTATCCATTTTGTCTTAGTATGAATGTTTGCAACCTTACCTTTGTTTTGAAAGTATACAAAGTTAGTTTTTTCTTCGTAACATCTGTTGTTATCTTCTCTAATCTTTGTACTTTTTGAATGAATGTACTGTGTTTTTTACTCTTTGACATGATGGGAAATAGCCTTATACACAGTGTATAAAGGGATAATGTATGGTCTTTATCTACATTATCCCTTGTATATTTACCGATTTTGCACAGAGGTTTATTCTACTGGAATGTAGATTTCAGTTAGCAAATCTTCGGGGGCAGTGTTAGCAGGGTCATTCATGTAGCGTTCTGCACTAGGTTCGTTGCGGAGTGTGCATTCCATCTCAGGAATATACTTTCCGTAGATGGTGTCATATACGGCTTGCAGATATTCGTATGAACCTTTATACAGGAAGATGGCATAACGACCGGCGGGAATCAGTTTGAAGCCTACATCACCTTTGGGAGTAACTCGTTCGGGCATGATCATGCATACATCAGTGCGAAGTTTATCGACTGGTGTTACTTTGGGGTCGTCATGATAAATGCAGAGTGGCATGACTTCGCCCATGGGCAGTCCTTGTTCTTTGATAAACTGGAAAAGGCGCATCCATGTGCCACAATAATCGTTTAGTTTATAATCTCCAAATAGACGAAGGTAGATTACATTACGGGCGGGAACTTCTTTGATTTCTCGTTTTAGGTCAAGATCGGGACGGATAATAGCTGGTTTCATAATTACAAAGTTTTTATTGTTACGGTATTCTAAAGGTGAAATGCCATAGAATTGTTTAAATACTTTGGATAATGAAGAAGGCGAGGAGTATCCGATACGGTAGGCAATATCTGCTATTGGCATGTCGGAGTAACGCAGCAATCGTGCGGCGGCTTCGGTACGTGTCCGGACGATAAATGTCCCGATGGGTTCGCCCAAGAATGCTTTCATTATGCGGTGGAAATAGAACGGAGAGAAGTGGGAAATCTTGGCCAAAGACTTCAGGTCAATTTCTTCTCCGAGATGAAGATTGATGTAATCTATCACTGCATTTACACACTTTTGATATTCTTCTTGCGTTGTCTTCTTATTTTCCATGTTTCTATTGGTTTTCACGATGCAAAGATAGAGGTAAAAGAAATAGGGGACTTGTCCGATGTTGCTATAAATAGGAATTCTTTGATATAAAAAAGAGACTGCCTCAATTACTGATAAAAAAGTTAATCAGTAATTGAGGCAGCCTCTAAGTTACTTTGGGTATAATGTTCTATTTAGCCCATTTTATCAAATTATCCTGATCTGTATTACTATCGTACCAATCAAGATTGCTATTGCCGTCACTTTCTGCCCAACTTGCAAAATTACGGTAAACGGTACAGAAGTTAGCCCTTTCTACTGCATGTGGAATTGGGTAAGCTACTTTAAGCCCCCATATAAGATTTTTGTCCGATGCATATGGTGTGTCTTTGCTGATGCCTTCTAAGTTGTAGTCATATTCACTAAATACGGGTTTGAAACCTCTTAAGTGAATTTCTTTTGTTTTATCGTCTGATGCGAGAAAAATATCTATATTGTTATCTAACAAATCGCTAGTTTTCATTTCTTTGCTCAAAGCGAGATATACCCATACTTCAGTTAATTGATTATCCTTAGTTGTTTTTCCTTGAGTCGTATTGTAATAAGGAGAGTCTTTCACTGCATAAGGGTTACTTGCATTGAGATTTTTAAATTCAACAATAACATCATTGGTTAGTGGACTTTCAACAAGAGATGTTTCTACTTTGTCAATTGTATTATTTAAAATTTTGGGATTTGGGTATTCTGGTCGATTATAAGCAGGATTAGGCATGCTCACGATAGATTTATTCAATCCAACTATTCTAACGTATGGAGTGAATTTCAATATGCCACCTATAGCTTTTAATCTTAAGTGTACCCTGACTTGATGGACGAGTTCTGTATTATACTTTTCACCATCCCAAGGGAATTCAAGGGCAATTTGATAGGATGCAACGAAATCATTGAAATCGTAATCACCTAAAGCTGGGAATTGATCTTCGAACATGACTGTTCCCCACTTTGCCGGATATGATATATAAGCTCCACCATCAAATATCGGCATATCATCTGCTCTAGTCATCGCATTTCTGGATTCAGCCTTTAGCACTTGTGCTCCACCAGTCACAGAAAACGTTGCAGTACCATTGCTTACTGTTGTAGTTAATATTTTCGTAGCATCCGATGATGTAGTGTATTTCAAATACAGCTTATTTGTAGCTTGTGCTATACTCACGGCAAGTTGGTTACTACCTTCTTGAGTAATGAATGTAGCTAGTAACTCTTCCTCGCACGCTTCATCAGTATAAATTTCTACTTTCGTGGGTGCATCCGAATTTACTGTACAAGTGATGTTTTTAGAGGTTACCCAGTCAAAAATGGGAGATACTTTCAAATCTTTAAAATCGTTGGTAGCTGGTGGCTCTTCAATGTTCGATATATCGTGCATGCACGACTGAGTCAAACAAATAGTAGCGAGAGCAGCAAATCCTAATAGAGCTTTTTTCATATTATTGCTTGTTTGTTCATTAATTGCTACAAAGATAACCAATTAAATTTATATTCGTCTAGAGTAAAAAGCATATTTAGCTAGAAAATATACAATTATCACAAAAATATCTTCAACTTTTTATGGAGGAAGATTGAATGGATTGATTTTGGAGAAATTAATAAAGATTCTACCGTTAGCAACTGATAAATAGGATATCTTTGCATCTCAATTACGAAAAACTACAGATAGATGACTGAAGATATAAAGTTGCAACTATTGGAATGGGCGGATACCTATCATTGTACCGACTTTATTAAAAATGATCCGGTACAGTTTCCACATCGTTACATCCGGAAACAAGATATTGAGATAAGTGGTCTGCTGACAGCTATTATGAGTTTTGGCAACCGTAAACAAATTCTTAAAAAGGCAGATGAACTTCATGTGCAAATGGGGGATTCTCCTTATCAATACGTCTTGTCTCATCAGTGGGAGAAAGATTTCCCCGTTACAGAAAAAAGTAGCTTTTATCGCATGCTCACCTATTCTGATTTTAATGAATACTTTAGGCGGCTAAATAAAGCTTATTCCAGTTTTGACTCATTGGAAGATGCTTTGTTGATGCATTCGGGTTCTCCTATGGAAAAACTGTGTGCATTTCTGGAAGTATCTGCCAAGAGTCCTCAGAAGAAGCTGAATATGTTTTTGCGTTGGATGATTAGGAAAGACTCTGAGGTTGATTTGGGAATTTGGACGAGTTATAGTAGAAGGGATTTGATAATTCCTTTAGATACACATGTGTGTCGTGTGGCGTATGCTTTGCAACTCACGGAGACAGAAACCTTTTCTCTAAAGAACGCCCGCCGGATAACCGATGCATTGGCCGAGGTATTTCCGGATGACCCGTGTTTGGGAGATTTTGCTTTATTTGGATATGGAGTAAATAATAAGTAATAGAAATCATGATAAGTTATAGATTCATTCTATTTTGGGTAGTATTATCCATTGTCTTTCCAATCCAAGCACAAGATACTGTTGTTGCAGACCAATGTGATGTTGCTCTTTGCCGTGTGGCACTTGTTCAGCCTCATCTTGCCTGGGGAAATGTTAAGGCTAATTTATCGGCCTTTGAAAAGCGTGTTCAGCAATGTAGGGATTGTGATGTAATTGTATTTCCCGAATTATTCACATCCGGCTGTGAGATGAAACAGAAGAATAAGGAAGAAGCTATCAGTTCTAAAGATAAAGTTGCTTCTTATTATTCTGCTACTATCAAAAAGATGAAGAAGTGGGCAAAGCAATCGGATGCATTAGTTATCGGTTCTACTATATATAAAGAAGCGGGAAAGTATTACAACAGGCTTTTGGCTGTATTTCCTAATGGAGAATACCAATATTACGACAAACATAACTGTTTCAAGAAAGGTGCATTTTCTCCTGGAGATAAGCAATTGGTATTGAACTGGAGAGGTCGACGTTTTGCTACCTATATCTGTTATGATCTTCGTTTCCCGGAATGGAGTAGAAATAACGATCGATACGATACTGCCATCTATATTGCTAATTGGCCTGCATCCCGTAGTGAAGATTGGAACAGGCTTTTGTCGGAACGTGCCGTAGAGAATAAAGCTTATGTAATTGCAGTGAATTGTGCCGGTACAGATCTTGCCGGAATTGATTATGTAGGTGGAAGTACTTTAATTGCACCTAATGGCGAAGTGCAAATAAAGTGCAAAGATTTTAAAGAGGATATAGTAATTGTAGAATATTAGTAAATAGCTTAAGAAATAGAGTAAATAAAAAGTTCTATTGCCATTAATAACACAGGCAATAGAACTTTTTATTTGTCTATCATTCCTTCAAGGCTGCAATTACTTGTGATATCATTGTGTGGATATCGTTTTCATCTTTTGCAGTATAGAAATTTCCGTCTACTTCTGATGGTTTATCAGTAGCCTCTCCGTTTTGAATGGCAGGCTTTGCTAAAGGATGAACAGCTACTTTCTTGCCTTTCGTTACACCCACGAAATCGAACATCATAGCGGCAGCACAATGTCCAATCATAATTTTGCCTTTTTCACCAAAGTTTTTGATTACTTCCAGCATTGTAACATTATAAGGCTTATCTGCATTCTGACGGAATACTGGGACTGCATCACCGCATGCGAATACCAACGCGTCGTATTCCTCTTCATGTCCTTTCAAATTCGCCACTATATCATCTGCAACAAGGGCAATACCGGAATTCGTTTTGATTTCCTTGCTATCTGCTACTGCAAATACTTTATAAGAAATACCATTTTCGAAAAACGCTTCCAAATATTGGAATAAACCGAATCCGTTTACCGGGTTCACTGCTAAAACTGCAACATTCTTTGCCATAATTATAATTATTAAGTGAGACAATAGTTATTTTCAGTAAGTTTATTACTTTTGTGAAGCAAAGTTACGCTTCTTGTTTGGTAATAGCAAGAACGCACTTGAAAGTTAGATAGTTACAACAATGTAACTAATGTTGAAGTTCAACGAATTAGGAAAGGTTAAAAAATGAAAAGTTTTCATTACACCGGTGCTTGTCCGATACGGGATGTACTAAGCCGATTGGGAGATAAATGGTCTATGCTTATACTGGTTACTCTGAAGTCGAATGGTACGATGCGTTTCTGTGATATTCAGAAGACTATTGGAGATATTTCTCAGCGCATGTTGACGGTAACTCTTCGTTCGCTGGAGGCAGACGGATTAATAGTAAGGAAAGTGTATGCGGAAGTTCCACCTCGCGTAGAATATTGTCTGACCGAAACAGGTAATAGTCTGATGCCACATGTCGAGTCTTTAGTGGGTTGGGCACTGGATCATATAGATGAGATATTGAATCGTCGGAGTTTACAAACAGAATAATTCATAAAAAGAGGGAAGACTACAATGGATTGATGTCTTCCCTCACGTCTTTCTTACTTTTTAGCATGATCTGCGATGTCATGTACTTTGTCCTTCAAATTGTCAGCTTTATCAGCAGCTTCATGCGCTTTGCCTGCTACCTTATCAGCTACCTTCACACCTGCATGCATAGCATGTTCCTCGGCAGAGTTCAGTGCTTCTTTAGCTTCGTTACTGATTTTGTTGATAGCATCATATACATCTTCTTTCAGCTTTTTTGCTCTTTGGGTACGTGAAAAGTGATAGGCTAATGCACCTACAGCCGAACCTATTCCCAGTCCGATCCAGAAATTAGAACTTTTGCAACTCATAATCTAGTTAGTTTTAATGGTTATTATTAAAATCAGTTTTGCTTAGACAACATACCCGCCCTGCATTGGTTCAAATGAGTACGAAGAAATTCGATTATTTAGTAAAAAAGGAATGCTCTTATTATTTGTTATAAGATGATTATCAGGCAGTCTGTAACGTATAAGGAAGAAAATGTAACGTACTTGCAGTTTCATGTAATGTCATCTAAAGTACTCGTATCACTATAAATGTCTACTGTTATTGGCATTGGCTATATTTGTGGAAGTAATAATAGTTAAGATTATATGTGTACTATGAAAAGAAATTTCAGTTGGATTTTGGGATGTTTGATAGGCTTGTTCTTTCTGCAACCATTGGTCGCGACGGAGCGATTTGTAACTACAGACCCTATTGGCTTTGCTTGGATACGTAAGGGAGAGGCGTGTCCTATTTTAGTGGATAAGCAGGAAGACAAAGGAGTACTCCGTGCAGTTGATAACTTACAAACAGATGCACTGAAGGTAACCGGTATAAAACCGGAATTGACGAACGCTCCGACCGGGAAACGTATACTGATTATCGGTTCGTTGGACAATAGTAGCTGGATAAAGCAACTCGTTCAATCCGGCAAGATCAATGCCGATGACTTGCAAGGGAAAAATGAAAAATACATCATCTGTACCGTAAAGCAACCGTTGGCTGGAGTAGATGAAGCGGTGGTTATTGCCGGAAGTGATAAACGCGGCACTATCTATGGAGTCTATGAACTGTCTACACAAATAGGCATATCTCCTTGGTATTATTGGGCGGATGTGCCTGTAGACCAACGGGACGCTATCTTCATTAGGGCAGGAACTTATACTGACGGCGAACCGGCAGTGAAGTATCGTGGTATCTTCCTCAATGATGAATGGCCTTCATTAGGGAATTGGGCAACACAAACTTTTGGTGGCTTTAACAGTAAGTTCTATGAAAAACTGTTCGAATTGGTACTTCGCCTGAAAGGTAATTTTATGTGGCCCGCCATGTGGAACAGTGCCTTCTATGATGATGATCCTCTGAACGGTCCACTCGCTAATGAAATGGGAATTGTAATGGGAACATCCCACCATGAACCGTTAGGATTGGCACAACAAGACTGGAAACGTCGCGGAACCGGTGTGTGGGATTATAAGAAGAATGGTGCAACTCTTCGTGACTTTTGGCAAAAAGGAATGGAACGTTGCAAAGATTGGGAAGCTGTTATAACCGTTGGCATGCGTGGTGATGGTGACGAACCGATGAGCGAAAGTGCCAATATTTCTTTGCTTCAGAATATTGTCAAAGACCAGCGTGCAATCATTGCCAAAGCAACCGGAAAGAAAGCATCTGAGACTCCCCAAGTTTGGGCACTATATAAAGAGGTACAGGAATACTATGATAAAGGCATGCGTGTGCCTGATGATGTGACCCTGCTGCTGTGTGATGATAATTGGGGAAATGTACGTAAATTGCCTGATCTGAATGCACGCCCTCGTAAAGGAGGTTACGGCATGTACTATCACTTCGACTATGTAGGTGCGCCGCGAAATTCCAAGTGGATTAATATTACCCAAATACAACGTACCTGGGAACAGATGACTTTGACTTATGAATATGGCGTGCGTCAGCTTTGGGTAGTGAATGTCGGCGATTTCAAACCGATGGAATATCCTATAACTTTCTTCCTGGACATGGCATGGAATCCTCATCAGTTCAATGAGAATAATCTTTTTCAGCATGTGGAAAACTTCTGCAAGCAACAATTCGGATCAAAGTATGCCAAAGAAGCTGCCCGGTTGATGGATACTTATACGAAATACAACCGCCGTGTCACTCCCGAACTGCTGAATGATAAAACCTATAGTTTGGAGAACTATAACGAATGGCAGCAAGTGAGAGACGACTACTCTGCATTGGCTTTGGATGCTTTGAAACTCTATTATCTAATGCCTGAAAATCGTCGAGATGCTTTTGACCAATTGGTACTTTTCCCCATTCAGGCATGTTCCAATCTGTATGATATGTATTATGCACTTGCCATGAATCGCAATCTCGCCCGGAATAACGATCCTAAAGCCAATCAATGGGCTGGAAAAGTACGTGAATGTTTTGAGCGTGATTCTGTATTGACTTATCACTATAACCACATTATCAGAGGAGGTAAATGGAATCATATGATGGATCAGACACATATCGGATATACATCTTGGAATGATCCTAAATATAATAGTATGCCCGAAGTTTCTGTAATCCCTGAAACACGTATGGCCTCTGCACCTTACTTATTTAAAGAGAAAGAGGGTTATATATCCATAGAGGCTGAACACTATACCCGTTCCTCCAACGGAACTTCTGCTAAATGGATTACAATTCCCAATCTAGGACGTACTTTATCTGCCGTAACCACTTCTCCCTGTACTGTAACACCGGATAATGGCATGTATCTGGAATATGATTTTGAAGCAGAATATTGTGGTGAGACGTCTGTCTTGGTACGTTTCTCCTCAACCTTGAATTTTAATAATAATAGGGGCCTGCGTTATGCTGTAAGCCTGGATGGGGGAGAAGAACAAATAGTGAATATTAATGGTGATTATCGTGGTGATTTGGGTAAATGGCAGGCAGAACATGTTATTGATACGCAGACTAAACATGCATTGGAAAAGAATGGAAAACATACATTGCGTATCCGTCCTTTGGATCCTGCTTTGGTTATACAGAAAATCATGATTGATTTCGGGGGATTGAAACCTTCATTTTTAGGAGCTCCTGAGACTTTATAACTCTTACTAAACAAATTTATTCTTAATATATAAGAGCACGATTATCCAATAGTGGAAATCGTGCTCTTTTAAGTATAAATACTATTGTATTTGTGTTGTTTGACTTTATAATTTAGTGCTTTCTTCTTTTATAAATGATTGTTATATAATGTTGATATACTGCATGTTAATTGTATTATGTAATGCGGTCGAAATATAATGTTACATCATTTCAGAATGCTGTAACACGGAATAAAGAACATGTATCATAATCATTGAGCCGTTTTCATACGAGTTAATAACTTTGTCTGCATGAAAGTAAATCGATAGTGTTATTTCGGTTTTGCAGATAAACTCAGAGAATGTTTAACCTTTAAAATAATAAGTATGAAAACGTAGAATAATACCTTATTACTATTACTCGATTAGAATTAACCATTTATATTATTAATTTAAGCATGTTTTTATGAAAGACACTAATTTCAACTTTAAAGCCTTTGGGCTATTGTTTTTACTCTGCTTGATACCTCTGTGGGGCTTTGCACAGGGTATTACAGTAAAGGGTACGGTAATAGACAATACTGGTGAACCGGTTATCGGTGCTAATGTTACAGAAAAAGGTACGACCAATGGTATGATAACCGATTTGGACGGTCACTTCTCACTCTCGGTAAAGAAGAACGCAATCTTGGTAATCTCTTATATAGGATATATTACCCAGGAGATACCGGTAAAAGGTAATGCGGATCTGAAAGTTACCTTAAATGAAGACTCTAAAGCTTTGGAGGAAGTCGTAGTTATTGGTTATGGTACGGCACGTAAGTCGGATGTTACCGGTTCTATCGCTTCCGTACAAGGTGATAAGTTACGCGAAGTTCCTGCTACGAACATTACCTATGCTTTACAGAATCGTATTGCCGGTGTGGACATGGCTCAGACTTCTTCACAACCGGGAGCTTCGATGCAGATTCGTATTCGTGGCACACGTTCTCTGAATGCTTCCAATGATCCGTTGGTTGTTTTGGATGGTATTCCTTTCATGGGAAACTTGTCTGATATTAATCCAAGCGATATCAAGAGCATGGATATCCTGAAAGATGCTTCTTCTACTGCTATCTATGGTTCACGTGGTGCCAATGGTGTTATTTTGATTACAACTCAGAGAGGTGCTCAAGGTACTCCGGCTAAGTTCACATACAATGGTTATGTAGGACTGAAGAAAGTTTTCTCCAAATACCCTATGATGAGCGGGCAGAAGTATGCAGAGATGCGTAAGTATGCAGGTAAATTTACTAATTCGTTGGATGAATCGGATGATACTGATACTGATTGGCAAGACTTGATGTATCGTAATGGTATGGTAACGAGTCATGATATCAGTGTAGGAGGCGGTACTAATAATGGTAGTTATAGCTTTGGTGCCGGTTATTATAAAGACCAAGGCGTTATTCCTACTCAAAACTATACTCGATATTCGTTACGTGGTTCATTCGATCAGGGCGTAGGTAAATACTTCCGTTTCGGTTTGACAACTAACTCTAATTATAATGTGACGAAAGGCTCGAATATCGGTCTTTATAATGTATTGTCCATGACACCCATTGCTAATCCATATAACGAAGACGGTACTCTGAAACGTACAGTAAAGATGGCTCAAGATGAGACATTTGTACTAACCCGTGATGTTGCAGAGAGTCTTGAAGATACTTGGTTGAGCGAAACGCAAGCATACGGTACTTATAATAACTTGTTTGCCGAAATACAGTGCCCATGGATTAAAGGACTTAAATATCGTGTAAACTTGGGTTTGAATTATCGTTCGAGCAAAGGTGGCTCATTCACCGGTGAAGGTGTAAACAGTACTACTGTAACAACTCCATCTACAGCTTCCTTGTCACACTCGGAGACTACTAACTGGGCTGTTGAAAACTTGTTGACTTACGATCGTACTATTGGTAAACACCAGTTTAATGTTGTGGGTATGTATTCTGCGGAACAAACAGTATATACCAAGTCTAAACTTTCAGGTAAAGATATTCCGGCTGAATATTTTCAATATTATAATATAGGTCGTGCAGAAGGTACTATCACCGTCAATCCTAGTGATTGGGATTATCAGAAGAGTGGTTTGATGTCATGGATGGGACGTGCTATGTATACATACGACAATCGTTATATGTTGATGGCTACAGTACGTGCAGATGCTTCTTCACGTCTAGCAAAAGGACATCAGTGGCACACTTATCCAGCTGTATCTGCGGGTTGGAATATTCGTCAGGAATCCTTTATGGAGGATGTCAAATGGTTGGATATTTTGAAACTGCGCGTAGGTTATGGTCAGACTTCCAATCAATCGGTAAATCCATACGCTACTCTTGGTAGCCTTTCTACCCGTCCTTATAATTTTGGTTCTACCGGTTACTCTACAGGATATTATGTTTCTGCATTACCTAATCCTGATCTAGGTTGGGAATATTCTTCTACTTTGAACTTAGGTTTGGATTTTACGATGTTTAATGGTCGTTTGTCCGGTACATTGGAATATTATGTATTGAGAACGAATGATTTATTACAGAGTGTCAATCTACCTTCTACCTCAGGTGTAAGCAGTTACGTGGGTAATGTCGGTAAATCAGAGAATAAGGGTATTGAATTCACTTTGAATGGTACTATTCTTGATAACTATAATGGTTGGACTTGGGATGCCAGTCTGAATCTTGCCGCTAACCGTAACAAATTGACTGAACTTGCCTCTAATGGAGATAAAGATGGCAAAGATGAGGCAAACAACTGGTTTGTGGGTCATCCTATTGATGCCATCTATGATTATGAAAAGATTGGTTTATGGCAGGAAGGCGATCCTTATCTCAATATTCTTGAACCGGGTGGAAACGTAGGTATGATTAAAGTGAAATATACCGGTGATTATAATGCAGATGGAACTCCGACCCGTCAGATTGGTCCGGAAGACCGTCAGGTTATCAGCATGGAACCGAAATTCCAAGGTGGTTTCAGCACACGCGTAGCTTACAAAGGTTTTGACTTGAATATTATCACTGCTTTCAGATACGGAGGTAAACTAATCAGTACATTACATCATTCTAATGGTTATCTGAATATGCTGACAGGACGTCGTGGACAAGTAGATGTAGACTATTGGACAGAAGAGAATACGAATGCTAAGTATCCGAAACCGGGTGGTATCCAAAGTGGTGATAACCCGAAATATGGTAGTACACTGGGATATTTTGATTCTTCTTACTGGAAAGTCCGCAATATCTCACTGGGTTATAACTTTGAGAAACAGCAATGGCTGAAGCATTTGGGTGTTCAGAGTCTGCGTGCTTATATAACAGTACAGAATCCTTTTATCATTTGTTCTCCATTCCACAAGGAAACAGGATTAGATCCTGAAACCAACTCTTATGGAAATGAGAATGTAGCTGTAACAAGCGGCATTCAGAACCGATTCTTGACTGTAGGTACTAATGCACCTTCTACTCGTAATTATTTATTTGGTATTAACTTGACATTTTAATTAAGCATTCGATCACTATGAAACCAATATTTACAAAGATAAGAGTTTTGGGAACAGCCGCATTGGCTATGTTCTTGGCTACATCTTGTTCAGGTATTCTTGATGAACAACCACGTAGCGCCTATGACCCGACTTTCTTTAAAACTGAAAAAGGAGTAGAAGGTGGTATTACCTCTATGTATGCGCATTTGCGCTATATTTATGGACAAGCTTACTACTATAATTCTTGTTTGACAGGAACCGATGAAGTTACTTATGCTCAGTCTGCCGATGGAAACTTTAAAGATGCCGATTTATCCGGTGTAGGCAGTTTGACTGCCAGTAGTAGCCGTTCGGATGTGATTTGGGGAGTCGCTTTTTCTAATATAAATACAGCCAATGGTGTAATTGAGAATGGGGCGGAAGTAGGTGTTAAGGAATCTCTTGTGTCTGAAGCGCGCTTTTTCCGTGCATTCGATTATTTCTTGTTGGTACAGACCTTTGGCGGAGTTCCATTGGATTTAGGTGCTGGTGAATTGAAATTCAATATTACCCCTTCACGTACCTCTGTACGTAACACTGTTCCTGAAGTATATACAAAGGCTATATTTCCTGATTTGTTGACTGCCGTTGAGAATTTGCCGGATGCACCTCGTATGACAGGAGGAGTGACTAAGACCGTAGCCCGTTTGTATTTGTCTAAAGCATATTTGACTTATGCCTGGTGGTTGAAGAATCCTAATGATATTCCTACTTATCCCGAATGTGCTCGCACAGATCCTGATGGTCATGATGCTGATTGGTATTTCCAACAAGCCTACAATGTAGCAACTGAAGCTATTGATAATCCCGGATCTTATGGTTTGGAAAGCAGTTTCTACAGAGTAAATTTAGGGCCTAACGATCGTAATAAAGAAATTTTGCTTTACGCTGATCATACACAGGAAGATGAATATTATAACGGTGGTAGTTTGACTTATGGTAGTGGTTCTGCTCCTGATAACTTTGCCGGCTGGATGATGACTTGGAACTATACGGATGTTCAATCTACAGTTAATGGTGCAAAAGTCAATCCGATTATTCGTATTGCTGAACAGTCGTATGGTCGTCCTTGGACGCGTATGGCTCCTCCTCAAGGTGTATTCTTCAAGACTTTTGCCGATAAGAAGAATGATTCCCGTTTTGATGGAACTTTTGTTACTGTGTATCGTGGCAATTGGTCAACCAATAATCAGACATGGACTTCTGTTAAGAATGCTAATGATATGGAGGTGAAAGAAGGTGATCCTCTCCTGACTTTCCTTACTGAGAATGATGCAAATATCACATATCCGACTGATGCCGGTGGCAGTAATATTGGAGCCGGAACTCTACCGGGATGTGCCGATTATGTCGTTGACTTGGATGGTATCAGCCGTATTGTATATCCCGGATTCTGGAAGCTAGGCCCATATCGTACAGATAATGGTACAGGAGCGGGACAACCGAATGCAGCTAGCACCCGTCCTTTTAATATTGCCAAATTCTCTGAACTTTATCTACTCGCGGCAGAAGCTGCTGTAGAGGGTGCAACAGTGAAAGCAGGAAAAAGTGCCCGCGAACTTATTAATGTATTGCGTGCCCGTGCCGGTAAGTGGACATTCAGTAATGCTATGAATAAAGAAGTAGTTGCAGATAACAGTGCAGCCATGACGGCAGCTACTCCTGCTACGATTGACATCAACTATATTTTGGATGAGCGTTCACGTGAATTTTATGGAGAAGGTTATCGTTGGTTTGACTTGGTTCGTACGCAGAAGTGGAACGAATATGCAGATACTTATATAATCTGTGGTAGTGCTAAGGGCGACCATACTCCTAAAACTTATACACGCACGATTGAGAAGTACCACTATCTGCGTCCTATCCCACAAGGACAACTCGATGGTATGGAGATGTCTGCCGAAGAAAAGAAAGCATATCAGAATCCTGGTTATTGATGAATGCGTACAGAACTCTGTACATGGTTTAGATAGGTTAATTTAATATGAGGGTGAATTTTATGGAGACGCCATGGAATTCACCCTCTTTCTGTTATAATTTTATTTGCTTTTAAATCTCCATTCATCAAATTTGAAGTTCCCTTTTCCAAAGACGAAGCAGAGATTATGTGTTCCATTTACTTTTTGTTGCACTTTGGTTGAAACAGGACTAAATGTATCATTATCAAATTCCAATAGTGCTATAAGATCGCCTTTACTATGATCTAGTCGTACTTCAATTTGTCCCTTACCTTCTACTTTGACTTCAAAGATATTGGGTACCTGTGAAAAATTGATTCCATGTACTTCAATACATTGTCCTTTCTCTGATCCTATGGCTACCATATTGCCGGGTGTATGAGTTGGTGCGAACTTAACTCCTAAGGTAGCAAATGTAGTTTCTGCTTGTTGCCAGTTGTAGGGGTTCATTAATTTGAGTTGAGCCGGACCTTCGGAAGTCGCTCTTCCCATATTTATGATCACATTGTTTTCATCTAAATCAATCTTCTCTACACACACATTCCGATATCCATTCTTTGCACCCCGGAAGTTTTGCAGAGATAAACTATGATAAAACAAATAATAATTTCCTTCAAACTTCTCCAAATGTGTATGGTTGTTACCCCAAGGCATGCCATAATCGCCAGGGTTCTTGAAATAGTTATCCTTATACTTCCAACTATCTTTATCTAACGGAGTCTGGGTTGTCATGTAGCTCATGCAGCATCTACTGGGTTTATCAATGCCGGAATAGGGCCAGGTTGTTCTTTCTTTCCAATTAGTATTGTAGGTATAAACCCATGTTCCATTTATAAAATTGAGTTCGCTTGCTTCAAAAAAATAAGGAGCTGGTATTTCTGCTATTTCACTATCCAGACTCATCATGTCTTTGCCTAATCTTACAATACGGGGAGTTCCCGGCATATAATCTCCAAATCCATTATCGCCACCTCCGAAAGCCAGCCAGCCTACTCCTTCTTCATCAATTGTCACTCCCGGATCGAAGGGAGCGGGGCAATTTACTAACCCTGGTGTGTTTTGGCTAATCAAATTTTTCCCTAACGGATCGTGCCAGGGACCTACAGGAGATGTGGAAGTCAGCATGGCTACCCCTCCACCCCCGTGTGAATAGTAAAGGTAGAAATGTGTTTTCCCATCTTTTTCTTTACGAGAGGTAATGGACGGAGCCCACGACACCTGCCCCCATGGCGATAATGCTTTAACATCGATGAACCCATGATAAGTCCAGTTAACCATATCGTCAGATGACATCATAACCAACGAATGAATATGTGTATAACTGTTTTCTTTTTCTTTTCCTACTAAATCGTATTCTTGTTGGTCGTTTGTACCATAGACATAGATTCGTCCGTCGTAAGCTACGGCTGTTGGATCGGCAACATACATAAAGTCCAGCAAAGGATTACCATTGTGTGTGTGCAACTTGGGTGACATGGGAGATTGTGCTAACAGGCAAGAAGATGCCAAAAAGAACAAGAGTAGGCAGCAGTACTTTTTCATTGGGCTTGTACTTTAAATTGGTTTAATAATCAAATTTACGGATGCAAAAAAAGTACATTATTGCTATCTGATAGTTTGCTTACTAGTAAAAAGGGGTTGTTACCTAATTTTTAATAGCTATCAATAAAAGAATAACAGATAGCAAACTCTGTATATATAGTTAGAATCGTATTTTTGGTTATTAATGTTACAAAATAGCAAAGGTGGTATGAAACATTTCATTGTATTATTGTTTTTGTCAGCTTGTGCGTTTATAAATGTATCAGCGCAATATTTCAAATATCTGAATATCGAAAACGGATTGAGTAGTCATCGAATATATCAGATCAAAACAGATTATACCGGATTTATGTGGTTCTTGACCTATAAAGGGATCGACCGCTATGATGGGTCGGAGGTGAGGAATTATAAATTTACTCATAATGGGATAACCTACGAAAACTATACCACTTTTTCACACATGGAGACTGACAGGCAAGGTCGAATATGGGTGAGTTTGAATGATGGAAGAGTATACAGTTATAATAAAAAGTTAGATGATTTTGAATTGAGAATAAACTTGCCCGATTCACTAGCGGGTATTTGCTTTTTGAATAGCATTTATTTTGATGCTTTTGATAGAATATGGCTGAGCACTGCTCAAGGGCAGTTCATTTACAATCTACAAAACAATAACTTGACGAATATTTATCTGGCGATGAATAGTACCCCTACTTGTGTTATCAATAAAAATTATAATGAATACTTTATTGGTACCCAGAATGGAGTATTCACTATTCGTGATGAAGGGAATTCTATATTTTCCATTGTAGAAGACAATAAGCAGACCATTCATTGCGGAAAAGTGGAATCTCTTTTATATTATAACTATAAACTATATATCGGTACGGAATCCCATGGCGTACATGTCTTGAATAAACAAAGTGATGAATGTCTGCAATTAAATACTGCAATACCCAATAAACCTATTAGGTCTATTAAAATTTACGACAAAGAATGTATCTTGGTTGGAGTTGACGGAGGGGGAGTGTTTGCTATTAATCCCAGCAATTACCAGCTTATTCATAGCTATATAGCCAATGATAACGCCATAGAAGGGTTGAGGGGGAATACGGTTTATGATATATTGGTGGATGAAACTAAATGTATATGGGTTGCTACTTACAGTAATGGGATAACCGTCATTGATCCTAATAAATCGGATGTAAAAATAATCCGTCATGAATACAATAATAACAATTCCCTGATAAATAACTGTGTCAATGTTATTTTTGAAGATTCTGATGGAGATATATGGTATGGAACTAACAATGGAGTAAGTTGTTACAATGAAAAAGAGGATAAGTGGAAACATTTCCTGAATAATATGGAAGACAGGAAGGTCATTTTGGCATTGGCGGAAGATAAAAAACATCGGATATGGGTTGGTGGATACGGCATAGGAGTATTTTATATAGATAAAAAGAGTGGGCATGTTCAATCGTTTAGCCAAAATAGCAATAATACAAAAAAAGGAATTCCTACTGATTATGTATACTCAATTTATGCGGAAGATTCTACTATTTGGTTTGGAGGTTCACCGGAAGGATTGACGGAATACAATATAGATGAGCACACTTTTCGTTATTATCGTGCAGAAGTTACCGGTTCTTTTATAAAATTGAATGATTCAATCATGTTTTGTGGTACAATGGGGAATCCGATCCTTTTGAATAAGAAGACGGCTAATTTCCGTGTTATTCAAGATTTAGGCTTAAAAGATATACCTACTAGATCCATGCGCTCTTTATACATGGTAAATTCTGAAAATATTTGGATAGGAAGTGAAGGAAACGGATTAGTGTGTTATAATCCGCAAAATGGGAAGATAAAGAATTTTAATACAGATAACGGATTAATGTCCAATGATATTTGTGGTATTGAAGGCGATGATTTTGGAAGACTTTGGTTTACTACCTCACACAATCTTTCTTATCTTGACCTTCAATCAGAAAGAGTTGTTGAGATGGGGGAATATCTTGGTTTGAACAATATGAGTTATAATCATCATGTAGCCTACAAACGCAAGAATGGAAATATCATGTTTGGTAGTATAAATGGTGCTGTTGAACTTTCTCCAAGTAATGAACCTTCCAAAGTTACTAAAAGCAAATTGATATTTACGGATTTCAAACTATATTACAACTCGGTAAAAATAGGAGGAGATTCCCCATTACAAGCATCTATCGATGAAACGTCCGACATAAAACTTACTTATAATCAAAATTCATTTTCATTCACTTTTTCTTCTATCAATTTTAATTATCCGAATCATGTTGAATATCTTTATACCCTTGATGGTTTTGATAGTCAATGGTTTCGTACCTATAATAAAATGGTGAACTACACCAATATCAATCCGGGTAAATATACATTCAGATTGAAAGCTGTAGATAAGGATTCTAAAGAAGTAATAGAAGAAAGATATATCAATATTGAAATAGGAGAACCATTCTGGGCATCTACTTGGGCACTTCTGTTCTACTTTATTCTTGTGTTGATTACTATACGTTTTATTGTACAATATATTAAAAACAAAGTAGATAAACAGAATTCGAAAGATAGAATACAATTTTTTATTAATATAGCTCATGACATACGTACTCCTGTGGCTTTGGTAAAGGCTCCGCTAAGTGAACTTGTAGAAAGGAAGGAACTTACCACCGAAGGTAAATCGATTCTTGATATTGCTGTTAAAAATGTAGATCGCTTGTCTCACATGATTTCCCAGCTTCTTGACATTCAAAAAACGGATATGTCGGCACTTCGCCTTATAGTATCGAAAAACGAATTATTAAACTATTTGCGTGAGAAAGTGGTTCAATTCTCTGTTGAAGCAAGCCACAAACAACAAACTCTTCTCTTTCATACCCAAAGTAAAGGACCGGTTCATGTTTGGTTCGACCGTGAAAAAATGGACCGGATACTGAATAATCTTTTATCAAATGCCATTAAGTATACTCCCGAAGGAGGAAATATCGATATAACACTTACCGAAGATGATAAGAAGTGGTATATCTCCGTAAAAGATTCAGGTATTGGTATACCGCAATCTGAACAGAAATATTTATTTAAGCAATTCTTTAGAGCACGGAATGCCATCAATTCTAAAGAAACCGGAAGCGGCATTGGATTATTACTGACAAAAAAGTTAGTTAAACTCCATCATGGTGAAATTACATTCAATAGTAAAGAAGGAACCGGTACTGAATTTAAACTCTCTTTCCATAAAGGGAATGACTATTTCGTACGCAATAACAAATTGGAAGAATTCATAATGAATGAAGTGCCTAAAGTACAGGTTATTGAAGAAGAAAAAACTGAAACATGTGCTGAAATAACAGATACTCAGGTAAAAGTAATGCTTGCAGAGGATAACGAAGACATGCGTAGCTATCTTAAAAATTCTTTGGGCAGAAACTATATTGTAGTTGAGGCTGTAGATGGGATGGAAGTATTAGAGAAAGTTGCTGAAGAAAATCCGGATATTATTATTTCAGATATAATGATGCCAAGGCTTAATGGAGATGCCATGTGTAAAATTCTAAAAGCCTCAGTGGAGACAAGTCATATACCGGTTATCCTGTTATCTGCACTTACCGAAAAAGAAAACATCGTGAAAGGGCTGGATGATGGAGCAGACGATTATATCACGAAGCCTTTTGATATTTCTATCCTCAAGGCGCGCATCCGTAACCTTTTGCGCAATCGTCAGAAAATAAGGGATATTGTGGTATCCTCCCATGCTTCCCATGAAGAAGCTGAATATATCAGTACGCTTGATAAAGAGTTTATGAATAAAATAGTTCATTTGATAGAAGAACGTATGAGTGATTTTGAATTTTCTATCAATGAGTTATGTTTCGAAATGGCAATGAGTCGTTCATCTTTGTATAACAAGTTGAAGGCTATCTCCGGACAAGCTCCTAACGATTTCATTCGTATCATCCGTCTGAAAAAAGCGGCTGAATTATTAGTTACCCAGCAATACAATGTAATGGAGGTTGCCGTACTGACCGGCTTCTCTGATACTAAGTACTTTAGCACGGCATTCAAGAAAATGTTTGGGCAGAGTCCTAGTAAATACACAGGATGAGTGTGTTTTATTCTACACAGAGTTTTGTGCATTCTGCTTCCACACTTACACCGGTTTTCTGAATCGCCTTATTCATCGGTATTACAGGTGCTGTGGAAGCAAATTGAAAAGGTGTAGGCAAAATTTGCCTACACCTTGTTTTTCTTGCTTTATCTCTTCTTTTGAAGGATTAATGATTTGTAATACAGTGAATTAATACTTTGTTTACATGATATTAATATCTTGCTTACACGATGTTAATATCTTGCTGACACTATATTAATATCGTGAGTTCGACGTAATTTATTTGATTGAACTCACATAAAACTAATTGTTGAAACGCTTGACATTGCTTTTCCGTTTCTTTTTTTCCTCACGTCTTCTTGTTTGAAGTGCTTCATGTTTGCTCCCCGAATGCCACACTTTATCTCCCGAAATGCCACACTTTAGCAGGTGAAATGGCTGGCATTTGCATTGAAAACCTCTGTGGTTTTGACGAAAATCCCCGGCATTCGGGACGTTGAGGTGTGGCAAAACGGATGGTCTGTTCAGAGCAAACGGATGATGCGTTTGAGGTAAACAGATAGTCTGTTTAGGGGAAACACATCATGCGTTCCGATAACACAAACAGGACCTATTGTTTTTCATCGTCTAATCTTTAAATTCATTTAATAAATTCTTGATACTAGCCATCAAACCCTTAATACTAGCCATCGAACTCTTAATATTAGCTATCAAACCTTTAATATTAGCTGGCAAACCCGAATTATTGCAGTTCCCTCTACTTTTGTTGTAACCCGATTTAATACTTGTTTTCAGGGATAAACTGAAATTAATGAACTCTACATATTGTGTTAATTAAATCTTTTATTAGTCAACTTTCAAATTAATGTGTTGAACCGATGAAAACTAAAGAAAAACATTTGCTTTTGTTGTCTTTTCTATTTCTAGCTGCATGTAACTCAAGCGAAGTAATAGAAAAGTTTCCCGTTGTGGAAAACAAGTATGATCCTTCCCAACCGAAGGAGGTAACGGACATGAAACCCTTAACAGGGCGAATTGATGACAGCTTTATAATAGAAGGTAATCTGGGAGCCAATATTGACGACATGAGAGTCTATTTTGGTGATAAGAAGGCTTTACTGCTAAGAACTGACGGACATGCATTGCATGGCATTGTACCCAAACAACCCGATGGATATAATAGAATGACTGTTGTTTTGGGTGAGGATAGTATTGTGACGGATTTGATTTACCGTTATCGACAAAATCAGTACATAGTTACTATTACAGGTAAAATGGAAGAAATCTCAAACTGGACAGCAGGTAGCGATGGCCCTTGTAAAGACGGTTCACTTGGCGATGCTACTTTCACTTATATGAGAGGGATAACGATTGTTGCCGGAGGTAATATTCTGGAAGCAAGTGGAAAAAATAGTTTCCGTTTAGTTTCTCTTGAAGATGAAAAAGTAGCTACTATTTATGGCTTTTGGGGACAATCTCTTGGCGAAGGAGCTGCCAGTCAAACAGGTGAAGAAGCTTATTTTATCAATGTAGATAATCGGAGACTTTTCAAAGCAACCCGTAGTGGTGGTTGGGTACCAATTCAAGTTCGTGGAGATACACCTGAACTGAGTGGAAAAGTAATGTCTATCACATATGGAGCAGATTGGAGATATCTGTATGCACGCGATCAGAATGGTAATTTCGGACGATTTGATCTCGAAACCGAAGGAATACCTTTTGAACTTTTGACACAAACGGAAGGTGGAGGGGATGAGCAGACCAGAATGTGTTATTGTAAATACTCAGATTGTTTTTATGCGACTTGGCGTAATCAGCATGGAGTTATTAAAATATGGCAGGATAAAACGACTAATGAGTGGAAGTCGGAACGCTACGCAGGATTTAATGCATCAGGAAGTTCTGGCGGAGATCGATTGAAAGAAGCTCAATTTACCGAACCGGTTGGTATATGTGCTGATAGTGAAGGAAATGTATATGTAGGTAATATTGGAAATTCAATTATTCAGAAGATTTGGTTGAAATCCGGATTCGTAGAACATGTAGCCGGAGTTTCGCATGCCCCTTGGGATATTCGCCCGACTCTAAATGGCAAACCGTTGGAATCAGTATTCTATTTACCCGTTTCTATAAAGTTGGATGCAGATGAGAACTTTATTATAGCGGGAATGGACGAGGGACAGATACGCAAATATGCAATTGAATAACAACTGACTAATACGTATATATTATGAAAATAAAAATAAGCATTCTTATAATAAGCCTGCTAACTTTCTTTGTGAACATACTTCATGCACAAGACGGAAATGTAACGGTGGCTGGTATGGTGATGACAGAGAGTGGAGAAGAAATGATTGGAGTATCTGTCAGTGTAAAAGAAGCCCCGGGACATGGTGCTATAACTGATTTAGACGGAAGATTTCAAGTAACTGGATTGAAAAAGGGACAAACATTGGTTTTCTCTTTTATTGGATATGATAGCGCAGAAATTCGTGTCAATAATACTGATAAACGTATGAGTATTACCTTAAAGGAAACAGCTAATATGATTGATGAAGTCGTAGTAGTAGGCCGTGGTACCCAACGTAAAGTTTCTGTGACCGGAGCCGTGACAAATGTGGAGGTAGCCAATTTGCAGGTTCCTTCATCTTCTGTAAGCAATATGCTTGGCGGACGTGTGCCGGGTATCATTGCTATCACCCGTAGTGGGGAACCAG
The DNA here is from genome assembly GCF_030151085.1 of Bacteroides sp. GTDB lineage: Bacteria > Bacteroidota > Bacteroidia > Bacteroidales > Bacteroidaceae > Bacteroides. The sequence goes on along the minus strand of NZ_JASLER010000023.1, from coordinate 19,885 downwards.
GAAATGATTTCTCTGAATTTTGGATACGTGGTATCAGTACATTTGGTGCAGGTTCATCGGCGCTTGTTTTAATTGATGGAGTTGAAGGAAATTTGAATGATTTGGATCCGGCTGATATTGAAAGCTTCTCTATTCTGAAGGATGCTTCGGCAACGGCGGTTTATGGTATGAAAGGTGCTAACGGAGTTGTACTTGTAACGACCAAACGAGGCGTAGCAGGAAAACTTAGGATAGATGTCAAAAGTAATGTCAGTTTCTCCCATTCTCCCCGTATGCCCAAATATGTAGATGCACATGACTATGCTCGTTTAGCTAACGAGGCGCGGGTTGTACGCGACCAACGTCCTATATATACTGATGCTGAGTTGTCTCTTTTTGAAACCGGATTGGATCCTGACTTATATCCAAACATAAACTGGCGCGACGTGATTCTCCGAGATTATACTTGGAACCAGCAGCATCATCTTAGTGCATCGGGTGGAGGACCTAATGCCCGTTATTATTTAAGTTTGGGCATTCAAACTAAAGATGCATTATTTAAACAAGATAAAGGTGTAAACCCATATAATACGAATGTCAATTACAATAAATACAACTTCCGGGCGAATGTAGATGTAAACATGACACCGACTACGAATCTTGTGTTAGGACTTGAAACTGTTATTGTCAATCAAAATTTCCCCGGATACGGAGATAATAGTGATTTGCTATGGATAGCTCAAGCGAATATGACCCCTGTAACTGTACCACTTGTATATACAACGGGGCAGTTGCCGGCTTATGGACGTAACAATGACCAACAAAGTCCGTATGTATTGCTTAATTATACCGGATACCGGAAGTTCTACCGAAATACAAACAAATTGAATGTCCAATTCCGTCAGGATTTGGGTAAGCTGACCAAAGGACTTTCAGCTAGTGTGCTTTTCCACATGAATGCTGATAATGAAATGACTTCTTATCGTAGCAAGACTCCCACCTTATATTATGCTTCCGGTAGAAAACGTGATGGAGAGTTGGATATGAAAACAACAGTGGAAGGTGCTGATCCTGAATATAGCCATTGGACGCAGGTGAAGAAAACCTATTATTTTGAAGCACGTGCCAATTACGAACGTGCCTTTGGAGATCACCGGGTTACAGGATTGCTTAACTTTAACTTAGAAGACAAAAGTAGTTCCGAATTCTATACTGACCTTACAGCTATTCCTAGACGGTATGTAGCACTATCATCTCGTGCCACTTATTCTTATAAAGATACCTATATGGTTGAAGGAAATATCGGATATACTGGTTCTGAAGCTTTCGAAAATGGAAAGAAGTTTGGAGTATTCCCGGCTGTATCATTGGCGTGGGTACCTTCTCAATACCAATTCGTAAAAGATAATATGCCTTTTATCGATTTCTTAAAGTTGAGACTTTCCTATGGAGTGGTAGGTAATGATAAACTTACCTGGGATGATTCTGTACGTTTCCCTTATCTGACTATTATGGAACGGAAAAATGCAACTACTGATTGGAATCCATCTGCCGGTACCATTGATGAAATTCAAGTAGGTGCTAGTAACTTGCGATGGGAAAAATCGAAAAAGTTTAATTTGGGTTTTGATTTTAAGATGTTCAATCAACGTATTGACCTGACAGTGGATATCTTTAAAGATAAACGTACCGGTATTTTCCAACAGCGAGCAAGTGTACCTGAAGAAATGGGTTTGGTATCCTTGCCTTGGGCCAATGTGGGTGAAATGGAAAGTAAAGGAATCGATGGTAATATATCTTATACCCAACCGTTAAATAAAGACACCTATTTGGTATTACGTGCCAATCTAACCCTTTCAGATAATAAGGTATTGAAGTTCGAAGAAAATACGATTCGTTATCCCTATCAAACAGCTGTAGGGTATCAGGCTTGGATTAATCGTGGACTGATTGCCGAAGGACTTTTCAAGGATGAGGACGAGATACTTAATAGTCCCCGACAAACTTTCTCCAATGATGTAAGACCGGGTGATATAAAATATAGGGATGTGAATGGAGATGGACAGATTAACTGGGATGATGCAGTTCCACTTAAAAACAGTCAGGATCCCGGCTTGAATTATGGCTTTGCTGCTGAATTCAATTGGAAAAATTGGAATATCAATATCTTCTTTGAAGGTATGGGACGGGTTAGCTATTTTTATGGCGGTGCAGGTTATTTCCCATTCTTAGGAGAAAGTACAGGAAATGTGCTGCAAATGGTAGCCGACCAGAAGAATCGTTGGACTCCGGCATCATTCTCTGGTGATCCGTCAACAGAGAATCCCAATGCACGCTTTCCACGTTTATCATATGGAAGTAATGCAAACAACTATCAACAATCTACTTTTTGGATGGTCGATGGTAGCTATATCCGTTTGAAAAACGTACAGGTGTCTTATCAGTTGAAAACAAAATGGTTACAACGTATTGGTTTGCAAAGTGCCACTTTAAGTTTTATCGGCGACAACTTGCATGTTTGGGATAAAGTAGGACTCTATGATCCCGCTCAAGGAAAAGATAAAGGCATGAGATACCCATTACAACGTGTTTATACACTTCAAGCTCTACTGAAATTTTAAAAAAGATGAATCATGAAAAAAAATAGATTATCAATCATAAGTACCGGTTTGCTTTTGATCATGTTTGTGTTGAGCATGACATTTCATTCTTGTCAGGGCTATTTGGACATAGATGAATATATCTATGACCGTACTACGATCGACTCGGTATTCAGTTCCAGAATAAAACTAATGGAATATGTCAACGGCATACTTCCTTTTTTGCCGACTGAAGAAAGTCCGCATCGCTCTGCTTCGACACCTGCCGGACAAGCAGCGGATGAGTGGTTTGCTTCTTGGGAAGATGGTGGTCAAACTGGTATGTATTTGCTGCTGGACGATGTCACTCCTGAACATTGGGCTTTTGGTGACTTATGGAGTAAAATGTACAAAGGGATTCGTAAAACCAATATTGTAATTGGGCGTATTAATGAGTGTAAAGAGCTATCCGACATGGAACGGCGTGACTATGCAGGTCGGGTTTATTTTCTGCGCGCATATTTTTATTTCACTTTACTAAGACATTACGGTCCCATACCAGTTCTACCTGAAAATGCTTTTGATACTGATACCCCGGCTGAGAAGGTTATGCAGGAGCGGGATACTTGGGATGATTGTGCTGAGTATATATGTCAGAATTTGGAAAAGGCGGCAGAACTTTTACCTGCGGTGCGTGAGCTTGCTTTTGAATATGCACCTACTAGTGGAGCGGCACTTGCATTGCGGGCACGTATGCGTCTTCATCAAGCCAGTCCCTGGTATAATGGAAATACACGTTATAGCAGTTGGGTACGTACGGATGGAAAAAACTTTATTTCACAACAATATGAGCCGGAACGCTGGGGGAAAGCAGCAGCTGCTTTCAAAGAAGTAATGAACTTGAATCTCTATAAACTGCATACCGTACCCCGTGAAGATAACACATTGCCATTACCAAAGACAGTATCTGCTGCTGCCTTCCCGGATGGTGCCGGAGATATTGATCCCTATCTTTCTTACAAAGATATATTCGATGGAACAACGTTTTCTTCTCAAAACCAAGAACTTATTTATTATGTTCGCGTATGGAATACTGAGACAATACGTTTAGGAACACCGACCAGTTTAAGTGGTATTAATGGTTTCAACATTCCGCTGGCAATGGTTGAACAATATCGGTGGGCGGACGGTAGGCAATATAATGAAGGTACGGAGCAAGAACGCTCTTGGGAACCTATTGGTAATCGGATTAACTTCTCGGGAAATTATGTCATTGGAGCTAATGTTGCCAAACGTGATGTAAATCGAGAACCGCGTTTCTATGCTTCTATAGGATATAATCATTGTATTTGGCCTGGTACTTCTTATACGGAAAATTCTTCTTTGATCAATTATGAAGTAACATATTACAAGGATGGTACCGGGGCGGCAGGAAGTATTCCTTCAGACTATAACCATACAGGTTATACTTGCCGTAAGTTTATACACCAAGAAGATCATCTCAGAGCTGGCAATCTGATTACAAAGAAAGTAATGCCTGTTATACGTTATGCTGAAGTTTTGTTAGGATATGTAGAAGCCATGAATGAAATGGAAGGTAACTATACTGATACTAAAAATCCGGATAACCCCGATGATGATGTTACGGTTAGCCGTGATATTAATGAAATGGTACGTTGCTTCAATCAGGTGCGCTATCGGGCGGGACTTCCGGGAATTACCACTGCCGATGCGGGAGACAAAACACGTATGCGTCAACTTATAGAGCAAGAACGCCAAGTAGAATTTGCTTTTGAGTCTCACAGATATCACGATCTACGTCGTTGGGGCATTGCACAGGAGCGTATTGATACTCGCATGATGGGATGTAATGTAGCCGCACGTACCAGTGAACGCGAGAAATTTTATACGCCGGTTGTTCTTGACCAACAAAAAATTTATCGTCGTACGTTCAGTCAGAAGATGTATTTTTATCCTATACCACGAAGCGTTATGGACAAAAATTATAAATTGGTTCAGAATCCTGGTTGGAGATAATAGGGTATTATTATTTATATTAAATAAGACAATGAAATGAAAACCATACAATCCATTTTGTGCTTTATTGCTATGTTTTTTATAGCAGGATGCAGTGAATACCCAATCAATGAGGAACAATACGACAGGTTTATATACTTAACCCGTTCCATTGATTTGGTGAAAGATGAATATGTGAATTACTCATACGACAAGGATACTATTTACGTTTCCGTTTCTATAAGCGGATCCCATTATCCGGGTAATGATATTAAGGTTACACTTCAGGAAGAAGAAGGGCTGATTGATAGATACAACAAGGAGAATTTGTCAGTTACCGCTATTCAGAACAGACATCTTCCGCAAAGTGCTTATGAGTATCCACAAAGTGAAATAACGATAAAAGTGGGACAAGCTACAGGCTTGCTTCCTATCTATATTTATCCGGAACAGCTTCATTGCGATTCTCTTTATATGCTTCCTTTCAGTATTAAAAGTGTTTCCGGTTATGAGAAGAGGACTAGCATAGATACGGTTTTACTTGCCCGTGTTAAGTTGGTTAATGAATATTCGGGAAATTATTATATGAATGGAACCAAGAAGAATCTGCAAGATAAATCAGAAGCTCCTTACTTATTATACAGGGGATTGACAGCGACGAATGCCAATACTGTGAGGATGTTCCACGACTCTAATGAGAATCTCGATTACCTGCAAACTACAACCATGACACTGACTGTAAATGAACAAGACAATACAGTGACGATGTCAAGTTGGAATAAATTTGAACTGAAGAGTGGAGGAGGTACTTATTTGCCGGATATAAAGCTTTTTGATATTTGGTATGAATACACCCAAAATGGTGTTGACTATCGGGTAGAAGGATTTCTGTATAAAGTACCTAAAACGGCAGTTGAACAAGAGATTATTGATGACTGGATAAGAATGGAAAATGATAAAAGGAAACCCACATGAAAATTTTATTTGTTTTAGTTGCATGCATCTTGATGAGTTGTAGTGCGGCGAAGGTAGAAAAAGTAACATTTACAAATCCGGTAATCTTTGCGGATGTTCCCGATGTCGATGTAATTAGGGTAGATAATGATTATTACATGATTAGTACCACTATGCACCTGATGCCGGGAGCTCCGGTGATGAGATCGAAAGATTTGGTAAACTGGGAGATTATTAGTTACTTGTTTGATGAGAATAAAGATAGCCCGTTGTATGATCTTGAAGGGGGAACAGTGTATGGCCATGGACAATGGGCGTCTTCCTTGCGTTATCATAATGGCAGATTCTATGCTTTCTTTGCTACAAACAGACCTTCGAAATCTTATATTTATTCTACGGATAATCCTGCAGGAAAGTGGAAGAAGATTGGCGAGTTGAATGCCGGTCATCATGATGCTTCCTTACTTTTCGATGACAATGGGAAAGTGTATCTGGCGCATGGAGGCGGGAAGATACGTATCAGGGAGCTTAAGGATGATTTGTCTGATGTGCAACCTGAAGGACTGAATGTAGAAGTGATTGATGGTGATAAAATGGGATATCCCGGATTATTGGAAGGAACCCATTTGATGAAACTTAATGGTAAGTATTACATGTTTCTGATATGGTGGCCTCAGGGCGGTATCCGTACGGAACTCTGTTTCCGTTCCGACAAGATAGAAGGACCTTATGAATCGAAAGTCATACTTTCTGATACAATTGACTTGGCAGGAGCAGGAGTTGCACAGGGATGTATTGTCGATACGAAAGACGGTGATTGGTATGGCTTTTTATTTCAGGATCATGGTGCTGTTGGACGTACGCCTGTAATTATGCCTTGTCGTTGGGAAGACGGGTGGCCTATGTTGGGAGATAACGAGGGTAAAGTAGCCAAAGTCATGAAAAAGCCGGTTAGCGGATATCCGGAGAAATCATTAGTCATTAGCGATGATTTTAAGGAAACTAAACTGCCTTATAACTGGCAATGGAATCATAATCCGGACAACCGTTTATGGTCGCTTACAGAACGTCCCGGATATATGCGTCTGAAAACCGGTAAAGTGGTTGATAATGTATTTGAAGCCCGTAACACTTTGTCACAACGTACCGAAGGTCCTAAATGTACTGGAACCATCTCAATGGATGTTTCTGCAATGAAGGATGGTGATATAGCAGGATTTAGTGCCTTTAATGGTCATGCAGGATTGCTATCGGTACTTAAGGAAGACGGTAAGAAATATCTGGCCATGTCAATAAGTGTTATTTATTTGGGAGAACATGAAAGAGTGATTTTGGGTATCGATAAAGATGAAAAAGAACGTGTTGAGTTGAAGCAGGATATTGTATATTTGCGTATAGACTGCGATTTTAGCCCGAAAAAGGATATTGCTACATTTTATTACAGTTTGGATAACAAGAACTGGATAAAAATAGGTACCGACTTTCAAATGATATATGATTACAGGAAACACTTTATGGGCAGTCGTTTTGCTATTTACAATTATGCTACCCAAGAACCGGGAGGATATGTAGATATCGATTACTTCAACTACCAAAGAGATTCCTTGCCCATCTCTAGCCAATAGGAGTACTTTTCCATTGAAAGATAAATAAGTCAACTGACTTGCAATAAGTTAGTTGACTTATCTTTTATTAGTGATTATCCATCTCCTGATGCTGTTCCATATAGGCAGTAGGCGAAAAACCGTATAATTCCTTGAACGCCGTAGAAAAATAAGTCATATTAGCAAAGCCGGTCATGGTTGCCACTTCCGTAATATTGTGATGCTTTTCTGCCAACAGAGTTGCCGCTTGTTTCAGGCGAATATTGCGGATAAAGTCTCGGGTAGATTGATTAGTCAATTCTTTTAGTTTACGATGTAAATGTACGCGGCTGATTCCCACTTCACTGGCAATCATTTCTACACTGAGGTTCGGATTGCTTAGTTGCGTATTGATAACATGCATGACACGCTCCATCAGTTTCTCGTCCGGTGATTTGACAACGATTTTCTGCATCTTATCTGTTTGCTCTTGCTTTCCACTAAAGCTATTCCGTAGTAATTCACGTCGTTTGATGATGTTTTCTACGGTCTTCTTCAGTATGTCTATACTGAAGGGCTTTACGATGTAGGCATCCGCTCCTGTATCGAGTCCTTCCAAGTTATCTTCTTCACTGGTTTTGGCAGTAAGCAGAATAATGGGAATATGATTGATGGTAACATTCTGCCTGATTTTACGGCAGAGGGTAAGTCCATCCATTTCCGGCATCATGATATCACTGATAATTAAATCCGGTGCTTTTTTTAATATCTTTTCAAGGGCTTCCTTGCCATTGATACTTTCTGAAGTATGGAAGTCGGCAGATAATTCACGGCAAATGTATTTCCGTATCTCCTCGTCGTCTTCCACTACTAATATGCGGTGTTTGCTCTTGGAGCGTATCTTTTCTTCATCATTATTGACTTCAGGAACAGGGACGGGTTCGGTAGAAGTGATGTGTGTCACTTGTGGAGTATTGGAAGTACGTTCCTCAATCTCTTCCACCTTCAGGTGTTCTTTACCTAGAGGCAAACGAATAGTGAAATGACAACCACTTTTATCCGTATTGTTTGCTGCTTCAATAGTCCCATAATGCAGTTCTACCAATGAACGTGTCAGGTGTAAACCGATACCTGTTCCTACACCGGAATTATTGATATTATTACGTATCTGGTAGAAGCGGTCGAAGATATGTCCGATCTCTTTTTCATTGATTCCGATACCGTTATCCTCTATTACGATTTCAAAATAATGTTGTATGGATGCAGACTTATCTACGTTTTTGCATGTACGCAGATAAATATTTATTTCACCATTCTCCGGAGTAAATTTAAGTGCATTGGTCAATACATTAAGAATGATTTTGTCGAAATTCTTTGGATCTATCCAAGTGTTCAGCTCTTCTACTTCGGGTTTGTAATTAAGTGCTATTTTCTTAGTATTGGCTTGATATTCAAAGCTACTATACAAGTCACGGATAAAACCTACAATCTCTGTTTCCTGAAACTTCAGTAACATTTGCCCCTTGTCAATCTTACGGATATCCATTAGCTGATTTACCAAGCGTAGAAGACGTTCTGCATTCCTGTAAATGGCATGATAAGTCCGTTGCCGTTCGCTATCTTTATCTGCTGCCATTAGTTTTTGCAGCGGACTGATGATGAGTGTCATCGGTGTACGGATTTCGTGGGATATGTTGATAAAGAACTGCAATTTAGCTTCATTGATTTGTTCGGCATGAACATGCTCCAGTATCTCCTGACGTACTCGATAACGATGACGGATTTGAATGATAATGAAGTAGATAATTGCACATACGATTAAAGCGTAGATGCATTTGGCCCAGAAAGAGTCATACCATGCCGGTGAAATGATAATAGTGATTTGTTTGGTATCGGAATACGTCATATAATCCTTGGCTTTTACACTGAATTTATAGATTCCCGGTGCCAGGTCGCTGAATGAAATCCGGTTGATTCCGGGACGTAAAGTAATCCAATGCTCATCATTGATGGCATACATATAGGTGATACGTTCCGGGTTACTGAATTCCATTGTTGAGAATTCAACACTGAAAGAATTATCTTTGTAGGAGAGATGGAACTTGTCTGCATCCATTACAGAACCTTTTACTATTTCTGTTCCACCCGATTTCATTCCTTTCTTAACACTTTCATCATGAATGTAGAATCCGGTAATGTAGATACTGGGTTTAGAAGTAGTACTGGTTATCTCCTGGGGATTGAAATAAGTAACTCCATTGACTCCTCCGAATATAATTTCTCCTTTGTGGTCAACATAAACGGCTCCTTTACTGAATTCATTGCCTTGTAATCCATCATTGGCATAATAGGAGATAAAATTCTTGTGCTCAGGGTTAAAGCGAGCTACGCCATAACTTGTACTAATCCATATTTCGTTATTCTTATCTTCTACGATAGCACAAATCACATTACCCGGCAATCCGTCTTTGATGGTATAATCGTGAGATTCCCGGGTGGTAGGATTCAGAAATTTTAAACCTTCGGAAGTCCCTATCCAGAGATTGCCGGCATTGTCTTCACAAAGCGCATAAATCACGGAGTTGGGAAATAGTCTGTTATTTTGGAAGGTTGAAGCAAAGTTCATCGTTTTCAAATCCAGGCAACACAGACCGTTATAAGTACCGATGTAGAGCTTTTCATTTTTAGAATGCAGCAGGCTGGTTACCCATAAACTGGGCAGTATATTGGCAGCTTTATCATATTGAACGCCCGGTTCGCCGACTTTGCAGCGGGTGGTGATACCTGTATTGAGATCCATACGATAAAGTCCCGACCCCATGGTGCCAATCCAAAGATTCTGCTGGTGGTCTTCTGTGAAACAATAAACACGCATATTGCTGGATTGGGAATTATAATTTGCGAGTTGGATGTATTGGCAGCGTCCGGTTTGCGGGTCTAGCTTTGCCATTCCCTGCATATATGAACCTAGCCAGATGTTGTGCTTGGAATCTTCATATATACTCATAATGGTCGAGGGAACCGACGTTGCGTCATTAGAGTGAACATAGTGTGCTACTCGTTCTCCGTTGTCATTTACCTTGTATAAACCATCGTTGTCCGTACCTACCCATAAAGTACCCGTGTGATCTTTACAGACAGACATGATGCAGCTTGAACCGATTACATTTTTTTGTGCAGATTTATAGCCTAGATACTTGAATGCATTGGTTACAGCAGGGATAAGTAATACACCTTTCTGGAAGAATCCTAACCAGATATTTCCTATCCGGTCTTTCATTATAGAATGAATTTTTGATTTGTTGAGGTCGAAAGTTGTGACATTCAGTTTGCCTTCCACAATTTCCTTTTTCTTGATGTCGTATACCTTCATACCGTTTCCATCGGTACCGATATATATTTCATCGGGACTTGCCAGATAAAGAGTTTTAATAGGCAGATCAGGATAAGATGGGGAGATAGTAGGCTCGAAAGTGGCTTTGCTGCTATTGTACCGGAATAAACCTTTGCCCAGTGTCCCTACATAAATATTGCCCGTTCCATCTTCACAGATGCTAGTGATGGAGATTCCCATGTCATTGATCTCTGTAAGAAAATTCAGGACTTGTTTATTCGGAGTAATGCAAAAAAGACCTTTATTACCGGTACTGATCCATAGATTCCCTTTCTCGTCTTCGTGCATCTGATTGACAATGCTACTGGAGATAAGGTCATCTACATGCTTGGCTACCAGTTTACCATTTGTTCCTGTAATTTTGAAGATGCCATGACCGGCGGTTCCTACAAATATGTCTCCATTGCTGCGTTCAATCATGGTGCCTACATTTGCTGTGGTAGGCTCACCATTCTCTTGTATCAGCGGAATATCTGTAAACTGATCTGTGGCGGAATCATAACTTTGCAGTCCACTCAGGGTAGCGACAAAACAATGTCGGTGGCTATCTTCAAAGAGGAAGCGTACATAATTGTTGAGTAGTGAATGCTCATTTTCTTTATCGTGTTTGTAAATGGTAAATTTAGCTCCGTCGTATCGGTTCAGACCATCTTCTGTAGCAATCCAGATAATTCCGTTTTTATCTTGGTAAACGGTATTAATCATGCTGCTTGACAGTTCGTTGTCAACAGTAAATAATCTTCCGGTCTGCCCGTGGCATATCATGGATACCCCCAGACAAATAAGGCATAGTATAGATTTGAAATTCATAAAGCTGTGTCTTTGTGGATATAATTCTCTACAAAGATACAGCTTTATTTATGAAAACAGAAGTTATCTGTTCTTATTCAGCAATTCACTGGTAGGGCATTCGTAGTTACTGATAGGAAGCTTGATTTGCTTCAAATCATTAAGCTCGTGGATAGGACGTTCTATGTCAGAAGGGATCGGTAGCTTTGAAAACTCTTGAAAGTAAAGCAGGCAAGCATCCTTCCACCAGATAGCATCGCGCATTTGTATTTTCAGGCGAGACTGCACGTCTTTGAATCGTTCTTCATCAATGTGTTTTTTGGCTTTGTCCCAAGTCTTTTGAAATTCTCTGACTTGTTGCACGCCGTGATCGTAATGATAACAAAGTTCATCCCACAGACTGCGTCCGCTTTTCATAGAATGTGTCCAGGGAACGTGGTGAAACCAAAGAAGGTATTCTTCGGGACAAGTGGCTAAGTCGTCGTAGAGTTTTGCCAAATGTTCCGGATATTGACTGACGGCATTACTTCCCGTGTGGCTGCGGTCAAAGCCGACCCCATTGGCATCTGCTCTATGATAGTAAGACGGTAACCAGTCGGGGCGGGCATTAGGTATGTTGCACCAGGGCTCAGGACCATAATGATGTCCCCAAGCAAAAATATGATGTAATCCCAGTGGCATCATATAGTTTACTACGGCTTCGTGGCTTTCGAGCATCATTGCTTTTAATTCAGTGTTAAGGCCACTATCCACCGAGAACGTCTGTTTCAGCCATTCATTTGCTATTGCGTCGGAAGACAAAGACGGATTCCATGCCAAACGTCCGAAGGCATACCAATTGGCTTGGGCAAAGGGGTGTCCGCACCAGTTGGTGTCTGTACCGATATTGGCAACACCTGCAATGGCTTTCAATGAGGCGGGCGGAACAAGATTGAAGAATTCTTTCCACGTAGTAGCCAGGAAGCAGAGGTGATTGGAGTGTCCCATATATTCCTGCGTAATTTGAAATTCCGCCATAACCGGGGTGTGCTGCATAGCACCGAATAGCGGGCTATAGGGTTCACGTGGTTGAAAATCTACCGGACCGTTCTTTACTTGTATGATAACGTTTGGTCGGAATAGCCCGTCCAATGGCTTGAATTCAAGATAGGCTTGCTTGGCACGGTCAGCATCTGAAGGGCTATAGACGAAGGCACGCCACATTACGATACCTTTATAGGGTTTCAATGCATCGGCAAGCATATTGGCGCCTTCGGCGTGGGTACATCCGAAGTCACAAGGACCGGGTTGTCCCTCCGAATTGGCTTTTACAAGGAAGCCACCGAAGTCGGGGATGATGCGATAGATTTCGTGTACTTTGTTTTTCCACCATTTAATCACTTCTTTATCTAACGGATCGGCGGTAGACAAACTATCCAGTACCATGGGTGAAGCAAAGTTAACCGATAGATAGATACGTATGCCGTATGGGCGGAATATATCGGCTAGTGCTTTTACTTTTTGTAGATACTGGGGAGTAAGAATTTGAGGAGAAGCATTTACATTGTTCACTACGGTACCATTGATGCCGATAGAAGCATTGGCACGGGCGTATGCTTCGTATCTGTCAGAGAGGGTAGTGGGTAGTTCATCCCAATTCCAAAGGGATTTTCCGGCATAGCCACGTTCAATAGTACCATTCTGGTTATCCCAATGATTAAGAATACGCAGGTGGTATGCAGGGTTTTCCGTTAGTTGGCCAGCTTGGGAAAAGGCACTGTTTGTTTGCCCCGTTTCTTGCAGACGGAGTAGGTGATAGGCTCCGTAGAGTAAACCGGCTTCGGTAGGGGAGGTGATGTCCATTTGCCCATCGGCCTTTTGAATGCGGAAACCATCTTGAGCCAGTTGCTTATCTTTCTTCAAAGTCAAAGTGACCGGTACTCCACACCATGCTTGCTGCAATTCGTTGATGGCAAGGTTCAGTGTCGGAGATTTCACGGAAGCTGGGGCGGTGATTTTGGCATTCACTCCACTATTAAGCCGTAACCATAGGCGGCTGCCGTCCTCGGCTGCCATTCGGGGGACGAACAACAGGAGTATGCTGATAAATGATAGTAGTTTCTGTTTCATTGTTCTTGTTATTAGAGAGTTGGATTGATATTCGGGAAGAACTGACTACTTCCTTAAATAGAGGTATGAATCATACCGTATGATTGTATGATTCATACCGTATGATTCCTATATCTATCCTATGTCGAATATAACTCAGCTTATCTTTCTGTCGGCTTCACATCTGCATGGATGTATTTGCCGGTCATTCACCTCCTCCGTTGATGGTGATAATTCTTCCTTCTTTATCATATTCCAACTCACATACTTTGAGGCTGCGAAGCCAGGTTTTACCGTTGGAAGGGACACAGTCGTGATGGAACAGATACCATTTACCTTTATATTCAACAATGGCATGGTGGGTAGTCCAACCAATTACCGGAGTAAGGATAACCCCCTGATAAGTGAATGGTCCGTAGGGATTATCACCAATAGCATAGCATAGGCGGTGTGTATCGCCGGTTGAGTAGGAGAAATAGTATTTGTCGTTGTACTTATGCATCCAGCTAGCTTCGAAGAAGCGTCGTTCGTTGTCACCTGCCGTCAAGGGCTTTCCATCTTCATCCAGAATGATTACCGGCTTTGGCTCTTCGGCAAATTCCAGCATGTCGGAAGTGAGTTTGGCAATACGGGCGGGTAAGGCAGGTGTATCATCTTCGGGTAGAATGGCGCTTTCCAGAGCTTTGTTGTTGCGGTAGCGTTGCAATTGTCCGCCCCACAGACCGCCGAAGTACATGTAGTAGTTACCATTATCATTAAAGATGGCGGGGTCTATACTATAACTGCCTTTTATCGGGTCCGGTTGAGGAATGAACGGACCTTCGGGACGATTGCCGATAGCTACGCCGATACGAAAAATATCATTTTTATCCTTTAGGGGGAAATACATATAATACTTGCCGTCTTTCAGGGCAACGTCGCAATCCCATAACTGGCGTCCTGCCCAAGGGATGTCCTTGACTTGCAGTACCCGTCCGTGGTCTTTTATTTCACCGTGCATCACGTCGTCGGTGGAGAAGACATGATAATCTTTCATATCGAAGTGATCGCCATTGTCATTCTCTCCGATGCCACTCTCCCAATCGTGCGAGGGGTAGATATAGAGAATATCGTTGAATACATGTACGGCTGGGTCTGCCATATAATCTCCCGGTACTAAATATCTCATTTCTTTCTTCATGGTTTTTCTGTTTTTAGGGTTTATTATTAGCTATTTCTTCTGATGCGAATATTTCGTTTATAAACGGTTTTGGCTGATAGTTGCGGTCGAATAACAACGGATATTCGTGACGACCGCGTACGGGGAAGTTGTTCTTCCATGAATCGCCGTCGGATACACCCCATACGGTGACGCGGGTGATTACATCAGAATGTTTCAGGAATAGATTGAAGAATGTCTTCATGCGGTCGTTCCAAATTTGTGAAACGGAGTCGGGTAGTGTTTCGGGGTAGGGATTCATCGCTTTGCTGTAGGCTGCGGTGTCGCTGATATTGGCACTTTCTTCTACGGTGGGGAGCGCACTCATTTCCCATTCTGTAATCATCACCTTGGCACCTGTTCCGGCAAAAGCAAGGAGGCTCTTCTCGAACTCCTTCACGTCGGGATAGTCCATACCCATGTGCCCTTGCATGCCGATGGCATCGATACGGATACCCTGTTCTTTCAGTGCATTTACCAGGCGTACCACGCCGTCACGTCGTCCTGGCGCGTGCATACCATAGTCGTTATAATAAAGCTCGGCGTCCGGGTCGGCTTCATGGGCGTACTGAAAAGCGAGAGGGATATACTCTTCTCCCAGAATCTCATAGAATGGCGTTTTACGGTAGGATCCATCTCCCTCAATGGCTTCATTCACCACATCCCATCCTTTGATACGTCCCTTGTAGCGGCCGACGATGGTGGTGATATGTTCCTTCATCCGCGCTTTCAGGACATCGGGTGTTACGTTCTTGCCGTCTTTATCTATGCAGAACCAAGGTGAGAGTTGCGAATGCCAGATGAGGCAATGTCCGATGACGGTCATACCGTTGGCCTCACCGAAGCTTACCAGTGAGTCGGCAGGGACGAAGTTATATCGATTTTCTTCGGGATGGATGTTTACACTCTTCATGCAGTCTTCGGCAACAATGGAGTTGAAGTGCTTCTTCACAATACGGACTCCTGCTGTATCTTGTTCGTATACCTGCCTGTTGTTGACGGCGACTCCGATAAGAAAACGGTCGCCAATAACTTCTTTTAGTAAACGTTCGGTTGGTGTGGTGGTTTGCTTCGGTCCCCCACAGGCAGCAATCGTAGCTGTTGTTAATAGGAGAAGGAGGTTCTTTAATTTCATAATGCTTGAATTGTTTTATGGATAATTGGTTTATTTCTATTTATTCGCTTTAGTTTCTTTACTTATCGCTTTAATAATCGGCTTTTTCCCTTCGCTCGGTCAATTCTGCCTGCATCTCCTCATTGAATTTCTTGGTAATGGGGTAGAAGAACAGTGTAATCACTCCCACAAAGAATATGGCGGCAGGAATCAAACTGGAAGATAATAAGATACCGTGAATGGCCGATTCCGATTGTACTGTGCCTGCTCCTGATACATAGCCGAAACCTGAAAGTAAGAATCCGAGAATAGCGCCTCCGATACCCAGACCTGCTTTGAGGGCGAATACTACTCCGGCAAATACAAAGCCCGTGGCACGACGGTAATTTACATATTCCGAATAGTCGGCTACATCAGCAATCATTGCCCATAGCAAAGGCACTGTAGGTGCGTATGCCAGACTCTTGAGGAAATTCAATACAAACATGGATTCTACATCAGTCTCATTAGGGAAGTAGAAGAAGGCGGTAAACAGAGCGGTCAATGCCAGGCAGATAATGAATACCCGTTTCTTTCCATATCGATTGGCAAGGAAACCTGATAAGAAGATAACTCCGAAGAATTGTACCAGAGCACCAAGCATATTGAACACACCAAAACCTACTTCGTATGCTTTATCCGGACCGGATACTATTAATCCAAAGGCGTTTAATATAGTATAACCTATGCCATTACCCGGTTCGGTAGCTACCAAGCCCAGTTTGTCGAGGAAGGCATACAATGAGTTGGAGTCTACATAGTTTTCGAAATAGTAATTCATGGCACTGCCCCACATAGCAAGTGTGGTGAAGATAAATAAGGTAAGAATGAACATTGCCCGCCACGGAATACTCTTGAATACGTCTTTAATGTCCTTTCGGGTATCGGTCTTCTGACTGGCAGGCGGGGTGATACGTTCGCGGCTGGAGAAGAAGGTGATGACAAAGAACACCAAACCAATGACTGCAAACAGTGAAATGGTGCATAACCACCCATGACCTTTGTCACCTCCGGCGGCAAATTTGCTTACTAATGGTAAAGTCAATCCTTGTACTACAAATTGCGCAATAGTAGCGGCAACAAAACGCACGGAAGTGATGCTGGTACGCTCTTTAATGTCGCTCGACATCACTCCGCCTAATGAAGCGTATGGGGTATTATTGAACGAATACAATGTCATCAGCAAAGTATAGGAAATCGTGGCATACACAGCGACTAAGCCTTTGTCTTCAATACCCGGGTTGTAGAAAGCCAATACATAGAATACCATAAACGGCAATGCCGTCCATAATACCCACGGGCGATACTTACCCCATCGTGTTTGTGTCCGGTCGGAGAGAATACCTACTGTGGGGTCAACGAAAGCATCTACTATACGGGCTATCAGCATGACGCTTCCCGCTACGGCCCCTTCCAGTCCGAATACATCTGTATAGAATTTCGTTTGATAAATCATCATCATCTGGAACACGAGGTTCGCAGAGCAATCACCGAGGCTGTAGCCGATCTTCTCGGCCATGGAAACCTTTTGGCTTAATGTGTTCATTTTGCTATGAGTTATAGATTAGTAAGTTATGAATTATTTATTGTTGAGGCTTGTGGCTTGCAGGACGCTTTGGGCAACACGCTCTCCAAGAGTTTTCTTGTCCAGCGGATGTATGTCGTTCCATTCACCTAAATCACTGTTCTTGATAAGTGTGGCGTTCTTATTCATTTGGGCTGCCTTGGCTTGTTCCTGACGCATCTCTGCCCAGGTTTTACGTCCATAGACATCATCTTTCGAGAGGAAATCGGCTAACTCTACAATATAGAAAGGCAGTTCAGGATTATTAAAGGTAGAACGCCAGTCGGTAATCAGAGTGGTGAGCAATACCGCATATTCGTTACGTTGTGATACGTTGGATTCACCTTGATACCAAATAACTCCTTTTACTGGATAATTTTTTAGCGGAGCAATCATCGCATTATACAAACATACCGGTTTATAGCAGAAGAAGGTAGAGCCGGGAGCTGAGGGCATCGGTGCACCAAGGCGATATTTCCATTCACCTTCAAGGCTGATCTCTTCGTTGTTGCAGATAATCTTGTATGGCTTTTCTTTAACGAAGTGTGCACGTCCACCATTGCTGATGAGACGAATAGTAACGTTGTTCTTTCCTGCTTTCAGTAACCCTTCGGGGATGGTATAAATACGTGGAGGATATTGATAACCGGTAGTGCCTACAAATTTTCCGTTTACATAGACCGAGTCTGCATCTACCATACATCCTAGTCGAAGAGTGGCTTTTTGACCTGTCATAGAGGCGGGTATTGTCAGGTCTTTGCGGAACCAATGCGAACCATTAATAGGATTTAGTCCGTTGTTATTCCATTCGGAAGAAAACATATTAACACTCTTCCAATTACTATCATCATAATCGGCAGCATACCAAGGGGTAGCTTCATGCAATCCGGCATCACCACGATAAAGAGCTGTGTTCCAGCGATAGGAACTTTCTCCTTCTACTTTCTTGAGATGTTCGCAATAAGTATCATCTTCGTACCGGCGTTTGTCATTGATATATTTAGGAAATTCTTGCAATCCTTCTTCACTGATCCAGGCTTCTACCGGGGTTCCTCCCCAACTTGAATTGATTAATCCTACGGGGATACCGGTTTCTTTGTAATAAGCCTTTGCAAAGAAATAGGCTAGGGCGGAGAAGCTCATCACGTTTTCTTGTGTCAATGTTTTCCAGTTTGCCGGAGGAGTATCTTCTTGTGGTGCGTGGAAGTTATAAACTTTGGGTACGATGATGTGGCGTATTTTATCATTGCTATATGCGGCAATTTCATCCCGGAACATATCTGTTACACGACTTACGGGTAATTCCATATTCGATTGTCCTGAGCATAACCATACGTCGCCTACCAGTATATCTTTCAGTTCGATGTCATTCACTTGTAGGATGAAAGGACCTCCAGCTTTTAAGGGAGGCAAGGTAATGCTCCAATTGCCATTTGCATCTGCGGTTGCGGAATAAGAGCTTTTCAGCTTTTCTCCTTTGATGGCGGATGAAGTGCTTTTCTTCTGGAAACTCACTTGTACACTTTCTCCGGCATCTGCTGTACCCCATACTTTTATAGGTTGTTCGCGTTGTAGCACCATGCCGTCCGAAATCAAAGCAGGCAACTTCACCTTCGCCTCTGCCAGTGAGGCAAAGCAAAGGCAAAGCAACGCTGCTACTCCTAACTTAAACCTACTATGAATTAAACTTTTCATCTCTGTATTTATTTAATTGTTTCTGTAAGCAAAGATAACAAAGCCATCGGTGAAAACCTATATACCTATGTAGCACAAAATTTTATGCAGGTAACATTTCGTAATACATACGTTACATAAACCTTCGTCTATGTAACATGCACTTTGTTTGTATGGGTAAATAGCATAATCTTCGTCTTTTTTTCAACCATACCGTTACTTTTGTTGTTGTACATTAAAGTAAGATTCCAAGGTTATGAGAATTGTTCTTCAAACTATGTAATAATGGAAGGTATGAAACAAATAATTTTTATTTTTGTAGCGTTATTCAATTGTTTGGCTTGTGCGGGCAATCCGGCAGGAAAGACAGAAAAGGAAAAAAATATGAAACCAATGAAAGAGATTTATCTGGCAGGAGGATGTTTCTGGGGTACCGAACATTTCCTGAAACAAATAGATGGAGTGGAAACCACTCAAGTAGGCTATGCCAATGGAAACATCGCCAACCCCACTTATAAACAAGTATGTACTGGCACCACAGATTTTGCCGAAACCGTAAAAGTACAATACGATCCTGAGAAAGTAGATTTACCTTTCCTCATCGATCTTTATTTTAAAACTATCGACCCTACCAGCATGAACCGTCAAGGAGGGGATAGAGGTACTCAATATCGTACCGGTATATATTATACGGATTCTGCCGATCTTCCTGTAATAAAGGAAACCGTACAGCGTCTGGCTGCCAACTATACTAAACCCTTGGTTGTAGAAGTTGAACCATTGAAGAACTTCTATCCTGCCGAAGATTATCATCAGGATTATTTGGATAAGAATCCCGGGGGATATTGTCATATTAATCCTGAGTTGTTCGATCTGGCTCGTAATGCCAAGATGAAGAAGAAGGCAGTTGCTTA
>NZ_JASLER010000102.1 GCF_030151085.1 Bacteroides sp. | reverse complement strand
AGCCCGTGCCATGTTCGACCAGTACCTGACCGATTTGGGTGGAGCGGTTATAAATGCAGCGGCTGATACGGGCAATGGTGAAAGCTACTGGGCAAGTACGGAAAGTGAAGATGGGCAGAAAGCAAGATACGTCCGTTTCGGTAAGTATGGACTTGACTTTGGTGCCAAGACTGGTACAAGCCGCTTTGTACGTGCCATGAAAGTGATAGGTAACTATAAGTTCCCCGAAGAACCTGCCACACTGACCGTTACCCCTACCCAGGTTGGACTGACCAGTGAAGCCGGTGCCACGGCAGAGTCTACCGTAACTACGAATAAGAGTTCGTATACGGTAACCATTGAAGGTGATGGTTCCACATGGCTTTCCGTAAGCAAGGCAGAAAACAAGATTACATTCACCGCTTTGTCGGAGAATACCACGGATGGTTCGCGTACGGCGACTGTGACCGTCGTAGCCGGTTCCGGTGAAGGCCAGGCTACGGCTACCATTACCGTAAGCCAGCAGAAAGCTATAACTGTGGAACCTTTCACAATAGGTGAGTATGTGACGAAAGATGGAGATACGGAACTTGCTGAAGGCGGTATTGTGTTCTGGGTGGATCCGGCAGATCCTTCCAAAGCTAAGATTGTGTCCCTTAAGCGGGAGAGCCTGAAGTGGACAAACGGATTTGCCGATGGTTTTGGTGTAACGGATGGTGAAGATGGATATGCCAATACGCAGACCATAGCACAGAGCGAACATGCAGCAGACATTCCGGCAATACAATATTGCAAGGAGAGGGGTGAAGGCTGGTATTGGCCGGCAAAAGACGAACTGGTAGCTTTATATGATGCCTACAACGGAAATCATAGTTCGAGCCTGCTTCCCGGTCAGCTCCCGGCGGAAGAACAGGCAGCACGTGCTGCGTTCGATAAAATATTCACCGATCATGGTGGTGTGATCCTGAATACCATGGGAGATACGGAGAATGGTGATAGCTATTGGGCAAGTACGGAGACTACCGACGGTAAGAAAGCTTGCTATATACGTTTTGGTAAATATGTCAGTACCAATAACGCCAAGACCGGAAGTGCGCGTTATGTTCGTTGTGTGAGAAGTGTTTCCAAATAAAATCTTTAAAGGCAAATATCATGAAAATAAAATCATTTTATATAACGGCATCCTTTGCGTGTCTGTTTATGTTGACTTCATGTGTAGACTATGAAGTGAAAGATCCTAACTTCATGCCGCCGGACGTTGTTCTGGACGAGGGTGACGATGATGAGATTATAGAGGGGTTGCCGACTCCCGGAGAGATGCAGGCTTACAGTCCTTCACTTCTGGGTAAACCGTACCGCCCGATCAAAGTGAAGTATTCGAGCCAGTTTCCACCGGTTGCCAGCTGGACTGAAGCGAATACCCGCATCGTGGCTTATATGGGCGAGTATAAACCAAGCATAAAAACAGAGAGTGACTATAAGGCTATTACCAATAAATATGGTAGCCTTACCACAGGTGCCAAGCAACAAGCCACAGGACGCTTTTATGTGAAGAAAGTCAACGGTCGTTGGTGGATTATCGATCCCGAAGGATACCCTCACTATGAAAGAAGTGTGACTTCCCTCAGATATGGTTCTTCTTCGCGTAATAAAGAAGCTTGGAATAAGCGCTTTGGTAATGATAATATGTGGTTGTCGAAGACACAATCGGAACTGGCTTCCATTGGTTTCCACGGTACCGGTGCTTTCTGTACCAACACGTACAGTAAGATTCAGACGCATAACCAGAGCAATCCCAATGCACCTATGACCTTGACACCTTCATTCGGTTTTCTCAGTCAGTTCAGGTCGCAGAACGGGCATGCTTATCCGGGAAATACCTCCGATAATGAACTGGGACTTGTGTTGTACAGTGATTGGGCGGAGTTCTGTAAGACTTATATCCGTTCGGCCATGGCATCTTATTTGAATGATGCGAATGTATTGGGCTTCTTTTCGGATAATGAGATAAACTTCTCTTCGCAGAATTCAAGAATACTGGATCGCTTCTTGCAACTGACCGACCGGACAGATGTCGCCTACCTGGAAGCTAAGAAGTTTATGGAAGAGAAGAATGCAACAAGTGTGACCGATAATCTGAATAGCGAATTTGCCGGCAGACTGGCCGAACTCTATTACAAGGGAGTCAAGGAAGCCATTAAAGAGATCGATCCGGGAATGATGTACCTGGGAACCCGTCTGCATGGAACACCGAAATATCTGCAACGTGTAGTGGCTGCTGCGGGCAAGTATTGCGATATCATCTCTATCAATTACTATAGCCGTTGGAGTCCGGAGCTGACTACCTATGTGAAGCAGTGGGGTGAAGATTGGGCGGATGCTCCCTTTATGGTTACTGAGTTTTATACAAAGGGTGTGGAAGATTCTGACCTGAACAACCAGTCGGGTGCCGGATTCTCTGTTCCCACTCAGAATGACAGGGCGTACGCATACCAGCATTTCACTTTGGGTTTGCTGGAAGCCAAGAATTGCGTCGGCTGGCATTGGTTCAAGTATCAGGATGATGATGGTACGGACAATAGCAGTAAGCCCGCTAATAAAGGGGTTTATGACAACTATTACGAGATGTATCCCTATCTGAGTAAGTTCATGAAGGAAGTAAATTACAATGTTTACAACCTTATTGAGTATTTTGATAAATAAACAGATTTATCAGATTGACATTTTGAATTTCTAAAGCCCCGGGAGTCTCTGCTTTGCAGCCCGGGGAGAGGAGGTTTGCAAATTCGCGAATGAAAATCTATATTTGTCAGATTATGAGTTGGATATATAAATACGTACAACTCTAAAAAACGGGAAATTGCTTGTTCGGGCTCTTTGACTATAAGGCTTTTGCAGAATATATGCTTCTTTGGTACAGAAACTATATATCTAATGTGCAGAAACTATATATCTGACGCGTTGGAACTATATATCTGATACGTCAGAACTATAGATGCAATCTGCAGAATATAGAGTTCCTGTACATAGAATATGTATAACGGACGTATATTATGCAATATGCCGCATTTATATTCAAAGACGGGAGGCGCTGATGGCCTGTTTTGTCTTTCCGAATAAAATGCATAGTAAGACAAAAGCCTGTTTTCCTCTCTTTTTGTAAAGACAAATGGGAAATACCGATATTAATGAGAAATAAAACAAATAAATATAAACCTTTAAAAGGATGATGATGAGAAACGGAAAGAAAGTTTTAGTTATAGGTTTGGTTCTGTTGGCAGGA
>NZ_JASLER010000087.1 GCF_030151085.1 Bacteroides sp. | reverse complement strand
GGGTCGAGCAAACCATCAGGATTGGTACGTACGTATCCCAATGAGTTCACCCGTGAAGGAACACTCAACTATGAGGTCTGTAAATGGGATACACTGGTGAATGCCGACCATGATATTTCCATTCCGTTTACCCGTATGCTCGCAGGTCCTACGGATTACCATTTAGGTGGCTTCCGCGCACAGAACCGTAAAGATTTTAAAATACAATATGTCAATCCCCACGTAATGAGTACCCGTTGCCACATGCTGGCCATGTACGTAGTATTGGAGAACCATCTTACTTCTTTGTGTGATACCCCCGAAGCATACGAAGGACAACCCGGTTTTGAAGTATTACGCACCGTTCCCGGCACCTGGGATGAAATGCATGTACCCTTGGCGGAGATGAACAAGTATGTTACCGTAGCCCGTCGCAACGGTACCGATTGGTGGGTAGGTACCTTGAACAACAGCACTGCACGCACCTTGCAGCTGAAACTCGATTTCTTGGGAGAAGGAGAATATCAGGCTACTATCTATACAGACGCAAAAGATGTAAACGAGAATGCAAACCATTTGAACAAGGAGATGCGCAAGGTTACTAAGAAAGATATGATAGAACTGCCGCTTGCTAAAGACGGAGGTGCGGTAGTGCATGTCAGACATCATTCAAAATAGAGAATCAGGGTAATGTCATGCAGTTACCCTGATTTCGATACTATAAAATCTAATTACTTAAAATACTTAGTGCTTATGGGAAAAACACACATCTTTATGCTACTTTGCGCCTTTTGTATTCTGCCTTCAGTCAGTGCGCAACAGGCTGCTTTTGATGAATTCAGAAAAGAGGCAGGAGATTATGCTGCTCTTTACACAGGTAAAACAGAAGTAAGTTATAACTTGCAGAAATACCTCAACCATCCTTATTGGGGTACAGAGGAGTTTTGCAACGGGGCCATACACTACAACGGCTGGTTATATACTGACATACAGCTACGTTATGATACTTACAAGAAACTTCTGATTGTGGTTACTCCGAATAAGCAAACCGCATTGCAGGTAGATTTAAGAAAGGTGGATTACTTCGTGATAAACGGCCAGAAGTTTGTGCAGCAAGGCGATAACTATGCTGCATTACTATACGAAAGTCCTCAGCTATGCTTGACACAGTACATCGTTTCTACCTTGCGAGCGCAGGTGAAGAAAGAAGACTTCTATTACAGCCAATTCAAGAAAAACATTGTCTTCAACCTTCGTAAAGATGGTACAGACTTTACATTGTCCTCCCGCTCTGATTTTCTAAAACTATTTCCGAATATCAAGAAGGAACTGAAATCCTTTTGCCGGAAAGAAAAATTGAACTTCAAAGAGGATTCTCGTGCACAAGCTATGCTTGCATTAACTCAATATACGGACTCTCTAATACATAAGCAACCATGAAGACAAACATACACCTCATTAAGTATATAGGAGTCCTACTTCTTTTGTTACCTTCCTATACCGTATTTGCACAGCAACAGCGATTGTCTGTTGATAGCATTTCCGTTTTCGAACTGATGGATGCTGTCGAGAAAAGTACTTCCTGCCACATCTATACCACCATTAGCAATCCCTTTAAAGTAAAACGGACAACGGTACAAAATCCCACAGCCGAACATCTTCAGCAAGCTTTGTCCGGCACTTTTTATAAAGTAACGGTATATGGCAATAAGATATTCGTTCTGCCGGATGTATTCCTTTCCACCTCCCTGCCCTCAATCCTGAAAGGGGAGCCCTCCCGGGGGATAGATGAACAGCTCCCTACTTACATTCCTGTAGTGAACTCTTCGTCTGAAAATAAAGTCTATGAGATAGGTAACAAGCATAAAGCTTCTACTGAAAACCTGGTTACATTGACCGGAAAGATCACCGATTTTAAGACCGGTCAGAACTTGGAAGGTATCAATATTGTTCATCGTGAGCCATGGATTGCCACTACCACCAACCGCCGGGGGGAATACTGCATCAAATTGCCCGTAGGATACAATGTCATTGAAATCAGCGGCGTGAACATCAAAGGAACCCGTCGGCAATTCATGGCCTACAGCGATGGCATTGCCAACATCGAGCTGGAAGAAGAGAACCACATGCTGGACGAAGTGATTATCACCTCCGGCCGGGTGCATAACGTAAAAAGTGTGCAGTTGGGCATGGAGAAGATCCAACCTTCCATGCTGAAGAATATCCCCACCGCCATGGGTGAAGTGGATGTATTGAAGATGATCCAGACCCTTCCCGGCATCAAGACTGTGGGCGAGGCATCCAGCGGTTACAACGTACGCGGAAGTGCCGCCGACCAGAACCTGCTACTGCTGAACAATGGCACCATTTATAACCCTAACCATCTTTTCGGCTTCTTCACGGTGTTCGATTCTGATATGATAAAGGATGCTGAACTCTATAAGAGCAGTGTTCCCAGCCAGTATGGCGGTCGCATTGCTTCTGTATTGAATATAACCGGGAAAGAAGCGAGTAAGGAGAAGTTCACCGGTTCTGCAGGTATCGGCCTTGTCACCAGCAAACTGAACCTCGAGATCCCCATCATCAAGGAGAAGACTTCCCTGCTTCTGAACGGACGTACCACCTATTCGGACTGGATAATGAAGACATTACCTGAAAAGAGCGGTTATCGGGATGGTAAGGCCGGTTTCTATGATATGGGAGGGGTTTTCTCACATACCGTGAACGAACGCAACAAACTGAATATCTATGGTTACTACAGCCACGACCGTTTTGCCTTCAACGATAATCAGAAGTATGCTTATAACAACATGAACTTCTCGGCCAACTGGAGGTCGGTATTCAACGAGAAACTGACCGGCAACTTCTCTTTTGGCTACGACCATTATGATTACCAGAATGACGAAACAGTGGAAGAACCTTCTGCCGCCCGCTTGTCTTTTGCCATCAACCAATGGTTCGGTAAGGCGGATTTCGTTTATGATACCAATCATGGGCATGTCCTGAACTTCGGCTTGATAAGCCAATTCTACAACATAGATCCGGGAACATACGAGCCGCTGGGTGCCAACTCATTGGTAAAACGAAATGTGCTCCAACAGGATAGAGCATTGGAAAGTGCCGTTTATGTGGGTGACCAATGGGACATTACTTCCAAGCTTTCAGTCAATGCGGGCATCCGCTATTCCATATTCAATGCTTTGGGTCCCCGTACTTATTATACCTATCAGGAAGGTATGCTGCCTTCTTCCTCTTCAGTCGTAGATTCTATTTCAGTAGGAAGCGGCAAAGTAATCCGGACCTATCATGGCCCTGAATTCAGACTTTCGGGACGATATGCCTTCACTGACGATTTCTCTGTGAAAGCCGGTTTTAATACCATGCGTCAATACATCCATAAAGTATCGAATACCACCATTATGTCGCCTACTGATACATGGAAACTAAGTGATGCGAATATCAAACCCCAGCGTGGCTGGCAACTCGCCGCCGGTGCCTACTACAACACTCCGGGTCAAGTTCTTGAATTATCTGTGGAGGGATACTACAAGAAACTGGCTGATTACCTGGATTATCGTAGTTCCGCCCAATTGCTGATGAATCATCATCTGGAGATGGATGTTATCAACACGGAAGGATATGCTTACGGTGTTGAGTTCCAGGTGAAGAAGCCGGAAGGGAAATTGAACGGTTGGATGAGTTATACCTACTCACGTACTTTCTTGCGTCAGAATGATCCGCGCATATCCCGTCCCATCAATAACGGCGATTGGTATCCGACGGAATATGACAAACCACATGATTTTAAAATGGTGGGCAATTATAAGTTCACCCGCCGCTATAGCGTATCTATGAATATGGACTACAGTACAGGACGTCCTACTACGATACCCGCCGGGCAGTATTACGATCAGAGCCTGAGAAAGATGCAGATTTATTATACCGACCGTAACAGTTATCGTATTCCCGACTATTTCCGTATCGATTTGGCATTCAACATCGAACCGAGTCATCATCTGACACTCCTGACTCATAGTTCCATCTCCTTCGGTGTCTATAACCTGACCGGGAGAAAGAATGTCTATTCAATTTATTATGTGTCTGAGAAGGGGAAGGTTCAGGGCTATAAGATGTCAATCTTTGGTGCGCCTATTCCTTTTCTGACATACAACATTAAATTCTGATGAAGTATGAAGCGAATGATAAATATAGGATTTTTGATGTGTTTACTATGTTTCGCCACAAGTAATTGTGTGGAGAACTTTAATGCACATTTGCCTGTAAGTGATATAGGCTTACTTATTGTAGAAGGCAATAAGTATTTCGGATAGTACAGTTGTCTTTTGTTTAAGCCACAGCTTTTCCTTAAATATGGAGACATTCCCCCAAGATTATAATCAGATAGATGCTGAGGTTAGTGTGGTAGGAGGTGACGGTTCATGTTTCAACGGTATTCCTTTAGGCAAGGGGAGATATCAGGTTACAATTGGAACATTAAGCAAAGGTGTTAGCTATAGCTTGAAAATAGTTTATGATAAAGATACCTATACTTCTGATCCCCAATATCCATTAGAGACAGAGCAAATAGAAAATGTAACCTACGAACAACCGGAAGAATATGGAGACATTTACATCCGTCTATCTACTCTAAGCAAAGGTAATGTATATTATCTCTGGAATTATGAAGAAGATTGGGAAGTGAAAGCTGTTTATAAGAATCTGTATACTTATGACCCAATAGCTGATGAAGTAATTATTAATGATACAGTAACATACGAATTTGGATGGTGTCATAATGAGTCATCTGGTATTATAGTGGGTACTACAGAATCAAATATGGGCAATCATCTGAAAGATAAACGACTATATCCTATCAATCACACTGATAACCGTGTTTCTCGTTATTATAGCACGCTGATAAAACAACGGAGAATATCGGTAGGTGAGCATGAATATCTGCAACAGAAAGTGAAAATCAATGAGGAAATGGGAGGACTGTTTACTCCCCAGCCATCACAATTACCTACGAATATCACCTGCAATAATCTTGATAAACAAACAATAGGCTATGTAGGTGTTAGTATGAATGTGACGCAATATCGTATTTTCATTTCCAACAACGATATACAGTATGAAAATCCTAATGATTGTAATCCTTTAGAAGTACTTTTTACGAGAGAGCATTCATACTTTGAATTATATTCGATGGGATTTTGTATTGCTTATTGGGATGATAGAGCAGGAATATATCGTTGGGCAGACAGGAGATGTTCAGATGTTCGATATTTGGGTGCCACCCTTGATAAACCTACCTTTTGGCCGGATGAAACCGATTAATATCAATTACATAAAACATTAAATTCTAAAGAAATATGAAGAACAAAATAAACATAGGAATTTGGATGTGTTTACTTTGGGTTACTTTAAGTAATTGTGTCGAGAAATTCAATACACATTTGCCGGAGAGTAATTCGGATATACTTATAGTTGAGGGCAATATAGTATCAGATAGTATCGTAGTCTTCTGTTTGAGTCGCAGTTTCTCTTTAAATATGGAAAGCTTTCCGCAGGACTATAATCAGATAAATGCTGAAGTCTGTGTAGTAGGAAGCGATAATTCTTGCTTTGACGGAGTCTATTTAGGCAATGGAAAGTACCAGGTTGCTATTGGAACTTTAAACAAAGATGTCAGTTATAGCCTGAAGATTGATTATAATGGAGATACTTATACTTCGGAACCTCAGCGTCCATTAGAGACAGAAGAGATAGATAATGTCACCTATGAACAACCGGAAGAATATGGTGAAATCCAAATTCGTGCTTCTACTCAAAGTAAGGGGTCAGCATATTATCTTTGGAGCTATGAAGAAGACTGGGAAGTGAGAGCAGCGTATAAAGTTTCAAGCATTTATGACCCAACGATTGATAAAATAATTGAATATGAAACAGCTCCATATTATCTGGGATGGTGTCATAATGAGTCATCTGATATAATGGTGGGTACTACGGAGCTAAGTATTGACGATTACTTAAAAGATAAACAACTGTATTCTATTGACCATACCAATAACCGTGTTTCCCATTATTACAGTACATTGGTGAAGCAACGGAAAATCTCTGTAGGAGAATATGAATATTATCAGGACAAAGTGAAACTTAATGAGGAAATGGGAGGGTTGTTTACTCCCCAACCATCACAATTACCTACTAATATAAGTTGTAGTAACTCTGAGAAACAGGTCATAGGCTA
Organism: Bacteroides sp.; assembly: GCF_030151085.1. GTDB lineage: Bacteria > Bacteroidota > Bacteroidia > Bacteroidales > Bacteroidaceae > Bacteroides. Next base: position 12,379 of record NZ_JASLER010000087.1, on the reverse strand, counting down.
TGTAGGGGTTAATATGAATGTAGCGGTATATCGTATTTTTATTTCTACCAATGATATACAATACGAAAATCCATATGATTGCGATGATGTTGATACACATAATTATTCATACTATGAATTATATATGATGGGGTATGCAATTGCTGTTGCTGACCCTCCTATGAAATGGGCACCTAGGGGATGTACAGATGTACGATATTTAGGTGCTTCTCTTGAAAAGCCTGATTTTTGGCCAGAAGAAACCAATTAATACTAAGATATTATGAAAAGAATAATAACTATTATAATTGTTTGGGTTACAGTATTAGGACTGCATGCCCGGGTTGTTGAGTCGATAAGAATCTATACCGATAAAGAATGCTACTTGGCAGGAGAATATTTGTGGATAAAGGTTTGTGTGATAGACTCACTATTACAGGAAAGTAAGATGAGTAAAGTAGCGTATATTGAAGTAGGAGATACAAAACAGGTATATGCACAAGGCAAAATCAATCTCCAAAATGGGAATGGATGGGGACACATTAAGCTCCCTCAGACAATGCATACGGGTGCTTATCAACTGACGGTCTATACTCGTTATATGAGAAATGGCATTGAAAGTAGTTTCCCTAAAAAATATATCGCATTGTTGAATACCTTTCAGGCAAACGAAGAAGATGATGTGAAGCTTTTAACGGATACTCTCTCTAAAATTTCAAGTAATCAGCCGGAATTATCGACATGTTTACTGACAGATAAGCCTATCTATGGCAACCGTAGTAAAGTAACTTTGGTACTGCCGAAACTACCTGCTGATGTAAAGGAGATGAGTGTATCTGTAGTAAGAAAAGACTGCAAACTATCTGGTTTCCCAGTAGTGAGTAATAACAGAAATAATGATAACAATAGACCAAACCGTCATTTTATTGCCGAATGTGAAGGACATATCGTTACAGGAAAGTTGGTAGGTGAAACAGCTAATTCGGTAAATGCACAATTATCCTGTATTGGTAAGGATATCCGTGTTTTTGACGGACAACTTCAATCCGACAGCATCTATGTTTTCTATACAACCGGAGTAACGGATATGCAAGAAATTGTACTAACTGCTCTGCCCGAAAAAGAAAGTGCCTGTAGACTGGAGCTTGTTTCTCCATTTGCCGGAATAGTTGCGCAGACACTTCCTAAACTCCGATTGTCCATTCAAGAAGAGGCATTGATAGAGCGTAGTTTTGGTGCACAGTTGTATCCTATTTTGCCGGTAGATTCTATTCATAAACAAAGTATATTATATCAATTGCATGATTTTGTTCCTATATCAACTTACAATTTAGATGAATATACCCGCTTTAGCAAAGTAAGCGAATTATTTGCCGAGTTTATTTCAGGAATGCGTATAAGTAAACTGGAAGGCAAAAACATACTCAGGATACTGCAACCGGATATCAAACAGTTCAGCAATCAAAAAGCATTGGTATTGCTGGATGGAGTTCCGGTTGAAGATCATGAAGCCATACTGGATTATAGTGCCCGTTTAGTGCACTATATACACAGATATGCCGGAAAATACACTTTTGGAGGAGAACTATATGATGGCATTGTTTCGTTTATAACACACAAAGGCACAATGCCTGACATCCGTCTGCATAAAAATTCGCAGTTATTCTCTTATGAGTTTCCACAGAATCGTCCTGCATTTATAGCTCCTATCTATCAAACAGAAGCACAAATCAACTCCCGAATTCCTGACTTTCGTCATACGCTTTATTGGAATCCCGAAGTTGTTCCAGATTCAGATACAATCAGTTTTTATACATCTGATTTAGATGGAACCTATTCTGTTGTTTTGCAAGGAATATCGAATGATGGTAAAGAAGTGAAAATGCAAAGTGAGTTTAGGGTGGGCGATTCATATTGAGTGTAATCTAAAGCTGGCTTTCCTAAGAAAAGTGTTATCTTTGCCCTCAAAATAATAGCAAGATGAGACTTCGTTCCCTCTATATCCTTTCAATTGTCGGTTTGTTGTTGGTAATCGTAGTGCAGGTTGGCGGTATGATATATGCTTATAACAACAATCAGAAAGAGGCGGAGCGTGCGTTGAACGAATGTTTTCGGTTGGCTTTTATAGAAACGGTAGATAATCGGATTAATAATTTACCATTTCCGGATTATACAGTCCCATTCTATACATATCTTCCTCAAGATAGTACTAGAAATTTTGATGATGAGATTTTCTTGGAATATCAGCAGGCGGCTTCTTTTTTGGAGGATATATATCATGTTACCATCCCATTGGATGAAATGGCGAGATTGGTGGAGAAGAAGCTGAAGTGGAAGAATATAGATAGAACAGTGTGGATTGATCCGGTAGAAGATCATAGTCAATATTCACCCTATAGGCGCTTTAAAACTGTAATATCTGAGCAAGCTTGGTTGAATGAGAAAAAAGGAGAAGCAATAGAAGCGACTATTATTTCTCCTTTTATGCCACTCGTCAAGGATATACTATACTTGTTTCTACCTACTCTCCTGTTGATTGCTTTTCTGGTATATTGCTGGGCTAAACAGATGGATTCCATTATCAAACAGCAAAGTGATATAGAGGAGCAACGTTCTACTTTTTATTTACTGGCTGAGAAGATGCGTCTGCCCATAGGTGAGGTATGTAAGCAGATTCCTGAAAAGAAATGGGGAGATATTGAAGTTTCAGGCAAGGCTTTACTGGAAACAACAGAGCATACCCTTACAGGAGCTAAAGAGAGTGAACGGCTAAGACAGACCCGCAAGCAACATTCCTACAAGATATTTTCAATCATTGGTTTGGTTGCTAGTTGTCTATTGTTGGTAGTTTGGTTCGTTTATCTTTACCGCACGGCTTTTGAGGAAACCACTTATCAAGTGAATGATTGTTTTGAGGCTGCTTTTTATGATGAGGCTTTGTATAATCGTTTTCCTTTGTTCTATTCACAAACAGCGGAAGATGATACCGTTGAAGGTAAAGAACAGATTGATTCACCTTTTGCCAAAGAACAACGGAAATTTCTTTTTAAAGAGCCGTCAAGATATAATATTCGTCGTTTGTTCGTGCTGCATATATACAATCCGATTGATCTGAATTATCGCCTTCGTTCCGCTTTGATTATGCAACAGGGATTTAATGAGAGTGGATTTGATATTCCTTTTTCCATGCAATACCTCGATTCTGCTTTTTCCTCCCGCTTGACGGCATTAGGAATGACTTGTAACAGTGGTATTCGCCAGTATACCTCTTCCTTGGATAGTACACTCTCGGAAATGGGCTACACTTCTGCAAAGTATTCTGATATTTCTTCCCGGTTCATTCCCTTGAGAGAGGATAGTACTCTTTGTGTACAAGGAATTGTGAAGAATCCCTATCGCTATGTTGTCAGTTCCGTTTGGTATCTGTTCTTACCTCTTGGATTGATGTTTTTGGTAATGTTGGACTGTATCTTAGGTCAGATAAAAGTATTGCGGATGCAACGTAGGTTAGGACAGTTTCAGAAAGACTTTACGTATGCTATGATACACGATATGAAATCTCCATTAAGTTCCATTCTAATGGGTGCACATATTCTGGCTAGTGGTAAACTTTCTGATAAACCAGACAAAGAGGAGAAGTACAGGCAAGCAATGACAGACGAATGCGAGCACCTTCTAACACTCTCCAATCGGGTATTGGTGTTAACCCAATTGGATAAGGGGCATTTACAATTGAATAAAGAAGAAGTCGTTATACGTTCATTGCTCAATGATTTGATTGCTAAAACCTCTTTAAAGGCTGGTAAGAAAGTCGATTTCAATGTTGTTTACCATCGTTGTGAAACAGTTTATGCCGATGCTTTCTGCCTGCGTGAAGTGCTTGGTAACCTGGTGGATAACGCGATTAAATATTCGCATGACGAAGTAAAGATTGATATCATCTGCGAGTCAGAGAAAGGCTTTTCAAAGATTAAAGTCTGTGATAATGGGCTGGGCATTCCTTTGAAAGACCAGCCACTCATCTTCAATCGCTTTGAGCGATCTGTAGCAGCTACCCATAGCAGTAAAGGAGGTGCTACGGGTTTTGGTCTGGGACTGAATTATGTGCAGCAAGTGATGTTGGCACATGAAGGTCGGGTAGAAGTTGAGAGTGAAGAAGGGCGTTTCAGTGAATTCACACTCTACTTTCCATCGATCTGAAAACGTATTTCCTCGTAGTGGTCGTTGATGAAAAGATTCCTCTCGAACGAGCGTAGTTGCCATAGGATATAGACGTCATCAAAAGCGGTAAGGAACATCAGCAAACCGAGTTCAGTAATATGAAAATATCCATTTACCATACCATACAGGAAAGGTAAGATTCCCAAAAGAATGACCGGAGTTAGGCAGGTAATCCTATATTGCCACATCCGTATCGGTGCATTGCAGTGGCAGGTATAGATTCCTCCTTTATGGCGGATAACTGAAACCGAACGAAAGCCTTTGGGTGAGAACAATCCGAAAAAGAGATAATGAATGAATAGATTTACCCCTGTTCCTACCACTAAAGACAGAAGGAGTACGGTAAGGGATATATTGGGTATTCCTTTTCCATGAATTACCAGAAACAAGGCTGTTCCTATCATTAATATCAAAATAGTAGCTATCCAGAACTGTTTGGTTAACTTTCTGCTTGAAAGTACTATTTCGGTCCCTTTCTTGCTTTGTACGATAGAGAAATTCGCTTTATTAGTCATAATTTTTATGGGTTTAGTGATACACACATTCAACTTGATATTGCAAAGGTACGGGAATGAAAAATCTTGGTAAGTTATGGCAATGTTATCATTACGTTAACAGAATATCCCCTTATATCCCCCACCTGAATTATAGGTAATGATTTGTAATGCAATATTTTATAGGTTAAATGTATCCCCTTATTTGTCCCCCTGCTTTATTTTTGTGTTTATGGGTTACTTCCTACATTTGCTAATATCTTCTAAACAGATACATTACTACTATTATTCATCTATTCAAAAAGTAAAATTATGGAAAACCAAGGGATGCTCCTTTATATCGGGATAGCTCTTATCGTATTGCTGGTATGCTGGTATATCTGGGCAGCAAATAATCTCATTGCGAAGCGAAATCGAGTGAAACAATGCCTTAGTGGTATTTGTGTAGTACTAAAACAGCGGAATGACTTGATACCGAATTTGGTGGCTGCCGTGAAATCTTATATGGGGCACGAAAACGAGATACTGACCCGTATTACGGAACTCCGTTCGCATACCTTTCAACCTTCCCAAGAAACGGAGCAGATAAAGAATGGTAATGAACTTTCAGGCCTGTTGTCGAGGCTTCAGCTCTCTGTAGAAGACTATCCCGAATTGAAGGCAAACCAACAATTCCACCGCTTGATGTCAAATATCGAAGATATGGAATTACAGTTGCAAGCTATCCGGCGTACTTATAATGCTGCTGTTACCGACTATAATAATTTCATCGAGATGTTTCCCTCTTCTATTGTAGCACGTCAGCAGAATCATCACACAGAGGTGCTGATAGACATTCCTGAACACGAGAAACAGAATGTGGATGTAAGTAAACTTTTCAAGCAGCAGTGATATGGAGACGATTGATTTTAAGAAACTCTCGCAGCAACTGCGTGTAGAATTGTCAAGGGTGAATAATTGGCGTAAGATAGTACGTGCGTTGAGTATTGTGGTCTATCTTTTCGTGTTCTGCTGGTTTATGTTCGTACTGTTTGGTGGTTTTCTGGCGGGGCGCGTAGGGTGGGAGAACTATTCTGTGATTACGCAATACATCTTTCCTGTCTTTATGGGTTTTGTTGTGCTGAGTTTTGCCTTTTCCCGTAGTTTGGTGAAGTTTCAGGAGCAGGAAAATGATATTATGCGCAATATTATGTCGTCAATGTTCCCTTCTGTTTGCTTTGACTTCGCCTCTCAGTTGGATTATAAAATATTGTCGGGTAGCAAGCTTTTCAACACTTCCTTTTCAGATCCGGCTTTGGGAACTACAACCTATGGATATTTGGAGATTCTGCGCGGCGAACAAACTTTTTATGTAGCGGATATAGGTGTTTCCTACGGTTTGATGAATAAGTTGGCGCTCAATTCTGTAACGGGATATTTTGTGATGATTTACCGTTATGTACTCCGTCCGTTGTTTGCTTCCCGTTTTGAGAGCAGTGCGCACAATTTTCGGGGGATGTTTGGTTGGTGCCGATTAGAGAAGGCTTTCAAGGGTAGTATCATTATTCTCCCCGATCACCTGGAGCAGAAAGTAGGCTATCTGGCACAGAATATCCAAGGCTTAAAGAAGCGTTATAATGCTCGATTCATGCATTTGGAAGATCTTGATTTTGAGAAATATTTCTCCGTATATGCCGATGATGAGGTAGCTGCCCGCATGTTGCTGACACCTGCCATGATGCGTCATATCACCCGTTTGCGTGAAACTTTCGGGCACGACATGATGCTTTCTTTCAATAAAAATACCTTCTACTATGCAGCAGCAATGCCTGATGGTTTCCTGTGCCTGCGCAAGCAAGCTTTGGATAATGAACATCTGCTGGAACAAATTTACCACGAAATAAACCTGTCTTGTCACGTGGCGGATGAATTGAAGTTGAACTAACTCATTAATAAACACATAAAAACAAAAAGAACGATGGAAAATAACAATTGGATGTTTTGGGGCGTTGCTTCGGCTATGGTAATCTCTTTTCTTTATTTTAGAGCATGGCCGTTTGTACGTAAGATGATCAGAGCTTTCGGAGGAATACGTTTGAATTCAAAGTCAAAGTTGTCCGAACAGCAGTATAAGAAACTCTCTATCGGTAGTTTGTACGCCTTGCAACAAGGTGGTTATCTGAATACGCTTACCTTGGACATCAAGGACAAGTTACCTACTATTTTAGGTCAGTGGTGGGGAATAAGTACTGCCCATGATGCCCGTGAAACGCTGGACTACCTGTGCCAGAAAGGTTTTGATTATTACTTCCCGTTTGTCTATCAGGCTTTTCTGCTTGAAGATGAGCAGGCTCAGGATCAAATTTTCCAGCAGAACATGACGAGCCAAGAAGATTATGATAAGGCAGTTGAACAACTGCACAATCTCAAAGAGACTTATGAGGAATTGGTTGGCTGTGGGGTTCTTGCTTGCAAAGAAGATATTGCCCGTTATGGAGTGATCGGTTGGGATGCAGGGCGACTGAATTTTATGGCTCGTGCTTGTTACGATGCCAAATATATCTCTGAAATAGAAGCTTGGAAGTACATTGATAAGGCTTACGACCTGGCTCATTCTAATTTTACCTCTTGGCATGATATGGCAATGAGCTATGTCCTTGGTCGTGCTATCTGGGGAGGAACCGGTGTTTATAATTCCAGCATGAAGGGATTTGCTGATGATTTGCTTTCTGATCCCAAGAGTCCCTGGATGCAAATAAAATGGTAAACTCATCTTTTAAAACGATATTGTGATATGAAACAAACACTTACTTTTATCCCTCCCGTAGTGGACTCCACACAAAGCTCCATCCGTATGGAAGCATACGAACAGAGCGTGGACTTGTATAATCAAGGTGAACATGTGCAAGCTTTTCATTGCTTATTGGACTATTTGAATGCTGATTTTCGCACTAAATATGGCAATGCGGATGGTACGGAGTTTCACATTCCGCACGGCTCTATCTTCGTGCATATACGCATGAAAGAAGGTTTCTTCTATATCAATGCCGATTTCCTTAATCTGCCGGAGAAAGGTCGTGTTGCGATGCTTCGCCAGGTTGCCGATTTGAACCTGAACAAACTGTTGTTACCCCGTTTTGTGAAGGACAATGACAAGTTGAAAATGGAGTATGTTTGCCCGTTTTCACAAAGCCATCCGCACAAGATGTACTTTGTATTACAAAACATCTGTCATATAGGTGATAAGTATGATGATGAATTCTGCTCCAAGTTCGGCGCTACCCGTTGTTACGAACCGCAGGTTACTCCTTATCCTCAGGAAGAGATAGACCGCATCTACGAGGGTATACAAACCTTGGGACATGCAACGTTGGACGCCTTGAAAGAGTACAATGCCGACCGTCGTTACGGTTATTCCTGGAATGTGCTGGATACTACGTTCTATCAGATTTCATATTTCGCCCGTCCGCAAGGGCAGTTGCTCAACGACCTGGATAAGGTGGTAGACGATATGGATGCCGAACTACCGACTTCGGAAGTTGTAGCTAAAGGAAAGGCTTTCCTTGAAAAGTTGCTTGCTATGCCGAAAGAAAAACTTGCCGAAGACCTTTATTTCGTAGATACATTGGTTTCTACCAAGCGTCGTTCTTCTTTGAAGAATGTACAAGAGAACTTTGCGAATGTTTATAAGGAGGCTACTGAAGCCATTCAGTCCGAAAGGTATGAACAAAGTGCGGTACGCTTGCTCTATATCTTCTATGAGGCTTATTTTTATAGTGACATACAGGATGACATTAATGCCGTCATAGTCAAGGCACTTCGGAAGGCAGGCAGCCAACCCGTAGAAGAGGCTTCCGAAATTCTTTATGAAGCTATGGATAAGATTATGGAAGGTGATTTGGAAGACGATGACGAAGTGCTAGACCAAGTACAGCAAATGATGACTGAAACGATGGGAGGCAGCGATATGCAAGAACTTCAGCAGAAGATGGCGGCAGCCATGATGAGCGGTAATATGGAAGAATATTCCCGCTTGATGGTCGAGTTGCAGCAGAAGATGATGGGAAACTTAATGGGCTAACTTAATCACAACGAAAAACATATTTATTATGAACCAAGATATATATAAACTCGTATATAAAGTAACGCATGCCGGAGGTTCCGGAAGTTGCTTCTACCTCAAGTCTCACAACCTCTTTGTAACAAACTATCACGTAGTCAATGGTTTTCATACGGTAGCTATCCATGATAATGACCGGAATCCGTTTTTTGCTAAGGTGGTGCTTGTCAATCCTTCACTGGATATTGCTTTGCTGGCTGCTGAAGGTGATTTTTCGGCTTTTCCTGAACTGAATCTGGCAGCAGACGATTCACTTGCTATCGGCGGAAAGGTATGTGTGGCAGGTTATCCTTACGGTATGCCTTTCACGGTGACGGAAGGTTCGGTATCTTCTCCTAAGCAGCTGATGGAGGGCAAGTATTACATCCAGACGGATGCGGCAGTGAATCCTGGTAATTCGGGAGGTCCCATCTTCAACGAAAACAATGAAGTGGTGGGTGTGACGGTCAGCAAGTTCAGTAATGCCGATAATATGGGATTTGGTGTACGGGTGGAGGCACTTCGCAAGTTGCTGGAGTCTGTAGGCGATATAGACCGTTCCATCTTCCAGGTACAGTGTGACAGTTGTGACGAGCTGATAGGGGAAGAAGAAGAATTTTGTCCTTCCTGTGGTGAGAAATTGCCCGAAGGTGTCTTTGCGGAGCGTGAGCAGTCACCGTTGAGCGTGTTTTGTGAGCGTGCCATCACCGAAATGGGAGTAAATCCGGTTCTTGCAAGAGATGGTTACGATTCCTGGACGTTCCATAAAGGTAGTTCGGAGATACGTATCTTTGTTTACGAGAATGCCTATTTGTTTGCAGTTTCTCCTATCAACTTGTTGCCCAAGAAGGATGTGGAGCGAGTATTGGACTATATGCTGAGCGAAGACTTCTCTCCTTATAAGCTGGGCATCGATGGCCGTCAGATTTATATGGCTTACCGCATTCATTTGACCGATCTTACGGATGAATCCGAAGACGAGATTTGCCGGAATCTGGTAAACCTTGCTTTGCGTGCCGATGAGATGGATAACAAGATGGTAGAACAGTTTGGCTGCGAATTCTCGGAATATTCCAAACAGGAAGAATAATAACTCCGGATGATAAAAACGAAATGCGGCTACCGGGTGGAATAATCTGCCGGTAGCCGCATTTTCTTTGAATTTAGGAGAGAATCGGTTGTTAGAATACCGTTGTAAATGAGGAAATTGTTACTTTTGTGTCGTCAATCATTTTGTAGGAACAAATGAAGAAGAGGATTTATGTGCTGATTACTATCATGGCAACTATTGCTGCCATGACTTTGCAGGGCGTGTGGTTCGAGAGAACATACGCGCTCATGAATGAACGGCTACAGAGGGATGTCAATGAGCAATTTAATATTGCGGTGACTAAAGAGATGTATTACAGGTTCGAAGATGCTTCTATCAGTAATGAGTCCGTGATGACAATAGCACCCAAAGTTAAAGGGCGCATACGTAGAAGTCTCTATGATAACGAAAATTTCATCAATTATACACTTCGGGCTGTTCTCGATAGTTTGTCTGTTCCTATTCAATATGCTTATCTGGATTCGACATTCTCCTCTCAACTGGAATTGCAAGGTATGGAAGTATTGTCTTACAAGATAGATACGGCTGTTGCCATAGATACCACTCATTATAGGTATATAGAAGATTTGTTAGAGGATTCTTCTTTGGTTTGCAATGGAAAGATGATTCAAAGTTGTGTGTCTCCTTGGAGTATGGACTTTACCAAGGGGGTGCGGGTCACTGTATTTAATCCTTATAGGGAGATATTAGGTGAGATGTTTTTCTTCTTGATAGGTACTCTTCTGCTTTTTGTAATCATACTCTTTTGTATCATTCATCAAATCAATATTATTCGTCGGCAGAACAAGATTTCTCAATTGAGGGAAGATTTTTCATACGCCATGATTCATGACATGAAGACCCCGCTCAGTTCCATTATTATGAGCAATCATACACTGGGCAGCGGTAAGCTGGACGGGAAATCGGAGATGAGGAAGAACTTTCATTCTATCATTGCTAAAGAGTCCGAGCATTTGCTTGCCCTGACCAACAAGGTGCTGACTATCTCCAAACTGGAGCACGAAAAGATGAAGATGGCGAAGGCACCAGTTCTTGTGCAGCCATTGATGGAGGAAATGATTGAGAAATTCAAGACTATAGCCATGAAGCCCATCCGTTTTGAGATGGAATTCAAGACTGATACAGTCTGGGCGGATAGGGAGTTTCTTCAGGAAGCCCTCAGTAATCTGATAGACAATGCGGTGAAGTACTCCAGGCAAGATATTTCCATCCGTATTACAGCTTGGGCAGAGGGTGATTACTCTCTTATTAGTGTACATGATAACGGTACAGGCATTCCTGCGAAAGATTTGTCGACCATATTCAATAAGTTTGAGCGTGCTTCCTCCGTCAGGAACGGTAAAGGGGGAAGGATTGCGGGCTTCGGATTGGGACTGAACTATGTCTATCAAGTGATGCAGGCACACGGCGGCAAGGTATCGGTGGAAAGCAAAGAAGGGGAGTACAGTGAGTTTACGCTGCACTTCCCCCGAAGTTAAATTGGTTTTCTCTTACTTCTCGGCCAATAGTTGTACGGTTTCATCCGTAAATTGATGGTCAGTCGTTAGATTCCAGTCATTGTTCTTCTCGCTCCATTCATAACTCAGATAGCGCAGGTTGCTGTCATCGGTCTGCTGATAAACGGCTTTCTGCTTGATGTCGGTATAGGCATTGTCTTTCTCGTTCCATAAAGCGTATTCTATGGTCACGTCGTCTGTGTAGAAGAAGTTCAGGCTGTGGTGCTTCTCAAAACTCTTTGTGGCTTCGTTCCACTTTAATACTTCTTTTTGTTGGATACGTCCGTCGTTGTTGTAGATGTAGTTGTACTTTACATGGTTGTGCAGATACTTGTTATTCTCTACTTTGAATACGGTTTGAGTTTCTGTACGTTCTCCGTTCGTTTCGGTGTTGTAGGCAAAGTTGTTTGTACGGTTGCCACTTACTGCGTTTACTACGGATGTCATTACGATAATTACTGATAATACTAGAGCCTTCATAATTGTTTATTTTTTAAGTTATACATTTCGTTTATTTTTCTGTCTTCCGGTGAGTTGTTCCCTTTCGACATTGCAAAGATAGGGTGGGGCAAAAATCTTTTAGGTTATCGCTACGTTAATGTTAGGTTAACGGATTGAGTTCCGACACCGAGGAAGGGCTTGTTTCCCGGTGTCGAGCAAGGGGTTCCTCGGTGTCGAACCCCACCTTCCTCGGTGTCGGAGAAACACCCTACTCAGAAGGTACTCTGACGGGGGATGGCTCATTAGAGAAAGAACTTGATTAAATTTAAACATTATCACATGGTCTTCTCAAATACAGAAATGAACTGAATACCCATTTTACTCGTAACCAGGTGAAATGTGAATATTCTTATCTATTGTCAAACACTAGTGTTCCGCTCGTCAGACACTGGCATGTATCGTGACAAACACTGGTGTGTATCATGACAAGCACTAGTGTCTGACAAGAGAAACACAAGTGTCTGACAAACGGAATAGAATAGCTTAACTCATAACCCAT
>NZ_JASLER010000002.1 GCF_030151085.1 Bacteroides sp. | reverse complement strand
GCACATCAACAAGATCAAAGTAATCCAAAGTACCTTCAGGAAGAAGAAGGCGATAACCATTTAACTCCATAATCAATTAATTTGCAGGCAAAGATAAAAAATTATAATTTTATCCCCTCAGGTTTTTACATTGATCCGTTTTCACTTCTTTGCCATCGAAATGGCAAAACTTTGCCTTACCTTTGGCAGGCTTTTGCCACTTCGATGGCAAGGTCTTGCCAAAGGCATGGCAAAGAATAAAAAAAGCCCTGCATAAGCAGGGCTTTAAATTTAAATTATAAATTATAGGAAGTAGGTAATCAACATTTTATATTCAATTCATCCAAAATCTTACGCATAGCTTCGAAAGTAGTAATTCTGGTAGGTACTAATGGTAGGCGAAGCTTATTCTCAATCATTCCCATTACGTTCAGCATTGCTTTTACACCGGCAGGATTGCCATCAACAAATAGCAGTTTAAATAATTCAGCAAACTTATGATGGATTGTTAGTGCATTGGCATAATCACCTTGCAATGCCAGACGTACCATACGACTAAATTCACGTGGAAATGCATTTCCAATGACCGATATGATACCAACGGCTCCCAAGGTAATCAAAGGGAAGGTAATGCCATCATCTCCCGAAATAACGTCAAAATTGGCAGGTTTATTTTTAATGATATCATCCATTTGGGTAATATCACCTGAAGCTTCCTTGATAGCAATTACATTTTTGAAATCGTGTGCTATGCGCAAAGTCGTTTCTGCTTTCATGTTAACACCTGTACGGCCAGGAACATTATAAAGTACAATAGGCAGTGGTGTAGCTTCTGAAATAGCTTTATAGTGTTGATAAATACCTTCTTGTGATGGCTTATTGTAATAAGGTACAACAGAAAGAATAGCATCTACTCCGGTGAAATCGTCATTTTTCAGTGTTTCCACGATAGCGCGTGTATTATTGCCACCCACTCCAAGCAGGATAGGTATTCTTCCGTTCACACGTTCGATGACCATTTTCTTGATTTTCATCTTTTCTTCTTCCGTTAATGTCGGAGTTTCAGCAGTGGTGCCTAGAACACACAGAAAATCAGTATTGTTTTGTAGTTGATAATCTACTAAACGCATTAATGCATCGTAATCAACGCTTTCATCCTCTTTAAATGGAGTAATTAGCGCTACCCCCATTCCTTTCAATCTTGTCTGTATCATGAGTATTATAAAGTAATCTCTTATTAAATGACTCGCAAAAGTACGAATTTTTTCGATTTAGCCTACAAATATAAGCTATAAAAAAGCTTTTTGTAGAAATTTGTTAGGATATCAGCTCTAAAAACTCATCTTCGCTCATTATCTTTACTCCTAATTTCTCTGCTTTTTCTAGTTTGGCAGGTCCCATATTATCTCCAGCCAAAATGAAACTGGTCTTGGCAGAAATACTTCCTACATTTTTGCCTCCATTTTTTTCAATCAGATCTTTGTACTCATCTCTTGAGTGATGGGTAAATACTCCGCTGATAACAATAGACTGCCCTGCGAGTTTATCAGTATAATCGCTTCGATCTTCTTCTTTGCGGAATAGTTGTAAACCGGCAACTTTCAAGCGATTAACCAAATTGCAATTTGCTGGGTTAGAGAAGTATAATATAATGCTTTGCGCTATTTTTTCGCCGATTTCATCGATGTTTTTCAGCTTTTCTAGATCTGCGTTTTTCAGTTCTTCAATGTCTGCAAATGATTTGGCTATTTTCTTGGCTACGGTTTCCCCCACAAAACGAATGCCTAATGCGAACAGTACTCTTTCAAAAGGAACTTCTATACTTGCGGCAATTCCATTTATGATATTTTCAGCAGATTTTTCTCCCATTCTATCCAGTCCTTTGATATCATCAGTTTTGAGCAGATATAAATCTGCTGTATCTTTTATCAGTCCTAAGCGGAAGAACATATCTACGGTTTCCGGTCCCAAGCCATCTATATTCATAGCTTTGCGACTAATGAAATGTTCTATTTTACCTTTTATTTGCGGGGGACAAGCAGTTTCATTGGGGCAATAGTGAGCCGCTTCACCCTCATAACGTATGAGTTTACTACCGCATTCGGGACAATGTGCGATGAACTTTACTTTTTCACCTAGCAACATGCTTCGGGCATCTATATCAACTCCTGTAATTTTGGGTATTATTTCTCCACCTTTTTCTACATATACCATGTCTCCGATATGTAAATCCAACCCCTCTATAATATCTGCATTGTGTAAAGAAGCTCTTTTTACTATTGTACCGGAAAGTTGTACCGGATCAAGGTTTGCTACAGGGGTTACGGCACCCGTACGCCCTACCTGATAGGTCACTTTGTTTAAACGAGTTAAAGCACGTTCTGCTTGGAATTTATATGCTATAGCCCAGCGGGGAGATTTTGCGGTGAAACCGAGATTTTTTTGCTGCCTTAAGCTATTGACTTTTAAAACGATGCCATCAGTTGCTACCGGCATATTTTTGCGTTCAGTATCCCAATAGTTGATAAAATCAAATACTTCATTCAAACTATGAGCTTTTCTCATATGTTCAGATATCTTAAATCCCCAGCTAGCAGCCATTTGCAGGTTTTCGTAATGTCCATCACAGGGTAAATCTTCTCCTAATAGATAATACAGGTAAGCATCAAGTTTGCGAGAAGCTACAATTGCGGGATTTTGCAATTTCAAAGTACCTGATGCAGCATTGCGCGGATTTGCAAATAAAGGTTCTTCGCGAGCTTCTTTTTCACGGTTTAACTCTTCAAACACTTCCCAAGGCATTAGAATTTCTCCTCTTATTTCAAATGATTTGGGGTAATCGCCATGAAGTACCAAGGGGATAGAACGGATTGTTTTAACATTATCGGTTACATCGTCTCCTTTTTCTCCATCTCCACGGGTAACGGCACGCACTAATTTTCCATCTTCATAAGTTAATGAGATAGAAGTACCATCGTATTTTAGTTCGCAACAGATTTCAAAGTCTTCATTCAACGCTTTATTTACACGCTCGTAGAAATCTGTTACTTCGCTTTCAGAGTATGTATTGCCGAGCGAAAGCATCGGATATTTATGCGATACTTGCGTAAAATTCTTGTTTATATCACTTCCTACACGCATCGTAGGTGAATTATCATCTTGAAATTCAGGATGTTCTCTTTCCAAATCCTGTAATTCACGCATCTTGTCATCAAACTCTTTATCAGATGTTTGAGGGGTATTCAGCACATAGTAATTGTAATTATGCTGATGTAATTCAGCTCTGAGTTGCTCTATTTTTTCTTTTACGGTCATATGGTTTCGGATTGTTTGAACACAAAAATACAGGTTTCTCCCCGAATATTTGTATTTTTGCAGAAAATTAAAGTTTATATGCGCATTGACATTATAACAGTTTTGCCGGAGATGATTGAAGGGTTCTTCAATTGTTCCATTATGAAACGTGCTCAGAATAAAGGGCTTGCAGAAATACATCTGCATAACCTTCGTGATTATACAGAAGACAAGTATCGCCGTGTGGACGATTATCCTTTTGGAGGATTTGCTGGAATGGTTATGAAGATAGAGCCTATTGAATGTTGTATCAACGCCTTGAAAGCTGAACGCGATTATGATGAAGTGATTTTCACTACACCTGATGGTGAACAGTTTAATCAACCCATGGCAAATACATTATCTCTTGCCCAAAATCTCATTATTCTCTGTGGGCATTTCAAAGGCATCGATTATCGTATTCGCGAACATTTTATAACTAAGGAAATCAGTATTGGCGATTACGTACTAACAGGTGGTGAACTGGCTGCTGCTGTAATGGCAGATGCTATTGTACGCATTATACCAGGTGTTATTTCTGATGAACAGTCTGCACTTTCCGATTCTTTTCAAGATAACTTATTAGCTGCTCCTGTTTATACGCGACCTGCTGAGTACAAAGGTTGGAAAGTTCCAGATATTTTACTTTCTGGTCATGAAGCTAAAATTAAGGAATGGGAACTACAACAATCTTTGGAAAGAACCCGTAGATTACGTCCGGATTTGCTAGATGAGTAAGATTACTAATGTAAATAAAAAGAAAAAGGACATTCACAATTGAATGTCCTTTTTTATGAATATGAATAGCGAATGGCAATTCATTGTTATTCATTATACCTCAAGCGCACCAATTATTTCCTTTACAGACTTGTATCCGTGTCTGTCGAGATAATCATTAATACCTTCTTCTACCTTTATGGTTATTTCTGGATCAATGAAGTTAGCAGTACCAATTTGGATAGCAGTAGCCCCTGCGAGCATGAATTCTACTGCATCTTTCCAATTCATGATTCCGCCTAAACCTATGACGGGTATTTTTACCGCTTTAGCTACTTGCCATACCATGCGTAGTGCTATGGGTTTTACAGCTGCACCGGACATACCGCCTGTTATAGTAGATAGTATAGGGCGTCTGCGCTCTGCATCAATAGCCATTCCTAACAGCGTATTGATAAGGGAAACACTGTCTGCTCCGCCATTTTCAGCAGCACAAGCCATTTCTGCAATATTAGTAACGTTGGGTGAGAGTTTTACGATAAGTGTCTTTTTGTAAACTGAGCGAACTGCTTTAGTCACTTCTTCCACACCTTCAGTTGTGACACCAAAAGCCATTCCACCTTGCTTTACATTAGGGCAAGAAATGTTTAACTCAATAGCAGGAATTTTGTCAAGTTCATTAATAATTGCTGCTGTTTCAACATAATCTTCGATAGCAGAACCCGAAACGTTTACAATCATGTGGGTTTGAATATCCTTGATACGGGGATATATATGTTCAACAAAGTAATGAACACCCTTATTTTGCAGACCTACAGCGTTTAACATACCTGCTGGAGTTTCTGCCATACGAGGATAAGGGTTACCTTCACGTTTGTGAAGAGTGGTTCCCTTTACAATTATACCACCTATTCGCGATATATCAATGAAATCAGCAAACTCTTCACCATATCCAAATGTTCCGGAAGCTGTCATTACCGGATTCTTCATTTGTAATTCGCCAATATTTACATTTAAATCTGCCATAATAGTTTGTTTATATTAAAAATCGGACCTTCTTTACATACACATAGATGTCCCTCTGTAGTATTTTCTACACAGCATAAGCAGGCACCAATGCCACATGCCATTGTGTTTTCCAATGATACTTCACAATTTATACCTTTACTTTTGGCATATTTAGCTACGGCTACCATCATCGGTTTTGGACCGCAAGTATATATTTGTTCAAACTCCACCTTGTTTAATATGGAATGTTGTGTTACATATCCTTTTTCTCCATAGCTACCATCTTCAGTAGTAGTATATACATTACCATAAGTCTTAAACTGATCTAGTTGAAGCAAGTCTTTATTGCTTCTGGCACCTAATAAGAAAGTAGGTTTACATCCCTTTTTAGCCAATTGCTCACCTAAATACAACATTGGTGCCGTACCTACACCTCCGCCCACTAATAGAAGCCTGTCTGAAGGCTTTTCAGGCATAGAAAAGGAATTTCCCAGCGGAAGTACCACATTAATAATATCGTTTGCTTTAGCTTCTCCTAAACGCTTAGTGCCATCACCTATAAGCTGGATTAAAAACCATATTTCATTATGTAGTCTATTTACATAGTTAATTGAAATGGGGCGGCGTAAGAAGGTAGAAGGCGAACCATCTACACGGATCTCTGCAAATTGTCCTGGTAGCATTTCCGGAAGCGGAGACGGAGAAGTCAGTTTCAGCAATACATAGTTTGCATGCAGACGGACGTTCTCGGTCACAGTCAGATCTAAAATATATTTTTTCATATTATCTATAAAAGAGGTATTATCTTTTCGGGTACAAAGATAGTGGAAACTTCTTATTTTTCAGGCCTGAATGTTTCGTAAGTATTATCATCAAAGAAAATTCTTATTTCGGTTATTTTCCTTGAAGGTCTTTCTTTATAGATAATCTCTTGTTTTACAATCTCTTTAGTAGCTATTTTAGGAGATTCTAGTGCAATTTCCTTGCGATTTTCAATTTCTTTCGATCTATCGGACAGATTTTCGGGATTGTCAGCGAATAGAGGATAATCAAATCCGCTATTGTCTTTGCTTTCATTGTTGCTGTTACTCATTTCACCTTCGCCGGTAAGTAGCCATTCCAAGTTTATATCATTATACCGTTTGTGTAATCGGAGGATTACTTCAGTACTTGGATATTTATTACGGGGGCCTAAGATGTGGGAAATAGTAGCTTGTGCTACGTCTATACTTTCAGCGAAAGCTCCAGCCGTTAACTTTTCCCTGTCCATTATCATTTTAAATCTATCCTTGATGCTCATGACTTGAATGTTATTACAATTGTACTTCTCTAGAAATGCATCACAAAAGTAAAAAATGAAAATCACAAATGCAAATTATAATTGTAAAATATGTAATTTTACCTTTGTAATTAGTATATTTCAATTGTTATTAGTACAAAAGTAATGATAAGATTACGACACTAATATGATATATAGTTTTAGTGCATTAAAAATGCGTATATGATTGATATATATAATTATATGTTTATGTTTTATGAAGACAAAATAGCCTTTACAATTGTTTTTATATCATTTTGGACTAGTATTAATCAATCGATTTATTTATATAGTATATATATCAGATTTACAGTGTATTATTATTTAAAATACAACAAGTTAAGATGATGCATACACAAACGTAATGTGTATATATTTAGTGCTAATTATATGTGTATTACACTTGTAATAGATCGGACTTGGTTACTATTGTTATATTTCAAATATATATAATTACATTAGTGATATGATTAAGTTTACATTAATGAATATATATAGTTGTAATATATAACTATTATCTAAATTAGTATATGCCTATTGTTGATTATATGCCCTCTGTATAATAAAAAAGATCTGACATGAATGTAGAATTTGAGACTTTTTTATAGACTTCTATTCTATGTTGTCAAATCTGAGCTTTATTTCCGTAGAATGGATCAGTTGATTGAAAATAAACGATTCTCAGAGCTTGAAAAATGATGTATAATTCTGTATTTCAGTAGTATACGTGCTGTTTTTATGTTGGAGGGATTAGCTGAAATAGAAAAAAGGGGGATAAATCCCCCTAAATATGACAAAATGATATGAAATAAATATGTTTTTAGTGCAAAATCTTAAAGACCAATTCCCGGAGAATGTCTCCGTCATTTAAAGAAGAATTGCCAACTCCTTTTGATTTAGCATCTGCATAACGAATTTCTCCGATGATTTGCATGGTCTTTACTCCACTGTACCGACGCATGGCACTTAGATATTCTCGAGACTGCCATGGACTTTTCAGACCTATGAAGGTAGCAAGTCCTTGCTCTGACTTTTCGGGTGCATAATAGGCTAACATTAAATTGGAAAAGAAGCCAAAAAGTAAAGATAAAGTCATCTGAATAGGATTTGTTTTGGGATTTTCTTCAAAATATTTTATTATCTTATTAGCCTTTAAAATATCTTTTTCTACTATGGCTCCACGGAGTTCAAAATTATTATAATCTTTGCTGATACCAATGTTACGTTCTATCTGTTCAGGGGTAACTCGTGTCTGACCTTTTGGAAGTGTTATTATCAGCTTTTCCAGCTCTCCGGTAAGGCGACTGAGATCAGTACCGACGAAATCTGCGAGCATGGAAGTAGCTTTGGGTTCAAGATCTATACCCTTGCGTTTCATATAAGATGTGATAAATGCCGGAAGCTGGGCATCTTTCACTTTTTTAGATTCGAATAGAAAGCCTATTTTTTCAATTTCAGCGGCTAGCTTTTTTCTTCTATCCAATACTCCGTGCTTATGGCAGATAACTAGAATCGTTGAATTTAGTGGCTTTTGCAGGTAGTATGATAACTCATCCATATTGCGGATGGATTGTGCTTCTTTAACTACGACGACTTGATATTCAGACATCATAGGATATCGTTTAGCTGCATTAATTACAGTGGCTATATCTACATCAGCACCATATACAACAGTTAGGTTAAATTCTTTTTCAGTATCAGTCAAGATATTGTCTGTGATATAGTCTGCAATAAGATCGATGTAATACGGTTCTTCACCCATCAGGTAATAGATGGGACGATACTGCTTGGCTCTTAACTCTTTTAATATGTCGTCATAAGTTATTTCCTGTTTTGCCATATAAAAAATATCTATAGTTCTGATTATCAATTATAAATGTAAACGATTACCAGTCGAATTTTAGGTGTTTTACGGTTTTTTTCTCGTCAATAATCATGCGGAGGGATGCAATACCTATTTCAACATGCTCCGTTACGTAGTTTTGGGTAACTATGCTGTCGCTCTTATCCGTTTTTACTCCTTCAGGAATCATGGGTTGATCAGAGACTAATAAGAGAGCACCTGTGGGGATATGATTGGCAAAACCGCAGCTAAATATGGTTGCAGTTTCCATATCGACTGCCATAGCGCGCGTTTTCTTCAAATAATCCTTGAAAGCTTCATCGTGTTCCCATATACGGCGGTTGGTGGTATAAACAGTACCGGTCCAGTAGTCGCGAGCATAGTCACGAATGGCAGATGAGACGGCACGTTGCAACATAAATGCCGGAAGTGAAGGAACTTCGGGTGGAAAATAGTCGTTGGAAGTACCTTCGCCACGGATAGCGGCTATTGGAAGGATAAGATCCCCTATTCTATTTTTCTTGTCAATGCCGCCACACTTACCTAGAAACAGGCATGCTTTGGGGTGAATAGCACTCAGTAAATCCATGATAATGGCAGCATTAGGACTTCCCATACCGAAGTTGATGATGGTCATGCCTTCTGCAGTGGCAGATATCATATTGGCATCTTTACCTAAAATGGGAACATTGAATTTTTCTGCGAATATTTCTACGTATCTGTTGAAGTTGGTCAACAAAATGTACTCTCCAAAATCCTCCAGGTTACGTTTTGTGTAACGGGGCAGCCAATTAGCTACGATTTCTTCTTTTGTTTTCATAAGATTTCATTAAATTTGTGTTCCCAAAAGCAGGGAGCCATTATTTAACTTACAAATGTAGTAAATGTTATCGTTAAACCTACCAGCATTCGATGCTAAAATTGACACTAGGAACGGAAAAAATGTTATTTTTGATGTGATACGTCGTCGATATGTCGCCTTAACGCCCGAAGAATGGGTACGACAGCACTTCGTTCACTTTCTTCTTGCTCATAAAGGATATCCGCAGGCGTTAATGGCAAACGAGGTGCAGGTACAACTGAATGGCACAAAGAAGCGTTGTGATACTGTGTTATACCGTCGTGACCTTACGGCGCGAATGATTGTAGAATACAAAGCTCCGGAAATAGAAATTACTCAAGCTGTTTTCGACCAGATAACCCGTTATAATATGGTGTTGAAAGTAGATTATTTGGTAGTAAGTAATGGGTTACAACATTATTGTTGTCGCATGAATTATGAACAAAATAGCTATACTTTCTTACGTGAAATACCTGATTATCAACTATTATAATTTAACTTTTCGGATTGAGTTGATGAGGAGTCTATATCGAACTATATTCACTATACGACTGAATGCCATTCAGTCGTATAGTGAAATAGGTTCAGTCGTATAGTGAATGCATCTCTCATTACTTCACTTTCTTCTTACTGAATTTTTCTTGCAGTTTCTGCATAAGTTCATAGAAATTAGGAATGTAGATCGTGGCAAGTAATGTGTTCAATGCCATACCGAATACGACTGCCGCACCAAGGGCAACACGACTACCTGCTCCCGCTCCTGTAGCGAACAGTAAGGGCATTACACCGAAAACGAAAGCCAGTGAGGTCATTAGAATCGGACGTAGACGGATATGCCCTGCCTGGAATGCGGCATCGCGTATAGAATTGCCTTGAGTACGGAAATCGCGTGCAAATTCCACGATAAGAATACCGTTTTTAGCAGAAAGAGCTACTAGTAAGATGATACCGATTTGAGTATAGATACTTACCGGTGTCCCCATGATATAACATCCTATCATAGCACCCAGCAATGCAACTGGAAGGCCAATGACAGCTGCCACAGGGCTGGTCCAGCTTTCATATTGTGCAGCAAGGACAAGGAAGGCAACTAACAATGCCATAATAAATACGATGGTTGTTGTAGAGCCTGCATGTGTTTCCTGATAAGCCACAGAAGTCCATTCATAACCGAATTCATTACCCAGTTGATCATTGATAAGACTCTCCACCTGTTTGATAGCCTCGCCGGAGCTGCTGCCCGGAGCTACATTACAAGTGACAGATGCAGTAGAGTACATATTATATCGGTTTATCTGATCCATACCCAATTGCTCTTCAATACGAGTGAAAGAAGAGAATGGAACCATCTCGCCCGAAGCGTTGGGGACACTTAATTTAAGAACATCGTTGATGATGCGTTGCGAATTGTCGCTCGCCTCCAACTTAACCTGATAAATATGTCCGAATTGAACATAATCATTGACATAAGCCTGCCCCATATAATATCCAAGTGCTGTGAATACACTACTCAAAGGGATACCCATTAATTGTACTTTGTCACGGTCTATATTCAGAAAATATTGTGGAACATTGGCTTGATATTGGCTGCTGACGGACGTTAAGGCCGGATAATTGCGATAATTAGCCATTAGTGTCTCCACAGCCCGTTGCATTTCGGTTGGACCTAAATTATTTCGATCTTCCAATTGCAGTTGTAATCCTCCAGTTGCTCCCAGTCCGGGTATGGCTGGCGGAACCATTGCGAATATTTCTGCTTCCTGAATTCCGTACACTTCCATATTGAAACGTTGTACAATTGCACCGGCGGTATGCTCCTTGCCTTTACGTTCGTCCCAATTCTTCAGTACAACGAAATAAGTGGCCGCATTACTTTGCTCTCCACCTCCCATAATTGAGAATCCCGATATGCCGATATAGTCTTTGACTTCCGGATAAGTGCTGAGAATAGCGTTTATTTGTTTACCTACGGCTTGTGTACGTTCCAAACTAGCGGCAGGCGGTAGTTGTACAACGGCAAGAAAGTAACCGTCGTCTTCTTCCGGCATAAAAGTGGAAGGCCATTTTACGAAGAACAAAACAGCAATCAGCGTAAGTACTGCATAAGAGATTAATGCGGCAAACGGACGTTGCAATAGATATTTTACAACTTTATCATACAATCCCTGTGTCTTATCAAACAAGTGGTTAAAGCCTTTGTATAAGGGGAATTTAGAGGGTTTGGTCGGTTGTAACATCAATGCGCAAAGTGCCGGAGTAAGTGTCAATGAATTGAAACCACTCAACACTGTGCTGGCGGCAATTGTCAAAGCAAATTGCTTGTACAACTGCCCTGAAATACCTCCTACCAACGTTGTAGGAATGAATACTGCCAACAATACCAATACAACTCCAACGATGGGACCCGTAATTTCTCTCATCGCTTCTGAAACAGCTTCGCGAGCAGTATATTGTCCGGTGTCTAATAGTCGGGTAGAATTTTCTACAACTACAATGGCATCATCCACCACAATGGCAACAGCAAGTATCAGTCCGAACAGCGTCAGTGTATTGATTGAGAACCCGAATAATGCCATAACGGCCAATGTACCTATCAATGAAACCGGAATAGTAATACATGGAATAAGGACTGCTCTCCAGTTTTGTAGGAATAGGAAAATAACGAGTACAACGAGTAATGTCGTTTCTAAGAAGGTTACCATAACTTCATCAATAGAAGCATGAATAACATCTGTTGTATCCAGCGTTACGTTATACTGTATGCCTGATGGGAAATTTTGAGCCAAATCCTGCATTTTGGTTTTTACCCCTTTTGATACATCCAATGAATTACTGCCAGGTTGCTGGTAGATAGCAATAGCAGCGGTTGGTTGCCCGTTTAGCTGGGAAACAACGCTGTAAGAGGCAGATCCCAAATCAATATGTGCTACATCACGAAGGCGTAGCACTCTCCCGCCCGATTCGGTGCGCAGAATGATATCACCGAATTCTTCAGGAGATGTAAGGCGTCCTTTTACAGTCAAGCTGTATTGATAAGCATTCTTATTATCAGTACCGATGGGTTGTCCAACGTTTCCGGCACTGACTTCAATATTCTGCGTCTGAATAGCTTGATAGACATCGGTAGGTGATAAATTACGAATACGCATGGCTGCCGGATCGAGCCAAACGCGCATGGAATAATCACCCGCTCCCATTACGTTGACGGCACCTACACCGGGTACACGTGTCAACTGATCTATAAGGTTCAATTTGGCATAATTGCTTAAGTACAGTCCGTCATAATCTTTATTATCAGATTTTAAAGTGAGGAACATAACAATATTGCTGGACTGCTTCTGTACCGTCACTCCTTGTACAACCACAGGAGCAGGCAGTGAACTTTGCGCTATACTGACACGATTTTGTACTTGTACTGTTGCCATATCAATGTCAGTACCCACGGCAAAAGTTATCGTCAGAGAGTAAGCTCCTGAAGAAGAGGAGTTTGAGGACATATAAAGCATACCATCCACTCCGTTTACTTGCTGCTCAATGGGGATACCGACAGTTTGTGCTACAGTTTGCGCATTAGCACCGGGGTACACAGCACTAACTTGTACGGTTGGTGGTGTGATCTCCGGATATTGCGCAATAGGCAGAATACCTAAAGTGACCAATCCCGCTACAACGATGAGCAGCGCCAGAACAGTTGCAAATATGGGACGGTTTATGAAGAACTTTGAGAACATAATCTTTATATTAAATGATTATTATTAATTTTGTACGGGTGAAACCTTCATTCCATCCCTTACTTTTATTAATGCCTTGGTAACATAACGTTCTTGCGGGGATATCCCTTGCTTGATTTGCCGTAAACTATCCCCTATCAGTTGACCTATTTCTATATGGCGATAACGCACTATATTCGAGTCGTTAACGATATATACATATTTCCCTAACTGATCGGTACCAATAGATGCATCAGGTATCAGGATCGCCTGTTTCTCTTTTCCGTAAGGCAAGGTGATACTCACATATAATCCGCTTTTCAGTAATCCTTTAGGATTATCCAGGCGGGCACGAATATTCAAAGTTCCAGTATTCAAATCCACATTAGGCGAAAGATAATCCAATGTAGCAGGATAGCTAAGATTTCCATCTTTTCCAAGGCTTACCGTAACTTGCCGCGGAATGCTATCTCCTTGTTGCATCATCATGGAAAGCCATTGATTATCTGCGACATTAAAATAACTATATAACTGGTTATCTTTATAAATGGTGGCTAAAGTTGCAGGTTGTACGCCTCCATTGACGTATCCTCCCGCATCAATAAGATTACGGCTTACGGTGCCATCAAACGGAGCACGTATTGTACAGTAACTGAGGTCGGTACGTGCTGTATTCAGAGTTGCTTCCGCATTACTCACAGCAGCTTGCGAACTGGCTACGTTCGACTTGGATTGAAGTACTTGTATCTGGCTCACCGCATCAGTTTTTACAGCTTCCTGCATACGCTCATAGTTGTTTTGCGCATATTCCAGGTTAGCCTTGGCCGTCTTGAGTGCGGCTTCCGCTTGAGCTACATTATCTTGATAGACTGTAGGTTCGATCACAAACAATACTTGTCCCTGGCGAACCCGACTTCCCGGTGCATAAGCAATAGTTTGTAGGGTTCCACTGACTCTGCCTACTAAATCAACCGTTTTTTCTGAGCTCAGATAACCCGGATATTCTTTCGTCAACGTAATGTCCTGTACCGATGGGTGGGCAACGCTTATTTCGGGAACAGGCATTGTACGTGCAGCTTCTTTCTTGTCCCCACATCCTGCCAACAATGGAAGGATGAACAGGGCGATGTACATTTGATTCTTCATATATGGTTTGGTTTTTAATTCATGTCAAAATCTTAATTACTTTTCATTCATTCCGTATCCTCCACCTAACGCCTGATACAAAGCGATTAGTTGGAGTAACGAACCACCTTGTGCCTGCACTAACTGATTTTCGTAACTCAATAGCGAACGTAAGGCATCCAATACATTTTGGAAAGGACTGAGTCCTTGCTTATAAAGGTCAAGAGAGAGTTTCAAAGTTTCTTCTCCTTGATGGCATACTTCGCGCATTGCTACAATTTGTTGTATAGAGTTGCGGTAAGCATTCATAGCATTATCCGTTTCCTGTACAGCAGTAAGTACGGTTTGATTAAATTGATGGATAGATTCATCCAATTGAGCATGTGCCAAACGAGTGGCATTGACCAGTTTAGTTCCATTGAACAGTGTCCAGCTAATACTTGGGGCTATTTCGAAGGTCATGCTGTTTCGTTTGGTCAGGTCATTCAGGTCATGTGAAGAATAACCTACAGAACCCTTTAAGAAAATTTGGGGCAACCAGTCACTTTTTGAGGCTCCCAGCAGTGCAGCTTGAGCGTTGACTTGTCTTTCGGCTTGTCGAATATCGGGACGACGCAACAGTAAATCAGCAGGAATACCTACACCGATGGGTTCCATATAGTCGGGCAATTTACCGGATTGCTCTAAGATGGGACGAATATGTTGCGGATAAGTACCTAGTAAAATTGCTAAAGTAGTGATGTATTGGTTAATCCCTGCTTCCAGCTGTGGCATGGAGGCTTTTGTACTATAATATACGGATTTAGCTTGGGCTACATCTAATTTTGAAACCAATCCTGTTTTATACCGTGTTTCAGTAATGCTGAGTACAGCAGCCTGTGTATCGTAGTTTTTGGTTACTACGCTGAGTTCTTGCTGCAATTCACGCAATCCTACATAAGCGGAAGCTATCTGAGTACAGAGTGAAATCATTACGGAAGTATATTCTTCTTTACTGGCGGCAAAGTTTTCCCGTTGTGCTTTTACCCGTTGTCGGATGCTACCGAATACGTCCAGTTCCCAACTAGCATTGAGTGAGGCACTGTAGGCACTACTTATAGACTGCGGCAATGCTGTAACATTACCACTACTTTGCTGACGATCCCACCCGCCGTTTAAAGAAATAGAAGGGAAAAAACTGCCACGTTCGATTCGCAGATTAGCCTTTGCCATATCCATGCGATCTATGGCGGAAAGTACGGAATAATTTTGAGTAGATGCTACTGTGATAAGTGAGTCGAGCATGGGGTCACCAAATGCTTTCCACCATTGATCATCAACGGGTTGTATTTGCCCCGTGAATAGATTGTCATCACCTGGAATAGCGTGTGATGTATCAGTTCCCCACCCTTGGGGAAGCGGCTTCTCCAAATATCGGTTATTCTTCTGAGCTATAGCCGCAGGACATAAGCATAAAATGAGCAGCGCAAGGCTCCAAACTTTTATATTCATAAGGTTTAGGTTGTTATGTTATGGGAAAGATAACAACCTAAACCTTTATTTGTTTATGCTAATTTTAGAAGGCGTATCCGAATCCTACATTTAGATAGATAGGATACATAGCGAAAGTAATTGTATTAAAATCTTTCTTGAAAATGTCGTTCATTCCCCAGGTAAGATCGGCAAATACATTTAAATGTTTGAAGGCACGCCAGTCTGCTCCGGCTTGTATTCCCCATGCAAATTTTCGCATATCATTAGTAAAGTCATAATTAGCAACTGCTCCATTAGTGAAATTGACTTTTTCTCCGGTAGGATTTCCTTCGCGTAAATAGCCTTCGTAAACATATCCGGAGAATTCTCCATCCATCAGGTAAGATACGTATGCTCCTAGTTTTGCACGCCAACGTGAACTTATTTTATATGCACCAAGCACCGGAACGGTAACGTATGCATTGCGTACTTTGGTTTGTACTCCTCCTGTCCAGTTCCCTTTCAAGTGATTGCCGTCACCACCAATGATTTCCATGCCATAGTTTTTTACTGTTGCTTTGGTAATCATATTCTTGTTTTCCACACGTACACCAGTTATTACGCCCCACTTCTTTTGTGTTCCTAGCCATTTGATGGCATTTCCTTCGAGTACAAAAGCTAAAGTAGGATTATATGAATCAATACTTCGTATTTCCACAGGCAGAGGTAATGGAGCAGTACCGCCAATGCTAATACCGGCTTTTAACTCGTACTCCCATCCATGCAGTGCTGCATTGATGAGTGTCCGGCTCTGATTTTCCTGAGCATGTAAGGTGATGTGTATTCCACCTATCAATGCGATGAGTATTACTATTTTCTTTATCATAATGTTTCGAGTCTTAGAGTTGTATTATTCGTAAATCAGTTCCACTTCATCTATTAAGAGGGTACTTCCGGGTGCACCTTGAAAGAGAGCTCCATCTTTACTTGAAGCAAATATGATACTTACTTTGTATCCGCCGCTGGCCAGTTTGTTTTCATCGATTGTCTTTCCATATCGTTTGTAGTCGAATGGAATATCAAAGAATTCCCAATCATCTGTTTCGTGTGGGTTGGATATCAAGGCAAGAGCTACCATATTAGGATTATTGTAGTTTTCATTTGCCAAATTTCCGTCTAACATTTCAGTATCTTTCGTGGTCTCATAAAAGATAGCATAGATATTGAACATATCTTTGCGGTTTGTATAGCCTCCGTTTTCATAGAACTTCTCACCTGCTTTGTATTTGTAATAACCAATTAAGCGTGTCGGTCTATTATAGAAAGGTACTCCAAAGCGAGTAGCGGTAAGCGGACTGGTGATGGCATTCAGCATATTAAAGCTTCCAATAAACAGATTACCGGCAGCGATAGGCATTTTTACCATTTCTCCCAAAGAGCCGGTTGTCCTTGTTTCTAATTTTGCGCATTTACCTACTTTTCCATGAGCATATTGTACAGTCGGATATTCATCTGCTTTAGCCTCACTCATGGCGAAGTTAAAACCTGCATTACCACTTGCCCATGTCAACTCCTCACCATTTTGCTCAGAGTAAAATTCTTGATATTTGTTTTTGATAAGTCTCACGTGCTCAAAGTGATATGTGGTAGGAATATTACTTGCACTTTGCTCTTTAGCAGTGATCAAGTAGATACGTTGCCATTTCTTGTCTTCCGAAGTTACAGTATAGCGTACCGGATTTGTGAAGTTTTGGCTACTACCACTCGCAGGATTAATGGTGGCACCGGGAGTCAGTTCAAATATAGGAGCTAGATCAGTAAGGTCAGTTCCTTCCTTTACACTGATTAGTATTGGATATGCTTTTGATATTTCGTTATAGGGTGGATTAAGATCAATATAAGAATTAGCCAAAACATCTTCTTGGAAGGATATATTTGTTATATCTGCTTCAGCATTGGGTGCTTCGTCTTGTATACACGACCCTAGCAGTAACCCTATAAAGGTGCATTGCAAGAATATTTTTGTTAGTTTCATACGTTTCTAGTTATTTAAGTCTTTTTATTTAAATGACAAAATTACGTTTTTTTCTTTAGATAATTAGATATAATGTTCATATTTAACAAAAAACGGCAATAGTTGTTCCTCTATTGCCGTTTTTAGTATGAAAAATGTTCTATTTTTAATCTTCTGATCCGATATGCACGATTTTTCTTTTAGCTCTTGTCGGCTTTTCTTTTGGAACTTCTACCTTTATCTCTGGACATATACCTGCCAATTCAGGGTCAATCATAATACGACCACAGTATTCGCAAACGATAATTTTCTTACGAGAGCGGATATCCAATTGTCTCTGAGGCGGAATTTTGTTAAAGCAACCACCACATGCGTCACGTTGTACATAAACAACTCCTAATCCATTACGTGAGTTTTTACGGATACGCTTGAATGATTGAAGCAAACGTGGTTCGATTTTTGTTTCGAGTTCTTTTGCTTTGTCTCTCAATTTTTCTTCTTCCTGCTTGGTTTCTGAAACAATCTCGTCCAATTCGCTCTTCTTCACCTCCAAGTCTTTTACTCTTTCATCTAAAGCTGCAGTGCTGTCTGCTACTTCATTTGACTTTTCAGCCTCTTGTTCTGCAAATTCCTTAATACGTTTTTCGCAAAGTTCAATTTCCAAAGTTTGGAATTCAATTTCCTTGCTCAAGAAATCATATTCACGGTTATTGCGTACGTTATCTTGTTGATCTTTATATTTTGCAACAGAAGCCTTTGCTGTTTCTATTTCTACTTTCTTACCGGCAATAGCAGACTTTAATTCTGAAACTTCAGCTTTGATTCTGTCAATACGAGTACTCAGACCGGCAATCTCATCTTCCAAGTCTTGTACTTCCAACGGAAGTTCACCTCTTAACGTCTTGATTTCATCAATTTTAGACAACATGGTCTGCAATTGGAACAAAGCTTTCAACTTCTGTTCCACTGTTAATTCCTGAGGATCTTTTTTTGCTTCTTTAGCCATTTTACTTACATGTATTTTATGGGATTTGTATTCACTTTGGTCTGTTGAACCTCCAAGTTTGGAAATAAATCCCGGATTAATGTATAAAATATTTCTTTAGTATATTGTTCGCTCTCGTAATGTCCTATTTCAGCCAGTAAGATGTCATTTTCATGTCCGAAATAGTCATGATATTTAATTTCACCCGTTATGAAAACATCGGCATGGTTGCGTATGGCGAGCGGCATCAGAAAAGCACCTGCACCACCGCATAGAGCAACTGTTTGTATTTCACGTCCAGTCAATTTGTTGTGTTTGAGGCAGCCTACCTCAAAAGTCTTTTTAATACGTTTCAAAAATTCCAGTTCGGTTTCTGTAGTTTCCAGTTCACCAATAACACCTGCTCCTGCCTGTGCCCAAGTATTCTGCAAAGGGTAAATGTCGAATGCAGGTTCTTCATACGGATGGGCGGCTAATAATGCCTTGACGGCTTCTGCCTTTTTATAAGCAAGTAAAATAGTTTCAATGCGTATTTCTTTTTCAGTATGGATCTCTCCTATTTCTCCACAATATGGATGAGTTCCTTCGCTTGCACGGAAAGTTCCTTCTCCTTCCAGATTATAACTACAAGAATCATAGTTGCCGATATTACCGCATCCTGCATTGAACAGTGCTTTACGCACATCTTCAGCCTGTGCTGTGGGTACGAAAGTTACCAGTTTTACCAAAGCATTTTCTTTCGTTTCCAAAACACGCACATTCTTTAATCCTATTTTCTCTGCAATCTTGAAGTTAACGCCTTCAGGCGCATTGTCCAGATTAGTATGAGCAGCATAAATTACGAGGTCGTTCTTGATGGCTTTCAAGATACAACGCTCCACATAATCCTTACCTGTAATGGATTTATACCCTTTAAAAATGAGGGGATGATGTGCAATTATCAAGTTGAATCCTAACGCAATAGCTTCATCCAATACGGTTTCAGTAACGTCAAGACACAACAAAGCCCCTGTAACTTCCGCATCTGTCAATCCGATTTGCAGGCCGGCATTATCAAATCCGTCTTGCAATGGCAGAGGCGCGAACTGTTCAAGGGCGCTTACTATTTCCTTAATTTTCATTATGAACAGAAAATTTGGTTGCAAATATAGCAAAAAGTAATGAATGGGGAATTCTTTTTTATTCTTTTTTATTGGTATTGTATAATTCAAGAAATTAATATCGTGTAGTACAGTAAGTTAATATCGTGTTTACACGTTACATATATCCTGTAAACACGATATTAACTTCTTGGTAGAGTCTTTATTTATGCTCTTTTTTTTCAACTGTGACCGGTAATAACTTACCGTATGCATCAAATGATTTGCGGGAAGCCAAAGATATTGTGATCATCAGCGAAAGCATGGATGCTGCAAAAGTAATAACCATAATCATCATCTGATATTTGATGGCTACATTCGGACTACTTCCTCCTAATATTTGCCCGATCATTGTACCGGGGAAAGCCACTAACCCCATGACGGAAATATTGGCTATCAACGGACTGAATGACTTGATAATAGCTTGGCGTATAAATGGTGCTTGCGCCTCTGCTCTCGTAGCGCCGTTTCCTAGAAGATAGCGATAGAGTTGCTGTTCCCGTTTTAGTCCGCTGTAATATGCATTGAGAGCTATCACATTGCTGGATAACATATTGCCCATTAGTATACCGAAAATTGGTATAAAGTACCGCGCACTAAAAATATTCTCAATTCGCAAAACTATCCCGATAAAATACAAACCTACACATACTACACTACACAAGAATCCTATGGAAATGGGAATAAGCAAGATTTTTCGCTTCAGTTGCGTACGTACCAGTGCTGTATGGGATGCAACAAATATCATCACAATGACCCACAAGAAATTAATCCAGGGGTTATCCCATAAAAAAAGATAATTCAGATAAATACCGATGAAAAATAATTGTACAATCATACGAGCCGTACCAATAAGAGTGGCTTGCAAAAGTCCCGTCTTGAACTTCCAGATATAGAACAACGGAATTAATAATAAGAGTAAACCGATGCCTAGGCTTAAATATGATATATCGATAGTTCCCAAAGTTATATTTCTATTTGATAAATATAAATACTATGATTGATGCCAGTACAATGCAAATAACTAAAATGATCAAAGTGATGCGTAGCCTGTAACGTTGTTCCTGACATTCTTTCTCTGCCGTTTGTTTTTGTATTTTCTCCATATCTTCGGCAGTTGTATTTTGCGGTAATCCAATATGCCCCTCATACATTTTGTTTCGACGGTCGTTTAAGCGTTGCCGACGTAAATTGCGCAAATCACGGTTTTCCTTATCGCGCCGTATCATATCGAAAACAAATCCTGAGAAGCTCATGGTATTCTTTTTATTTCATTATTATGTGTTGGTCACATCCCGAGAAGAATCCTTCATCGTGTGATACGGCCAATATACTGCTGCCTATCTCCATTTGCTGCCGGAAAAAAGAGAGAACTTTTTCAGTAGAACCTGAATCTAATGCAGATGTAGGCTCATCGACAATGATTAACGGTTTGCCAATCATGGAGGCTACGGCTATCATTATGCGTTGCCGTTGACCACCAGAAATTTCATTTACACGTTTATTATATAGCTTTTGCTCCAATCCTAAATGTTCAAAGCAGGCAAATAACCGGGTTTCAGAAAAAGGACTGTTCCGATTAGCTTTCAAACCAAACGGGAGTTGCACCATGTCTTTTACCCATTCTATTGGCAATGCCAATTCTTGGGGAATCCATGCTATCTGTTTTCTGATTGCGTCAACATTTCCTTTTTCTAAAGTAATGCCATTTAGGGTAATGCTCCCCTCTTTTAGAGGAGTAAAACCTAGTATGGCATTAAGCAGCGACGTTTTTCCGCAGCCCGAAGGTCCGGAAATGCTTGCAATCTCTCCCCGTCCAAGGTAGAGGTTGAATTCGGAGAAAAGTATATTATTGCCATATGCTATACAGGCATCTTTTATTTGGAGCATTTGTTTCTCTTTAATTTAGCATCAGCAAAGATAGAGAAAAAAATATTTGTACTATCTTTGTCCTACTAATTAATTCAGGAAAGGAAAACTATGATACAGAATGAACGTGATTGCCGTCATGAACATGTGCTAGACGTAGCAAGACAAATGTTGACTGCCGCTCGCACGGCACCAAAGGGTAAAGGTATTGATATAATTGAAGCAGCTTTGGTTACAGGTGAAGATGTGAAGAAGCTGGCAGCAAAGATGGTTGCTATGGTTGAAGAGCATGGAATGAAGTTTTTCCTCCGTGATGCGGATAATATTTTGCAAGCCGAATGTGTGGTTATTATAGGTACGCGCGAGCAAGCTCAAGGATTGAACTGCGGACATTGTGGCTTCTCTACTTGTGCAGGGCGTACAGAAGGAGTACCTTGTGCGTTGAATACACTGGATGTGGGTATTGCTATAGGCTCTGCATGTGCCATGGCTGCTGATATGCGTGTAGATACTCGCGTGATGTTCTCTGCCGGACTTGCAGCACAACGCTTGGATTGGCTAAAAGGCTGCAAAAATGTTTTCGCTATTCCTGTCAGTGCATCTTCAAAGAATCCGTTCTTTGACCGGAAACCGAAAGAAGAAACTGCCAAATAACAAGGAGACTTTACACATATAAGTCCGTAGCCTTACACTTATAGGACCGAAGGCTTACATATATAAGAGTGTGAGCTTACGCATATAAGAGTGTAAAATGAAAAGTATATAATAGGTTTTAAAGGGAAAAATTTAATTGATTAAATATGGGAATTATTGTCGGACTTCCATTGGGTGGAGCTTCAGAGAAAGATTATCAGGTACAATTTGGTAAGAATATAAACGTACAAGTAGAAACGCGTGCCCCTCTCCTGCCCGCCGAATGGGCGCTTCAAAGCGGTATACAATTGACTTGGCCTCATGCAGGAACTGACTGGGCATATATGCTCGACGAAGTGCAGGAGTGTTTCATCAATATAGCCCATGAAATAGCTCTACGTGAGAAGTTGCTTATTGTAACTCCGGATTCGGAAGAAGTAAAGCGCTTGATTTCTGATAAGGTCAACATGGAAAATGTACATTTTTTGCAATGCGAAACGAATGATACTTGGGCACGCGATCACGGGGCGATTACCATGATGAATGCTGATGGTCCTTCCCTGCTCGATTTTAAATTTAATGGTTGGGGTTTGAAGTTTGCTTCCGACAAAGATAATTTAATTACGCGCCATGCTGTAGAAGCCAAAGTGCTAAAGGGAAGCTATATAAATCGTTTAAATTTTGTTCTTGAGGGTGGCTCCATCGAAAGCGATGGCGTGGGTACATTGCTCACCACATCCGAATGCTTGCTTTCTCCTAATCGTAACGGACAAATGAATCGGGTGGAGATAGAAGAATATCTTCGTTCTGTATTTCATTTAGAGCAGGTGCTTTGGCTGGATCATGGTTATTTGGCAGGCGATGATACAGATAGTCATATCGACACGCTTGCCCGTTTTTGTTCACCCGATACCATTGCATACGTGCAATGTACCGATGCCAATGACGAACATTACGAAGCACTCCGAGAGATGGAAGAGCAGCTGAAGACATTTCGCACATTAAAAGGCGAGCCTTATCAATTACTGCCTTTGCCTATGGCTGATAAGATTGAGGAAGAAGGTGAGCGCCTTCCAGCTACTTATGCTAATTTCTTGATAATGAATGATGCCGTATTGTATCCTACCTATCGCCAGCCGGAAAATGATGTTCGTGCCCGAGAAGTATTGAAAGAAGCTTTTCCGCAACATGAAATTATCGGTATTGATTGTAGAGCTTTGATAAAACAGCATGGTTCCTTGCATTGCGTGACAATGCAATACCCTGCAGGTGTGTTTTAAATATTTAATTGTAACCCTTTAAATTATAACTAGATAGATGACAAGAAAGATAAAAGTCGGTATTATCCAGCAAGCTAATACGGCTGATCTCCGGACAAACCTGATGAATCTAGCCAAAAGCATTGAAGCTTGTGCTACTCAAGGTGCCCAATTGGTAGTTTTGCAGGAATTGCATAACTCTTTATACTTCTGCCAAACGGAGGATACGCAATTGTTCGATCTGGCAGAGCCTATCCCCGGACCTTCTACCGGATTCTATTCGGAACTGGCTGCTGCTAATAATATCGTGCTTGTTACTTCATTATTCGAGAAACGTGCTCCGGGACTGTATCATAATACAGCCGTAGTTTTTGAACGTGATGGAAGTATTGCCGGAAAGTATCGTAAAATGCATATTCCGGATGATCCGGCTTATTATGAAAAGTTTTATTTTACTCCCGGAGATATAGGTTTTGAACCTATTCAGACGTCTTTAGGCAAATTAGGAGTATTGGTTTGTTGGGATCAGTGGTATCCTGAAGCTGCTCGTCTCATGGCGCTTAAAGGTGCGGAAATCCTGATTTATCCTACAGCTATCGGTTGGGAAAGTAGTGACACAGAAGAAGAAAAATCTCGTCAGCTCAATGCTTGGATTATCTCTCAACGCGGACATGCTGTAGCTAATGGCTTGCCGGTAATTTCTGTGAACCGTGTGGGACATGAACCCGATCCTTCTAAACAAACAAATGGTATCTTGTTCTGGGGAAACAGCTTTGTAGCCGGACCTCAAGGTGAGTTCCTTGCACAAGCAGGAAATTGCGATCCTGAAAATTTGGTTGTAGAGATAGATATGGAACGTTCGGAAAATGTACGACGCTGGTGGCCGTTCTTGCGTGATCGTCGTATTGATGCTTATGAAGGACTGACGAAGCGATTCCTTGATTAGTTTGTATGCTTTCTTATTTGAAAGTTAATTTCTTGTTCATCATGAAATTAACTCCTCCATACAGAAACAAGCCCAAGAACTGAGCAAGGTATTCATCGCAATTCAACCCCTCTACCAATCCGATTAAGAAAAGGAATTGTGCTCCGTATGCCATTCCGAAAGCTATAGAAAAGAGCAGCACTTGTCGCCAAGTGTTGCTCTTTTCATTTTTGGGGAATATCCAATACTTGCACCACATGAAGTTGTGAATCTGTGCAAGTATGTATGCAGTTACGTTAGAGAGCATGTAATTGATATCCAATTCATCCATCATTATCCAAACGGTAACAGCCATGATAATGGCATTCAATGTACCGATTACTGCAAAACGAAAAATGCGCGTGGACTCTTTCACTCTCTCCTGACTCTTCGCTATTATTCTTTCACCTCAACAATCAGATTCAGTTCATCCAATTGCTTTTGATCGATAGCCGAAGGAGCATCCAGCATCACATCGCGTCCGCTGTTGTTCTTCGGGAATGCGATGCAGTCACGAATACTATCAAGACCGGCAAAGATACTAACCCAACGGTCGAGACCGTATGCCAAACCACCGTGAGGAGGTGCGCCAAACTTGAATGCATTCATCAGGAAGCCAAACTGTTCTTGTGCTTTCTCCGGAGTGAAACCTAAAATTTCGAACATCCTTGCCTGTAATTCTGCATCGTGGATACGGATAGATCCACCACCTACTTCGATACCATTGCAAACCATATCGTATGCGTCTGCACGAACAGCTGCCGGATCAGTATCCAACAAAGCGATATCTTCATCTTTCGGATGAGTGAACGGATGGTGCATAGCCATCAAGCGACCTTCTTCCTCACTCCACTCAAACATCGGGAAGTCAACAATCCACAACAAAGCGTACTTGTTTTTGTCACGAAGACCCAATTGGTTACCCATTTCAAGGCGAAGTTCATTCAGCTGCTTGCGAGTTTTCATTGCATCGTCGCCGCTCAGAATCAAGATTAAATCACCCGGCTTGGCACCGAAAGCAACTTTCATTTCTTGCAGAACTTCTTGTGTATAGAATTTGTCTACACTCGATTTTACTGTTCCGTCTTCTTCTATACGGGCATAAACCATACCTTTGGCTCCAATCTGAGGTTTCTTCACGAATTCAGTCAGAGCATCCAGTTGTTTGCGTGTATAGTGTGCGGCACCTTCTGCACAGATACCACCTACATAAGCAGCGTTATCGAATACAGAGAAACCATGTCCCTTCATGATATCCATCAACTCAACGAACTTCATACCGAAGCGGAGGTCTGGTTTGTCACTTCCATAATATTTCATAGCATCAGCCCATGGCATACGTTGGAATGGTTCAGTTAGTTCCACACCTTGAATTTCCTTGAACAGATACTTAGCCATACCCTCGAAAAGGCTGATCACATCGTCTTGTTCTACGAAAGACATTTCACAGTCAATCTGGGTAAATTCCGGTTGACGGTCGGCACGCAAGTCTTCGTCACGGAAGCATTTTGCAATCTGGAAGTAACGGTCAAAACCGGATACCATTAATAATTGCTTTAGTGTTTGCGGGCTTTGCGGCAAAGCGTAGAATTGTCCCGGATTCATACGTGAAGGAACAACAAAGTCACGTGCACCCTCAGGAGTAGAACCTACAAGAATAGGAGTTTCTACTTCAATGAATCCTTTGCTATCCAAGTATTTACGTACTTCAATAGTCATTCTGTGACGAAGTTCAAGATTGCTGCGTACATTTGCACGGCGCAAATCAAGATAACGATATTTCATACGGATATCGTCACCGCCATCTGTATTCTCCTCTATAGTGAAAGGAGGTGTTAATGAGGAATTCAGTACATTCAGTTCTGAAACGATGATTTCAATATCTCCGGTTGGAATATTGTTGTTTTTGCTGAAACGTTCGTTTACAGTACCTGTTATCTGGATAACGAATTCACGCCCCAGACGATTGGCACGCTCACAAAGTTCAGCGTTTACCTCTTCATTAAATACTAACTGGGTGATTCCGTAACGGTCGCGAAGGTCGATAAAAGTCATACCACCCATTTTGCGACTACGCTGTACCCAACCTGCCAGCGTTACTTGCTTGTTAACATCGGAGATACGCAATTCTCCGCAGGTTTGTGATCTATACATCTTTTTTATATTTAACTATTTACAATTTGCTATTTGGACTGTGCTGTGAGGGCACAGTATATAAATATCATGCAAAAATACATAAAACATATTATATGTCACACCAAAGAGAGGGAGATTCTTTTAAAAAATCACTTTACAAGGCAGTATTATTGTAAAACGGCTGCCTTTACCGGGTTCCGACCAAAGCTCTATGCATCCGTTCAACCTGTCAATGATACTTTGGCAGATGGAAAGTCCCAGTCCAACCCCTTGGGCAAACTCATCTTCCTTATAGAAACGATTGAAGATCATTTTCTGTTCTTCAGGATTGATACCTTTTCCTGTGTCTTCTACAAAGATTTCCACAACGGATCTTGCAGGAACATACCGGTAACCCAGGGTTATACTTCCCTGCTTGGTAAACTTGCAAGCATTGTTTAAAAAGTTTGTAATAACCTGTGTTATACGTACTTTATCTGTACTTATCTGAAGCTTGACATTAGTTTCCTCTTCTAGTAAAAATTGCAAATAGTCAGGTATCAGCATTTGATGAGTGATGTAAACGTTATTAATTAATTCGTCTACACGACACTCTTGGTATACAAAAGTCATATTACCCGATCGTAAACGGGATAATTCCAAAATATCATTTATTAGTTTCAGCAGCAATTCATTGTTATGATTGATAGCCTGAATGTAGTCCTCCCTTTCTTCTTTATCGAGTTTTTCATCCGAGCCCAAAATAGTAGAAAAGCCCACAATAGCATTTAAAGGGGTCCGTATTTCGTGGCTCATATTAGCAAGGAACGATTCTTTGAGTTCTGCTTTCTCGGCCAGTTGCTTAGCTTCTTCCAGTTCCTTCTCTCGTTCTTTAAACTTTTGGATATTAAGCAATAAACCGGCAGTACGAAATTGCTTACTAGTGGTATAACGGAATTCCCACCATTGGTACCCCTTATTATTGAAGTCGCATTGTACTTGGACTATTTCCTTTTGTGCGGTATCCAGTCTTTCCCAATTCTGGATGAAGATTTTCCGATAATCAGGATGAAGAAACTCGATGATTTCTTTAATGGTTAGCTCTCGTGGGAAAAGACCTAATGACTGCCAAAATGCTCTTTCGAAAGTAATGGTATCACCCTCTAATTTCCAGACAAAAGTATTACTACCTTCAATAGCTAGCGCAAGTGTTTCTTTTTCATCAGCCAATGCGAACAATGCCTTTTTCTTTCTTTTGTGTTCGCGCTTATATAAGAAGGTAAGCCATATAATAAGAGATAGAAGCAACAAGCTTGAAAGAATAATGCTGACAATCCAAAGAGTGTAGTGCTTCAATCTAAAAGGTGCATTCGGAATGATATAGTCAGTAGGTATCTTACTGATAGGAATTTCCAGTTGTTCCATAACCTTCCAGTCGACAATGTATTGTTTGGCACTTTCCTGAATAGGCATCTCCGATGGCTTTTTGCCATGCAGAATCTGAATGGCAGCTCCAACTTCCTCTTTTACCTGTATGGAAAGAGGGGTAAAATATCCCCCTAATAGCTTCTCTCCTCCTTCGAATGCTTCGTTGATAGCTGTAAGACTTGGACTGGAACTGATATTACCAATATTCACTGTAGTAAAGTCACGCTTTACTTGAAGATAACATCGGTTTTTGGTGTATTTACTGAGAGTCCACATTACTGGCCCATCTCCTATATGACTACGTACTGAAACAGTGCTATATACAGTAGGGGTTTCTCTTTGTCGCATATACTTGACACCAGTCTCTAAAAAGATTATTCCTTTTCCTTTAATTTGTTCTTTGATATCCGAACGTATACGCTTGTCTAAAAATGTGCTATCGAGTATTGAAAAAAAGTTTGTTTGATTACCGAAGATCTTCTTTCCCATACTAATATTTGCCATGTAATCTATTTTATCATGAAAGCCGGTAACATTCGGGAATTGCTTGATTAAATTCCAATTAGGGTAATTGACTCCACCAAAGACAATAGGCAGACGTTTTACCATGGGATTGTTGCATTTCAGTAAAGAGTAGGTGGCTTGATCTTCATTGACTATTATGATTTCGGGATTCCAGACTTTAAAAGAGTCAAGCAGACTATTCATCCGTTCTAATTCAGGTTTCTCCTGATACAATTCACAGTCTAAATATATATAATGTATGTCAGCCTTAATACCTTGTTTCTTAAACTCTTCTGCAATAAGACGATTGAATTGAGGATATCCTACATAACTATCCTCATACGAATGCACAACAAGTACTCTTCTAATTTCCGTTTTGGTGCAGCTACTAAAGCTAAAGCTTAATAGTACCAAAATAAAAAATAGTTTGATTGTACTTATTCTATTCATAGTATCAGCAGGGTGTGCAAGTGTTTTTAGATTTTTGTTAAC
The DNA here is from genome assembly GCF_030151085.1 of Bacteroides sp. Taxonomy (GTDB): domain Bacteria; phylum Bacteroidota; class Bacteroidia; order Bacteroidales; family Bacteroidaceae; genus Bacteroides. Next base: position 73,064 of record NZ_JASLER010000002.1, on the reverse strand, counting down.
TTCTTTATCTTCTCTTTTCCTCTATCTATTATCTTTTTGTTTTTGTGAGTGAGGTCCTCCACAAAAGCTTCGTTTATCTGCTTCAATCCATTGATATAATCTTGTGCCCGTTGAATCACATTCGAAGTATCTTTCTCTGCATTCTTGGGAATAATGACCTGCAAGCCTTTCTGAATGATTTCAACATCCACATTCTCTCCCATTATCATAGGGTCTCCATCAAAATGAACCACTCCCTGTGTGGCACGATGAATACGTAATGTTTTGCAACGGAAAGTCTTGATACGGCTGTTCTGATCAATGGTTTTATTGAATAGTTGGAATGAAAGCGACGGTACATCCAGCACGGTAAATGGCTCCAGGATTGTAACATCCAGCAATCCATCATTCAATGTGGCTTGAGGAGTGATGTACGCATTATTTCCGTATTGCGATGCATTGCCGCAGGCTATCAGGAATGCCTTGTAGCGCGAGGTACTACCATCCATTTCCAATTCATAAGTTTCCGGACGATAGTTCAGACTCTCGATCAAAGTCTTTTCCATATAAGTAAGGGGACCTCTCTTACCGGCCTTGGAGAATTGCAGACTGACAAATGCGTCGAATCCTACTCCACAGGTACAAAAGAAAGGTACATTATTTATTTTGCCATAATCGATAATGTCTATCAGCCCTTCATTGATAATGTCAATGGCTTTTTTAGGTTCCATTGGAATTTGCAAATGCCGGGCCAGTCCGTTGCCTGAACCACAGGGAATAATACCCAATGCGGTCTTTGAATGTACCAACGAGCGGGCTATTTCATTAATTGTGCCGTCTCCACCAATAGCAACGACCGCATGTACACCTTCCTGAGCTTTTGTTGCAGCAATTTCTACAGCATGTCCTGCGCGCTCTGTATAAATAACCTCATGTACATACTTCTCTTGATCCAGCTTTTCATTAACCCATTTCAAGATCTGTTCTTTGCTTTGGGTTCCGGAAATTGGATTTATAATAAATGATATTTTTTTCTTTTGTTCGTCCATGCAAAAGCGTGTTACTATGCAACTTTTCTGTCTTGCAAAAGTAATATAATTCCTTTAAATTTTAACCATCTTGGTATTTTAAAACGAGGATAATAGATTTTTTAGAGTAAATGAAACACATAACAACATATTTTGTTATCTTTGCCCCCTGTTTTCAGAGTTTACTATTTTAATAGTAATTAAATATTCATTATATAATAGACATTTCATGGGTTTACTACAAGACAAATTTGCGAAATACGACGTGCCACAACAGTTTATGGCAAAAGGCGTATATCCTTATTTCCGTACAATTGAGAGTCATCAGGATACAGAGGTGATGATGGATGACAAGAAGGTCCTGATGTTCGGTTCGAACGCGTATACAGGATTAACTTATGATAAACGAATCATAGATGCCGCAAAAGCAGCTACAGATAAATACGGTACAGGTTGTGCCGGTTCTCGTTTGTTGAACGGTACACTCGACATCCATGTTGAACTGGAAAAAGAACTGTCTGAGTTCGTTGGTAAAGATGACGCCTTGTGTTTCTCTACCGGTTTTACAGTAAATGAAGGTGTGATTCCCCAATTAACCGGACGTAACGATTATATTATTTGTGACGACCGTGTGCACGCATCTATCGTAGATGGACGTCGTCTCTCCTTCTCTACTCAGTTGAAGTACAAGCATAACGATATGGAAGACCTGGAAAAGGAACTCCAAAAGTGCGAACCGGATGCTGTCAAGTTGATTGTGGTAGACAGTGTATTCTCTATGGAGGGTGACCTTGCCAACTTACCGGAAATCGTTCGACTGAAGAAGAAATATAATGCCAGCATTATGGTGGACGAAGCTCATGGCCTCGGTGTATTCGGTAAAGAAGGACGGGGTGTTTGCGATTACTTTGGTGTAACCGATGATATAGATTTGATAATGGGTACCTTTAGCAAATCATTGGCATCTATCGGTGGTTTCATTGCCGGTGACAAAGAAGTAATCAACTGGTTACGTCACAATGCTCGCTCTTATATCTTCCAGGCAAGTAATACTCCTGCTGCAACAGCAGCTGCTCGTGAAGCACTTCATATTATCCGTACTGAGCCCGAACGTCAGGAACGTTTGTGGGAAATTACAAATTACGCTTTAAAGAAGTTCCGCGATGCAGGATTCGAAATTGGTGATACAGAGTCTCCTATTATTCCGTTGTATGTTCGCGATGCAGAACTGACATTTACTGTAACGAAGCTGGCTTTTGATGAAGGTATTTTTATCAATCCGGTTATTCCTCCTGCATGTGCTCCGCAAGACACATTGGTACGTGTAGCATTGATGGCTACTCATACAAAAGAACAAGTAGACTATGCTGTGGAAAAGCTGACAAAATGCTTCAAAGCATTGGATATCATTAAGTAATTTGACAGAAACATATTGAGAAAACCGTTTAGTCATAAGATTAAGCGGTTTTTTTCTAAATAGCAAACTGAATTAAAACCCATTAAACTGTTAGTAAACATGAAAAAGACATTTTTCATTATTGCCGCTATTGTATGCGGTATGAGTTTTGCCACTACTGCATCGGCACAATTTAAAATCGGTGGAAAGAAAATTAACGTAGGTAAAGCTGTACAAGCAGGAACTGACGCTGTTAAAGCCGTAACTTTGTCTGACGCAGACATTGCAGCCATGAGTAAAGAGTATATGCAATGGATGGATACGCATAATCCATTAACAAAGCCTGATACTGAATATGGCAAGCGTTTGGAAAAGTTAACCGGAAACATTAAGGAGGTAGACGGTTTGAAAGTAAACTTCGGTGTTTACGAGGTAATCGACGTTAACGCCTTTGCATGTGGAGATGGTAGTGTACGAGTATGTGCAGGCTTGATGGATATTATGACTGACGAAGAAGTGATGTCTGTAATTGGTCATGAAATAGGTCATGTAATTCATACAGACTCTAAAGATGCTATGAAGAACGCTTATCTTCGTTCTGCTGTGAAAAATGCAGCCGGTGCTGCAAGCTCTACAGTAGCCAAAATGACTGATTCTGAATTGGGTGCAATGGCAGAAGCTTTGGCAGGTGCACAATATTCTCAAAGTCAGGAAACAGAAGCAGACGATTATGGATTTGAATTCTGCATTAAGAATAATATCGATCCTTATGCCATGTATAATGCTTTGAATAAGTTGCTGGAACTTTCTGCTGAAGCTCCAAAAGATTCCAAGTTCCAAAAATTATTCTCTTCCCATCCTGATACGGCTAAGCGTGTAGCTCGTGCCAAGGAGAAAGCTGACGAATATATGAAGAATAAGAATTAAATCTTTTCTATATAGTATAATAAGGTGGGGTCAGAATTACTTGAACCCCACCTTATTTTTTATATTTTTCCAAATGAATCCTTCTACATCTTGAGCTATTACTATTCCTTTGGTAGCTTCTTTATCTAATTTGCTTTCACGTAACAAGGCAATGCCAGCGATGGAACGTGAAAGAAGCTTCATAGTGCGTGCATTGGCATATCCCAATTCTCTGTTTTCGCAAAGTTGGGAAATATATTTAGCCATGATAACTTTAGCTTTAGTTTCCATTTTCATTTTCCGCTTTTTCAGCATTTGTTCCAGAATTTGTAATAGCTCATTAGCGGTATAATCTTCGAAATGCAGGGTGTGGTCAAACTCCGCTATTCCACATTGCTTCAGGCTATTTACCAAAGGCTGTCTGATGGCTTCATGTTCAGCAATAATTAAGGCATAATTTCCCGGAAGATCCGCCGTTAGCGATGTTAACCGGAAACGTAACCTCTCACTATCAAAGTGTGATTGCGAACTTTTGAATGCCGGTGCATCCCCATCGATAAATAGCAATCCTTGCTGTGAACGCTTCATGGCATTTTTCAGAATCTCATCGACTTTATAATCTTGTACATTGTATATTTCTTCAGCTTTCAATTCTATCAGTTGCCCTTTGCCCAATAAGTTCATGGCATGAAGTAGTTCGGCCATAATACCGGCAACGGTACTTTTGCCGGTACCGGTATTTCCGGTGAAGCTCCATTTTAGAGGGCCGGCATTTCCAGCGTATGCCAATTCCTGACTATTAAGGTAACGTGATATGTCTACAAAGTCGTGAATAGCTTTCTTTATCTGCTGCAAACCTATCATGCTGTCCAGTTTCTGTAGAGAGCGAGCAATGCTTTTCTCGTCGAATCCGTTATTTTGGATATTTTTCAGTTCATCTTCCGTGATTGGAATATCCTGCGCTTGAATGGTTTGCAAAGTGTTTTTGTTTTTCAATTTACTTTCGGGCAAGGTGGCCAAACGGCTACTCATAGCAGGAATAATCTTAGTGTTAATGAGCTGAGTTACAAAACGTCCGTTGCCGAAGTGCCGGTCTTTATGCCGTACTTCTTTTGTTATCAAGGCTTTTAATGCTTTGATGGCAGCCGCAGAGAAACTGTAACCATTCTTTTGGGCTACTCCCTTTGCTATTTCCATTAATTCGTCCGCTGTGTAATCTTCAAAGTGGAAAATATATGGAAAACGTGATTTCAGTCCGGGATTGGATTCAAGCAGTTTTTCCATCTCTTCCGGATAACCTGCCATAATTACAAGCATATCGGTTTCTTCACGTCCAAGGGCGGTAAGCATGGTTTCTATCACTCTGGGACCTGAATCATTGGAAAATTCGCTTTCTTTTAACAAAGAATAGGCTTCGTCAATGAAAAGTACATTGCCTTGGGCGCTTTTCAGGATTGCTTTGGTTTTTAGTTCTGTTCCTCCTACCCGCGTATCCATAAAGTCACTCCGTTCTACGCGTACCACATTACCTTTTGATAACAATCCCAATGAAGCATAGATTTCTCCGATAAAATCGGCAACAGTTGTTTTTCCTGTACCGGGATTTCCGGTGAATACCATGTGCATGGATGGTAAAGTAGTATGAATGTCTTGCTCATTCCGGAGGCGGACCAAGTTTACAAAATTCAGATGATTGCTGATACTCTTCTTGAGTTGTTGCAACCCGATCATTTGCTGTAATTTAGCTAATGACTTCTTGTAATCACCCTGTTTCAGACGAGGGATATCTTCTTTTTCTATAGTGATGAGTTGTTCGCGTGTTGGAGACGAAATCTTACTGATGCGTTGTGCCATGTTATGCAGGATTTCTTCCGAAAACAGTGTTTCCATGTAACGCCCGTTGCCAAAAGTTTCATCGTGCATATTGTATGCCCGTTTTACAACCGACTGCAAGGCTTTTCGAGCATCTTTTGTAAGCTCGTAACATTTTTGTCGACAATAAAGATCACCAATTTGCATCAGTTCATCCATACTATAATCATCAAAATAGTAACGGTTGGTTTCGGGAATACGTGATTCAAGTCCGGGATTGCCATTCAGCATATTTTTCATAGGTCCAGGATAACCTGCCAATAATAACATCCAGTCGCGGTTCGATTCGTCGGCTAAAGCTGTGAGCAAGGTTGTCAGAATGTTCATGCCGGGATCTTTGGGATCTTCCGGTTTATAGAGTGTATATGCTTCGTCTATAAATAAGATACCACCTTTGGCACGCTTCATGGCAGCAATAGTCTTTTCTCCTTCGCTGCTATAATATTGCCCTAACAAAGTACTGCGTTCTTCATATACCACATGTCCTTTGGAAAGCATACCCATATCTTTCAGAATCTTGCCAAGCAAGCCGGCTACGGTAGTTTTACCAGTTCCCGGGTTACCAATAAAAGCAGCGTGCAACGAGTGCATTTGTGTAGGAAGTCCCATAGCGTTGCGTTTCTGCTCCATGAGAATAAGGCTCCGGTAATCGCTAATTTTATTTTTAACACTGGCAAGCCCTATCATGTCATTCAGTTTTTGCATGGGGTCGTTCACTATATCCGAGCGGAGAATCTTCTTTCCGGCAATGTTCGTCTTGGGTTGTATAGCTTCTTGTCCATATATGCTTTCTACATCTTTATTCCCGATTTCGAATGGAGCGGATATAATGGTCTCGTCCATGAAAAGTATTTCAACGAGATAAATACCTTTTTTCCAGAAATTCCGTTTGCCTTGTCCTATCTCCCAACATAGAGACAGATACTCTTGCTCTTCGCTAGTACAGAAGTTACTAGACATAATCTCTGTAACTACAATCCGTCCTGTTTCGTCATGCAGGCGTACTTCGAATTCGGGAGTGAAGCTCGGAACCTCTTTCTCTGACAATAAGCTTTTGACGATTTGTACCATAACAACGGATCCTAAATGGAGTTGGTTGAAACAGCTTTGCGGACGCATCGGCTGACTGTAATCCACCTCTTCACCTTCTTCATTACGGAATAATGCAAAAGAGTGTTGTTGAAAACATTCCGTATAGCTTTCCGGAAGTTCCATCAACTGAAAACCTTTGCAATGTACTTCTGATCCGTTGTGACATACGGTAATAGAGAAACGGCTGTTTCTGATATTATCCAGGTCGAGCATATTACTAGGTACCGGGAAAGATATATATAACTTTCCAAGTAGGTCATGTCTGTTTACCTGAACAGTCCGGGTTATCTTGTCCAGCTGCTCGTCGTTATTGTCTAATGTGATATTGAGTTTTCTGCTCCAACGGAATTCTTCATAATGCGGATTGTGTATTTGTATTTCTGCATGTAGATACTCTCCCGGCTTGGGTGAGCGAAATTGAGTGCGTTTCGTAAAGCAACCACTATATTCCTCTTCCGCAGAAAAGGCTAAAAGGATGTCAGTAATGCGTACTTGAGGTTCTTCGTCGAAGAAATGTTCTTCTTCTTCGTTGTCGTCATCTTCTTCTTCAATATCATTATCTTCCAAACTTGTTTTGATGAATTCATCCAGTAAACGTGTAAATTCATCATCATCGTCGTCTTGTTCTTTTAAGTTTATGTCATCAGCCTTTTCAGGGGTAAATTCTGCATCTGTTGGCAGTTTGTCGAATTTGTCTTCCTTTGTATTTTCAGTTTCCATAATTGATTCCGGGTTTGGAGGACAAATATAATTATTTTTGTTAGAATGCTTGTATTTCCGATTATAAAACGTTTGTTTTTATGTTCAGTAAGAGTGAATAGTACTGTTTATTTTATTATAAGATTTGCTTCCACTTCCACTCTTTTTATTAAGCTATTGATTATCAACTGATATGTATCTAATAAAAGATGTATGCGGGTGTATGAAGATATTTTACTTCCACTATACCTGCTGCTTTTTATCCTTAATATTAGTCTGTAACATCCTTATTTACAGGCTTTACATATACTTTATGGCATCCCTGCCCTTTTGTCGTTAAATAGCCTTTATCTACGAGTATCGTTCAGCGCTATCAATGTCAGCCTATGTCTGAAACCATAAGCATTACTGTGCTTTCCTATAGTGATAATTGATACACGATATGTCTAATTGTCAGTGTATTGCATTTACATATATATTACATGCTAATGTAAATGTCGTTACATATAAGTGTAACAGCCTTTACGTCATATTGTAACGATCGTTACCTAATAGTGTAAACACCTTTACTCCATAGGGTAAAGGATGTGATGCAATGAGGTAACTGATGTCTTCTTCTAATGTAATGGGACTTATTGACTACAGCCTTAACTCCTGCAACTACTCACTTGCGTAACATCAGTATTCATCTTATTGTTATGTAAAACTTTGTTTTGGGAGTAAATGAATGAGGGTTATTTTATTTTCTCTTTTATTTCTTTCAATAACTTTTCTTCAAATTCTAACACTGTAATGGCTGTTTCGTCCGTCTTTTGTAATTCCTTGAATAGAGAATGCGCTTGTTCGATTGATTTTATTGCGTTGTCCCAGGATTGTCCCTCTTTGTAAAATATCCCGATGTTATGGTGAGACATGGCATAAAGTTCTAAAAGACGTTCGGATTTATCTTTTTCATATAGATATTCATAAGCCTCAATATGTGCCAAAAGTGCTCGTTCAGCTAATTTTTTATCTCTTATTTCTCCTGTATGCCAATAACTATACCCTATTTTGTAGAAAGTTTTGGCTATGAATTCCTGATATTTCATCTTTTCGAACTTAAGCATTTGTTTTTGGAAGACAAGTGCTTTGGAGAAAAGAGGTATGGCTTCCTTATAACGTTCTGCCAGAAAGAATATGTTTGCAAATCCAAAAATCAAATCGGCGGCGAGGCTGATATAATCGCTTGCTAATTCTTCGTCTTTTATACTTTCAGAATGTTCGCAGTAATAAATGACTTTCTTATAATATTCCATAGCTTTGTCTAAACTCCCCCCTTCACTACGGCGATAATGATCCCCCAAGCAGCAATAGATGTCGACGAGTTCGATTTCAAAACGCAATTTATCAAGTTTGTATCCTTTCAATGCTAACTTTAAGGCATTCTGCATCAGTTTTTCTGCTTGTTGGGGTTGCTCGTGTTTTATACTTTTGCTGTCTGCCATCAGTAAGGCTATATTGTCTACTAGCTCTTCTATGCTTTTTTGTATTTCTTCTTCCATTGAATTGGGGATTTATAGTTGGTAAAACTGGAGGATGAGATTTATAAATTCTGCTTCCACTGCTTATTAAATTACTGCCTTAAAATAATTTTCCATTCTATTTTATTAGATACAGGTCCTGTAAAATCCCATAGTTCATATCCTTTTTTAGTCACTACAATTCTCTGCTCCACACTTTGTAAATGAGCAGGAATATCAATACTAAAATATCCATTTTCATTAGTTATCGCACTAAGTTCACCTATGGCAACACAAGCTCTCTCTACAGGTACATTATTTTCATCTTTCACCATTCCAAACACATGTCCAAATGTATTATCCCGATGAATTGGAAGTACTATATTTCCACTCAATACTAAAGTTGTATCAATTGATTGAAAACCGGGAGAGGAAAATAATATTTTTGCAATTTTACCCATATAACGAGAATGAACTTCTTTATAAATCAGCTCTCTTCCCAAAGCTTCTAAATGTTGCATTTCATTTTTATCAGCATACTGTAAACTAATATCTGCTCCTTCAAAAGCAAGTGGAGTTGGAGATACTTCCTGAACACGGATGGTGACTGTATTAGGAGTAAAATAGTAAAAAGTTAAATATCCCAATATCACAACTATCAGTGGCAGTAGAACATATAGTGAAACAAAACGAACAATGCGTGGAAGATCTATCGGGTCTGATTGGATGAATCTTTCATTTTCAAGCAATTGCAGTTGTTTGTCAAACTTCATCAACAAATCTTCATAGGAAGAATACACATCACAAAAATGTCCTAATTCTTTTTCGCATGTTCTTTTAAATATGCCCATTTCCGCATCTTGATTTTCGGTTTCTTTGAAGTAAATAAAGATACGCGGTTTCTTTCCTGAACGTTGAAAACATTCTTGCGCCTTCTGCAACTCTTCCAACGTATATTGTCCCATTTTGCTATGAAATAGGAATACGGCAATATCACATTGATTAATATATTCATTATAACGATCTTGTAAACGTCCGGTGTGGGTTAAAGTGCTGACAAAATCTTTCCAAGTACGTTGATCAAAATCAATATAACGTTTTCTGTATAGCTTGTTCTTTTCAGAAAAGTATAGATCGAAACGGGTCTTATCCTCATCAAGTTCAGCTGATGAACCTATAAAAACTTTTACTACTTTCATGTATTTAGTATGTTTTATATTTTACAATACGTTGTGCACTCTTTATTCTCGCTTCCAACGACTTGACTTTGAACGAATTTATTAATTGAGGATTTTGTTGCAGCCTTTCTATATGTGCTGCCAATACATTGAGCTCAACGGTATCTCCGGAAATAGTCAAAACGCTCAGTAATGAATTATAAACATTTAGTGCTTCATTATATTGCTTATAGTTCAGTAACCATTCTGCATAGCTATATTTGTAAGACAAGTTTTTGGGAAAAGATGCGGTTAATACATGATAAATGGAATCTATCCTATTGTTATATTCGCCTTTATCATTGACTTCTTTCAATAGCTGCAATTCTTTAAACAAGTTTTTTTCCATGATTACCAAATTTTGCATTGCATTATTTCGTATTTCTCCGTGTTCATCCATCTTTTGAAGAAGTTGCATTTCTTCATAAACGCGAATCGCTTCTTCTATTTTTCCTTCATCAACCAATATGAGGGCTCTTTTTTCTATATCATCCAGTTTATCCCGATTAATTCTTGCAAACTTATCGGCATACGCATTCAGTTTCAAACAGTATTCTTGTAATTTACTATTGAGAGAATCTACTTTCTGCTGGTACAATTGCTCTGACAATTGTTGGGCTGCCTTTTCCTTGATTAAATTATCAAGGATACTTTGATATTTCTTTTGGTACGCAGTCACACCAATCCGATAATACTTCCGTTTGGCATCCTCAATATATCCCGAACGGGCTAAAACAATGCTCAATGTATGCTTTTCCGAAAGTGCCCAAGTGTTGATTTCGTTCTTATTCACAAGCTCATATCCTTTTTTATAAATCTCATGCACCATCAGTACATCTCCGGGGAAAGCATCTCGGAAATTCAAACAAAAATGCCCATTAGTATCACTATCAGTAGGCGGAGCATTGGTTATGATAATAGATACTCCGGCAATAGGTTTGCCACCGGAACTAATTTCGGTAACCACTCCATTTTGCATAACTTGTCCGGATGCTTGCGTAGCATATAAAAAAGCTACGAAAAGAATACGACACAGTCTCAACAAGATATCCATCTTTCTCATGCTAATTTTTCTCTCTATAAAATTCACCAGCTTGATAATATCCTATCATAGATGTTACCATCGGATTATCAGAATAGGCTTTCAAGTCTTCTAACGCTTTTCTTACAATGAGTCCTCCTTGTTGGGTACGTCCGGTCTTCTCATACAATACCCCTTTATATAGTTGTGTTATAAAAATAATCGGAGTATAATCATTAGAATATTTTTCAGCTGCATCAAATGCTAAAGCACTCACGTTTTTCAAGACTTCTTCTGCCTGTTTCAAATTCTTATTCATGTAATAAGCAGAAGATAAATTTAATTCGTTAAGCAGAAAATACAATAAATATACTTGCTCATCATAACTCACAAGGATTTTAAATTCCCTAGCAGCTTCTTTTAAGTTTTTAATGGCTTCTACACTTTGCTTTAATTCCAACCCTATACTTCCGCTATAACTGCAATTGTAAGCATGCTGGAACTTTTTTTCTATATCTTGTGGAAATTCTTCCATTTTTTGTAAACTAAGCACTTGTGCTTCTCGAGAAACTTGTAGTGCCTGAACTAAATTATGTTCTTCATAATATATGCCGGACAACTTATTAAAAACATAGCTATATATACTTTCCATTCCTATATGATGGTTCGGATAAAGAGTGAAGAGGTTGGCGACTTTCTCATAACAAGTCTTAGCAGTCACAGTATCTTTTTCAAGCATGGCAAGCGCTCCTTTGGTATAATATGCCATAGCTATGCTAGAAGCACCCGTTTCAATATTACAATTCTCCATATAATTAGCAATTTCCATAGCTTTTCTATTCCATGAAGCAGCTTCTTCATATTGTTTTTGGCGGATATAATGAATAGCGATAATCGATGGATAATTGTAAATGCCATATAATTGAGTCTGAACTAAAGATTGCTCTTTTTCATTCCCTTTTAAAAAAAATGTCAAAGCTTGTTCGTTATTTCCTTTCTTTTGCTCACTTGCTCCTAATATATGATATATCGAGCAAAAGTTTCCTGCAGTTTTATAATTTACTTTTTTTATATTCTTGCCAATTTCTAATGCTTCCCACGCATTAGAAATTGTCTTATTAATATCTTTATCTTTCCACCAAGCGTATTCCGCCATACGAGTTTTATATTCAAAGAGAATCACACGCCTATCTTCCTCATTCGTGGTTCGTGATAAAAGTGATTCATAATATGCATCATTATATTTCAAAGCTAAATCCCAATTTTTCATTGCATCATAACAAAGTGATATATTGCTATATATACTTTCTTTAGAAACTGTTTGATCACTTCCATACTGTTTTTCATATGACTTTATACTTTCCAATGCTCTCTTACTTTCTTTTATCGCTGCTTCATAATCACCAGCTCCATAGAGCAGCATTGGAAGTATAGTACATCTTCCTAAAAAGTAAACCTCACGTATTATCGGCGCTATTTGCAAATTCGGATCTTCAATACACTCAGAAAAGCGATCGTAACTTTTTTGCATTAACGTTTTGTTTTCTACTAATAGTGATTGTCCTCCATAAGCACAAACAAGAAAAAACAAAGCCTGCACAAGCTCGGCATCACTACTCACTAACTTTACTGCTTTTTCACACCACAAGTATACATCCTTGGATGCAGTATTTAGCAGAAAGCTGGCATAAGCATTCACATACGTATAATTATCCGGATTATCTTCTGCTATTTTTTTATAAATATCTTCCGCCTTTTTTCTGTTTTTTTCATCTCCTGCTAACATACAAATATTAGCATACCTATAAAGAATGGAAATGTAATTTTCTACTGTTTCAGATTCTTTGATTGAAATGTTCAGTTGTTTAATGGCTTGTTCTAACAGTTGTGACTGACGATATATCGTAATAGCTTGTTCTATATTTCCCCGCTTTACATAATTTAGTACCTGTTTCTCTAATTTTGTAATTTCATCAGGATTAATACGGGCAAAATAGTCAGCACATTGTTCAAATGCTTTCTTTTGAGAAGCTATTTCCATTTTTAACGAAGTCAGTTTCTCCTCTCTTTGTTCAAGAGTCATCTTCCCTGCACGATACAAAGAGTTCAGTTTTTCTTGTTGTTGATTTAACCTCATATTGGCTTGTTTCAGACCAACATCATAAAATTTCTCTTTACTTTCATTTATGGTTCCGACAGGTGCCATTACTATATTCATTGGTCGCTTCTCTGAAATAATCCATGAATATAGCATTTGATCATTAACCAATTCATACCCTTTTTTGTAAATACTGGTAACTACCAATGCTTGCCCCGGAGAAGCTTTGGGAAGAGTCAATACAAAATTACCATTAGCATCCGTATCAGAAGCAGGAGCTCCAATAACAAGAATTTCTGTTCCGGACAATGGCTGTTTACCCGAATTGAATAAAGTAACTTTCCCTTTTTGAGTAGCTTGTCCATGGCTATAAAGGGTAAAAAGTGATATAAATAAAAATAGAAGTACGTTTTTCATGCCATTGATGTTCAATTTACACATAATTTCTTCAATAAATCTTTTTCCTTCGTTATCAAATTACTTAGCTCCAAATGAGTGCATGCTTCATCTTTCAGCAATTTTGCAGTAGAAGTAGATTTATCATCCGACACATCCCACGTTAGTAGGATTGTATATATCTTCAATGACTTTAATTTTCGAATCAGCATTTCGTGGTCTGCATCACCGGTAATTAATACTACATAATCAAATTTGCGAATTATGGAAAGTTCGTATGCTTCGAGAGCAAACGATACATCTATACCTTTTTCAATAACGGTGATTTCACCTTCTCTTTGGACTTCACGCAAATGTTTATAATGGAAGATAACATCATTCTCGATGAGGGAATCTTCAAATTTACGTTCACTGAATAGAAGATGCTTGTTATTGGCATCGTTTACCCGATAACGTCCACGAAAATAATGGCTTTCTATAATATGGCAATCTGCAACAGGAGACTTGCTCAATAAACTGACTTGCTGGCGAATGAAGTTCATAAAAGCAGTCACATTAATATTTAAAGAAAAATGTTCCTCTAAAACTTCGTTGATTTTAGCAAAATAACCACCATCAATAAAGAGACCTATTGACTTGTATGTGTCGTTCATAGTTGAATTAATTATGTTTATTGACAACAATATTAAGCATTAAAACTTAATATCACAAGAAAAGATGTAACATTTTGTTTGAATATAATAAAGTGTCACGGTTTTCCGTTACAAGTATTCAGCCGATTGATATTATTACGATTTTATCTATTTATTTGCCAATATGCTTTCGATTTAGAAAATAATTAGTATGTTTGCCACGTAATTTATGAAAAACATGACTTTCGTATGAAAAAGCAAGATTTTATCTTTACTCTGGTATTAGTGGTAATTTTCTTACCATTCTTTTTAAGTGATACAATTTACGACTGGTACAAATCTTTTAATGCAGCACATGGAATGGTAATGAGCTTCATTAAGTTTGGAATTCTTGCTACGATGGGTGAAGTGCTAGGACTTCGCATTAGTGCGGGAGTCTATAATCGAAAAGGCTTCGGTATACTTCCTCGTGCAGTGGTTTGGGGACTTTTAGGTTTAGGAATCAATGCCGCTATGATAATCTTCTCCAAAGGTGTGCCACAGTTCATGGCATATATGGGTATGGCTGATGCTGCAAATATTATAAATGGAGTATTTAGTGCAGATAAAGTTTGGATAGCTTTCGCTATTTCAGTTGCTATGAATACGATATTTGCACCTGTATTCATGACATTTCATAAGATTACTGATACACATATTTTAGATTGCGGCGGTTCTCTTCGCAGTCTTATCACTCCTATTCCAATGACACGTATCATTACACATTTGAACTGGGATGCACAATGGAACTTTGTATTCAAGAAAACGATTCCTTTCTTCTGGTATCCGGCGCACACCATCACATTCCTCCTGCCTGGAGAAATGCGAGTGTTGTTTGCTGCTATTTTGGGTGTGGTGCTAGGTGTATTGTTGGCTATTGCAGCGCGAATGAAGTGAAAGACTTAATCGCACTTTACGACCAGCGGTATTCCTGCTGTAATACATTTGTCATAATTCTTCGATCCTTCTGACAATTCATCGTATGGACGGATATCTGGATGCACAAAGCGTTTTTCTTTATACTCCTTTTTCTTCGCTTTACTACTGTTGATGATAACTTCTTCTTCAGCAGTAGGTTTGCGATAGCCGAGTAGTAGTTTTTCCATATTCCAACGATTATGTTCCACTTCCGACAAAAGTGCTATTTGATCATCAGTTAACTGTATATGGTTACTTGTGATTTGCAAGGAACGAAGCTTGGGGCCGATAGAAAAGGCACTGTATAAATTAGACCATTGGTGGGAAACCGGACGCGTATTCCACATTTTCTTTAATTCCACATCATTTGGACAAGCTTGAGGAACACTGCCATAAGTATCATAAAAGTTATACACGTAATGAATAATCTGGCCTTTACGCTGACTTTGTTTATCTAAATCGTAACAGTTGTCAAGCATTCCAAAAGGAAAAATATGAGAGTATTTGTGTATTTCGTCGTCTTTCTTTTTACTATTAAGCATATTAAGTAAAGCACTGGAAGTTTCCTGACGAACAAGTACCGGAATGTTGTTGTCATAAACATCGTCCGGAAGATATAACCCCATAGCCATGCTTTGAGGGGGATAATTGAGGCATACTGCAATAGTTAGGATTTCATTCGGATTGTGAACCCACTCCTTAATTCTATTTTGAATAATAGGGTTTTCTGCCCGGCCTTTTATAAACTCGAATTGTACGTCCAGGAAGTCAGCATCTTTCCCACTAAAGCGACTTGGAGGAATTACTTTTTTTCTGACTTCATCACTACTCATATCATAATAGCATGTAGAAGCTATTTCAAAATAGTGCCGGTAGCGTCCGCAGAAAAAGTTCATTTCTTCATCTGCAATTTCATCTATGAAAGTGATAACGCTCTTTTTACTATTATCTCTACAGAAATTAGGGAAATGAAGTAGATGGGCAGCTTCCACTCCGAGGGCTACTCCCATACGGCTCATACCAATAATCACCAAATGAACATATTTGTTACTTTCGTAAGTAACCGCTTCATGATCGAGTGGCAAATATTTAATCAAGTCTTCTCCTTTACCGTATTCTCTATTGACGAGTATCTTCTTTGCCCAACCCTCATAGAAATTGAATGGATGGAATTCAATGTATTTTCTCCATTCTGCGGATAAGTCGGTAAGTTGGAAAGCAGCAAAAGTTGTTTGATTTTCAAAGAGTACAGTGAATGGAATGAGCGGACAATTCTTACACTTCTTATGTATATCCACTATTTTTTTAAGGCAATCGATATTAAGGGAATCGTGGTCATGTTCATCTCTTTCTCCAATAATGAATACTTCACGTGCTTTAGTAGTATAAAGTTTCTCTAGCTCTTCTGTTGAGTTACGTTGAGCATGCAATACCACTATTCTTTTTTCGTTCTTGGCATCCAGTTCTGTATGAATTTTGCTGCGAATATCTTGTGCCGGCAATGAACTTTGAATTAATATGTGGCATTTCTCGTATTGGGCATAATCACAGATTTGCTGAACAAGTGTAGGTACCATGTCATCAAAACCGATAACCACAATATGATTACGTAGCGGATAAACAATATCTCCTTCACGGAAACGTTCTACCCTACGTTCTAACATATTAGAAATGACCGAAATAAGCAGACCACAGAACAGGATGAGCCCTAATAATACTACTAATAAAGAAAACCAACGTAGTGCAGGTGGAACCTCTGTAATATTTCCGGGATCAATAAATAAACAGATCAATTGGAGTAAACGTCCCATTGGCACATCACCCTGCTGCTCTAAAGGTTTTATTTCAGATGGATCTGGAAAATGATATATAAAACTGATGAAATAAATTGTAACAAAGACCGTTACAATAACTCCAAAAAGCCATGCTAGCTGTTTCCAACCTTTCCCTGAAAAAGAACGGTCGAAATGAAGTGTAAATAGTCGGGTTATGAGATTCATTTGATAATGATATCTTTTTCAAGTAATTGTTTATTGATTTTCTCAAGATACTCTATTTTCTCTTTCTGAAACTTTATGAGGGCTGTTTTTTCATATTCTCTTTCATTCATATTTTGAAGCTTCTCAATTAAGTCTTTTTGGGCTTCTTCTGTTTCTTTCAAGTTCTTGATAGTATTCCGAGCGTCTTTCAACTCATCTTTTTCATTTTTTTCTGCATCTTTTGCCTTATCAAGCCTAACAATAAGCCGTTGTTGCTCTTCTAAGTATAAATTTGCTAAAATCTCTCTCTCTCTTTCCATATTCTTGGCATATATAGCTATCAATTTTAAGATAGCAACACATAGGCAAATAAAGACAACTACAGCAATAACAGAATGCAGAGTCATTAAATATAGTCTTCCACTAGTAGGATAGTATAATGAGAAGTTTTGGGTTGTAAAGTACACCATGTAAATACCTACTATTAAAAACAGACCAATTAGTATAGGAATTGCCCATTTCCATGATTCAAAAATTGGAAGATATTCACTTTTTGTAGAGCCTTTTTTATTTGCTTTACCATTATCTTTATCTTGCTTTTCCTGCTTTTTATTACCAGGTGTTGGTGTTAAACCTGTTGAGTCCGCGAGTTCTTCATTCATAGCTTTAAGTATCTTTTTGTTTATATATTTAATCCTTGGTAATTTTATAACCTAACTTCATGATAAGTTTTAGTGTCTGTATTGCAGTCTGTCGGTCGTATTCGCGTTCAGAATCAGGCAAATCTTCATAGGACACTAAACAGGGATGTGTCTTCATCTCATCATTTCTTGTCGGACCATATTTCCATCCTTCTCTTACTCGTCCGGAGGCCCAAACTTCATGAACGTTACGAGCCATAGCTTCAGTTAGATTTGCTAAACTTTCAGGTAGTGATATATCTGTAGTATTCAGAGGAGACGGAGTATATTCTTGTTTCATAATGTTTTTTTGATTTATATTATCGGAAGCAATATTAATAAATAGAAATGAGACAGGCAAAGATTTTGTTATCTAAATTCAGTTTCTGTTATATGAAAAAAGAGTTTGTCACAGAAAACCGTGACAAACTCTTTATGTGGTGAAGAAGTGAATTACTTCTTCGTTATTATAAGTTTGCTTCCGTAATCACTTGACCATCGAATAAATTGATAATGCGTCCTGCAAACCCAGCGTCATGTTGAGAGTGCGTTACCATAACGATAGTCGTACCTTCTTTATTGAGTTCGCTTAATAATTCCATTACCTCTTTTCCATTTTTAGAGTCCAGATTACCAGTGGGCTCATCGGCAAGTATCAATTTAGGATTAGAGACAACTGCACGAGCAATGGCTACACGTTGTTGCTGACCTCCAGATAGTTGTTGTGGAAAGTGTTTGCTGCGATGCATGATGGCCATGCGTTCCATAGCTGCTTCTACACGGCGCTTGCGTTCTGCAGCGGGAATACCCATATACAGCAGAGGAAGTTCAATGTTTTCGTATACATTTAGCTCGTCAATCAAATTAAAACTTTGGAAGACAAAGCCTATTACACCTTTACGCAGACTAGTGCGTTGTGCCTCAGTATATTTTGACACTTCCTTTTCATTCAAATAATACTCCCCTTCCGAAGGATTGTCAAGTAGTCCAAGGATATTGAGCAATGTAGACTTTCCGCAACCTGACGGTCCCATTATAGCTACAAATTCTCCATCTTTCACTTCGATGCTAACATTATTCAAAGCTAAAGTTTGCACTTCTTCAGTTTTGAAAATCTTCTGTAAGTTTACAGTTTTAATCATAATGTTTTAATTTTTATGGTTTATAAATAGATAGATATATTATTCGGTTTTAATAGAATCAATTGGATTTGTTTGGTTCAGTAGATAACCTTGCAAACAAACTGTTACAGCAGATATTCCCCAAACAATGGCTAATGGTAGCAAGAAGTCTGCGATAGACAAAGATGCTTGGTAGGCAAATTGTTCCCGCCAATGCAGCATTAACCAATAGACCACAGGAATGCCAAGTATGTAAGCAATGATAACTTGCCAACAGAAAGGTTTATTGAGTAACCAAATGATTTGCCAGGGTGTTGCACCATGTATCTTGCGAATACTGATTTCACGAATGCGTTGGCGGGTGGCATACCAAGAGATTCCAAAAAGACCGAAGCATGTCAGTAGAAGTCCGATGAGAGAATATCCGATAAGAATTCTGGCAAAAGAAAGGGTCTTCTGATTCATCTTCATAAACTGTTGGTGTAAATCGGTATACTGAAAAGCTTCCCCTTCATTCATTCGCTCCCAGGTTTGAGTTATTTTTTTGATGGCTTCCTCCCGGGTATCAGGATTCAATTTAATATGCAGATAATTAGCGTTAGGCATTTTTTCTGCTGTAGGGATATTAATAATTGTGGGAGTTACTTCACTTTCTAATGAGCTTGTCGGGAAATCTTTTACAACACCACCAATAATGGATAAAGTATCTGCAAACTGATCAAACTCTTTTATATATTTGCCGATAGGATTGACACCTGCCGGAACAAGATTTCGTACATAGCTTTCGTTGACTAATACCGGATGAGAATACTCCTTTTGAATTTGTTCCGGAGTGTTTCCTGAAGTCTGCTGGATATCTAATGTTTTAATCAAATCTGCATCACTGAATAACATAAGCAGAAAAGATTTCTTTTCCGTACCGTCAGGTTGTCTGATAGAAAGTTCGCGTACCCAAGCACTCAATATTGGACCAGCAGAGAGAGCAATGGATTCAATTCCCGGCACATTTTTCTTTAGTTCACTTTTCAATGTTGCAAGAGGAGGAGAAAACATGCTTCCTATTTCTATTCTATTTTCGTAGCAGTTGGCTTTTTCTTTTATGAGGTCAATTTGTCCATTGGCAATGAGAGTGGCAAATATCAATCCTATAGAGATGATGAATTGAAGAATAACTAACAGCCCAATGAAACGTTGCTTTTTCCGTCCTCCATAGAGAGTTTTATATTCGCTGAACGAGAGACGCGAAAGTTTATAGCTGATATACCAAGCAGGTACAATGGCCATAATAAGTGCGAATAATAAGAGTAAAGGAAGCATTTGAAGGCTGAAGAAGAAATGGAAGTTCAGACGTGATGCCAATAATTCGTTGAAGAAAGAAAGGCAGTCGCTGATAATAAGCAAGGACAAACTGAATGCGAGTAGTACGGTGAGAAATGCATCACCGAATAGTTGTATGCGAATGTTTTTCAGTCCGCTGCCCATCAATTTCTCAACGTGTATCATTTTTAATTGTTGTAATATGCGACTCAGACTCATATTGGTGTAGTTACAGCATGCAATGAGTAACACAAGTAAGGCGGCTGCCAGACCAATGTACAATAGTTGAACATTGCTTTGGTTGATATAGGGTATAGATTGTTGAGAATCGCTTTCGGGCGTTACAAAATAGATAGTAGATAAAGGGTCAGCGTAATATTGCGATTTTCCCGGTACTAATGTAGGTACTTTATCCTGATTTATTTTCCGTGCAAACTGTTCGGGTGAAGTATTTGCTGATAACTTTAAGAAGGTTGTCCCGCCGAAAAAGTTCTCGTCAGTCCCGGTAATCATGTCGAACTGAAGTAGCGATTGTGACCGTACTTTCAATATGGCTGCTACTTCGTAATTCTTGGTATTGGTCGTCGTTTTTATCTCAAAAATCTTTCCTAAAGGATCATTATCTCCAAAAACTTTATGCGCAAAGGTTTCACTAAGTGCTATCTTGCCAGGTTGTTTCAATACTTGTTCCAAGCTTCCAATAATAGTCTGATATTGGAAAAAATGAGGTAACGTACTGTCAACACATATAAAAGTAATATCATGAAAGATATTCTCCCCTTCTTTACAATATAAAGGTTCAAGAGAACTAATACGTAAAAAGTCTTCGACTTCTACATACTTTTCTTTCAACATAGGGGGGATTTCACCAGTAACATAATCCACTTTTCTTCCCTCTTGCAGCGGGTTATCCTGACGCAAGCAGAAGATACGTTCTTTATCCTGATTTCCACTTTCAATGTTATAATCATGTACAAAATAAGTAAAAAGTAAATTGGTGCATGCCAATCCTATCGCCAGACTCACTACTGAGATTATGAAGAAAACCTTGTTTCTCCACCAGCTGCGGATAATTATTTTTAGGGTTGCAAGTACAGTCATATTCTTTGTAATTTAGGATGTTATTAGTCAACTTTTATAAGTTCAATTTAAATTGTATCATTCGCTTTTTATTACTTCTGCCGGATTCTGCCGTGCAGCCTGCCACACACGCCAACCAATGCAAAGGGTAATAATGAAAGCGATCCCCGCAAAAATAGCAGTATAGATCCAAAAGCTGATGGTAGTTTGTTCGATATAGCTTTGTAGCCACTGCTTCATTAAGAAATATCCTATGGGGAAAGATATCAGAGCGGCGATACTCAATATTAAGAAATATTCTTTAATGAACATGAGCAGAATATCTTTTACTCTGGCTCCATTGACTTTACGAATAGCGATCTCTTTTCTCCGTTTCTCACATGATAAGGTGATTTGTGAGAATATTCCGAAAGCGGATATCAAGATACAAACAATCGTTCCAACTCCTAACATCTTTAAGAGAGCATTTTCTGATTTGAGGTATTTATTGTACTCCTCTTCTTCATTGAATAGTCGCAGACCGGCAGTGGGAAAGTCCTCCTTGTGTATGGCTTCAATCGCTGCTTTGCACTCATTCCAAGTCCCTTCTTTGAATTTGAACAAAATACTTGCCCGAAACCATAAGTGCTTTTGTTTATCAGTCAGAATGAATCCAATGAGAGGTGTTTTTGCCGTGGGTGGTACATAATGAAGGTCTTTCACAACCCCTATGACATTGAATTTCATCTCTGCATTTATTTCAATCTGTTTGCCAACAGGATTCTTCCATCCGAATGCTTTTGCTGTAGACTCATTAATAACGATATCCGCAGCAGTACTTTTTTCATTCACAAATTCTCCTTCAAGCAATTCTATATCATAGAATTTAAAGAAAGGTTCTTTGGCCAAAACAAGCCCTATACTGATATTATCGGATGCTTTATCTTTGCCTTCCCAGGTGTTAATATCCATATACATCATAGGACCAGTTGGTATTAATGGAAAATACTGTGGGGGCAAAGCTTCTGTTATCATTGGCAATGCGGCTATTTTGTTAGTCCATGCATTAATGTCTCCGGCCATCCATAAGGCTACACTGCCAATGTTATGCCGTTCCATATTGGCATCGGCATTTTTTATAAAATGCAACTGTTTCAAAATCACTATTGTTGAGAACATGAACAAGATGCTGATAGTTAACTGAAACGCAAGTCCCGCCTTCTGATACATATTTTGAGAACCCTTTTTTATTTTATATCTACCCTGAATGCTTGCTGCAAGATTTTTCCTACGGGAATAAGAAACGATTACTTGTGCTATAATGAATGTCAATGCAATGACGCCACCCAAGTATAAGATCGATTTGAAATACAATTCAGCCTTGCTAATCTCAATCTCTGAGAATTTTAAGAAACTATTGCTTACAAGTTCAATCAATATCATACCCAGAAACATGGCGATAAGTAGCAATAGTATGATTTCAACAGAAAACAAGCCCAATAACGAATGATTACTTGAGCCGCAAACTTTTCGTAGTGCCATTTCTCTGACTCTCATGCGGAGGTTGCTGATAAACAGAGAAAAGTAGTTGAACAAAGAGCAAAGGATAATCAGTCCACCTGTTATACAAAAATAGAGAATATTGTTGAACGACATCACCAAATCATTGTTCTGATGAAAGTCTGAATAACGTATAGCTTTTAGTGGAGTGAGTATCAAATTACCCAAGTTACTTTCCGAATTAATATCAGTGAGTTTTATTTTACTGAGTTTCTTTACGAACACATTCTTGTCTGTTTGTGAAGAAACCTGTATAAAGCTATGCAGAGTACTTCCCCACCTTGTGCGTGACACATCAAGTGGCGTAAGGATATCATAAGGCATATTAGAGTGACCTGACCATCCACTCACAACAGCGCAAATCTTATAATCTTTATTATTAACATTCAGCACCTTATTCAGGGGAGATTGTTCTTCAAATAGTTCACATGCTAAACTCTCGGTAATTGCTATTTCACCTTTTTCGTCTTCGATAAAGTTCATATTTCCTTCCTTTATCTGAATCTGAAACATCTGTATATAAGCGCTGTCTACGCCTAAAACAGAGGCTATTCGGTTAGTATCTTCCAATTTCAGAAATCCTTTTGAAATACGAGCATTGCTTGCTTTATCTATTTCAGGATAAGTATTCTTCAAGTAAGGGCTCAATGGATAGGGTGTATAGTTACTAATCCCATTGACATAATAAGTACTTTGGGCACGCACTAAAAAAATATTATCCGCTTCTTTGTGAAAACTGTCATAAGTCATTTCATACCGAAGCCATAAAGTAGCTAACACGAAACAGGTAAACCCTACTGCCAGCCCGATAATAGAAATTGCGTTCTGCATTTTATATTTCAGCAGATTGCGAAATGATATTTTAAAGTAGTGTTGTAACATAAGCCTATTAATTAAATTATTCTGTTTTCATGATTGTTGCAGGGTTAATATTTGCTGCCTTGCGTATTTGCCATAACAATGTTCCTAATGAAACAAATGCGACTATGCATAAAGAGATTAAATAAATACTTATTCCTACGGAGGCTTTCATTACAAAATCTTGTGTATATAAATAGATACAATAAGAAGACAAAGGAATGGCTACTACAAAGGCAGTTGCTAATACAAATACATATTTACGGAATAACAGCATATAGAGTTCACGCACCCCTGCCCCATTCACCTTGCGGATAGCAATCTCACGATAACGTTGGCGAATGTCGAACAAAGAAATACCGAATAGACCTAAGCAAATTATCAGTATGGCGATAAAGGCAAACAGTACATAGACTGATGCTATCTGTTTGTCAATCTTATATAAATCTGCCACTTCGTCTTTCAATAACTTATATTTGAAATCTTCTGTGCCATAGACTTTCTTTTGAATATTTTTTAAAAAGGTAAGTACTGCTTGCGTTTTGCCGGGGCGACAAGCTATCTGATAATAGTCGCCTCCCAATCCAGACATTATCATATACACCGTAGGACGAATGCCGATACTGATGTGACCATCGTAATAATCGGCAGATACAGCATTTATCGGTTGTGCTTGTGCGTCAGGATTGTAGTGTTTCATTAGCGTGCTTAGTATTGTGGCGCCTTGACAAGTAGTATAACCCAATACTTTCAGGGCAGCATTATTGACCACAATACACTCTTGGTGAGAGTCTGGTCCCGTCTTTGGCAAACTACCTTCTACCATTGGTATATTGAATATTTTAAAGAAGTCAGAGTTAACATAGCACGTATTGAGTTGCACGCTTTCTCCTTCGGCATTCAAATAACTTGATTTATAATCAAATCCTAAAATAGAATAGAGACTTGTTGTCCACAATTGAATATCGGGACAACTGTTCATTAAGCGGTCTATCTCTGCTATATTTTCTTTTCGTTGTCGAATATTTTCTTCGTCGTAGATTGAATAATCTTTTGATTCATAGATTAAACTTGCTTGAATGATATCTTCTGTACGGAATCCGGGGTCAGTATTCAACATAAAGAAGAGTTGTTTGCTGAAATACAAAGAAAGCGATACTAATATAAAAGTCACTACATACTGCACAAAAAGGAAAATCATGCGTGAGCGGATGGAACGGTTATCATTTCCGGTTGACCTGATAGAGATAGCCAGCATAGATTTGTGACATTTCTTGAAAGCATACCCCGAAATGCAAAGCGGAAGTATCAGTAATAGTGAAATAGATACAATCAAGTCAAATGGAGAGTATACAAGTTCACTACCCAACAAGTGCTGTATAGGCGTCTGCATTATCTCCATAATAACCCAAGCCAAGAACATGGCACTAGCTATCAATAAGAAATTCTCTAAAAATATTTGCATAAACAAGGTTTGTGCATTTGCACCGAATATCTTTCGAAGGATATAGACTCTGCTTCGTTTGGCAGCCGATACCATGTATAGGTTTACAAAGTTGATAACACCTGCAAAGAAAATCAAAAAACACATGCAACTTAGAATATAAAGCTGGGCAAGGTTGCCACTGACTAGCATATTCAGTCCCGTTTGATACATCAATGACTGGTTCCAGTACATTTCTTTTACCGGAATCAGCGAAAAAGTATATGTCCGTGAGTCAGGGGTGTTAGGATTGACTAACCGTGAATAACTACCAGTCTTGTTTACTTTTTCTACGGCACTCTGGGAAGTAAAACGGATAAACTCCAGTGGCGTACGATCCCAACTATCTGAAAGATGAGAAGACAGGATGATGTCAAAATTGAATGTTCGCTTATTGCTTGGTTTGGCAAGTACACCCTCTATTCGTATGTCTTTTCCATTGGAGAAGCGTAGTATTTTTCCAACCGGATTTTCTTTACCGAATACTTTTCTAGCGAAGTCTTCCATCACTAACACCGATTCTGGAGCTGAAAGAGAATTTGTGCCTTGTACTACATGGTAAGGGAATAGTTGGAAATAGGCACTATCCGCCACCATGGCATGAATAGTATAACGATGAGATTGATAAGTTACATGGTCATTCTCAAACAGAGTGACACGCGAACGTATTAATACGCTTCTTTCATCAATAAAACTACTGTCACGTCTACTGTTTTCAGCCAAGCCAAGGATTTGGTTTCCCTCCATCATACCCTTCACACCATATACTTGCTCCCGGTCAATACAATGCGTGTCTACAGTCAATTCCCGGTGGATATATCTTAATAATATGATACAGCAAGCCAGACTGAAAGCCAATCCCAGCAGATTGATAATGGTATATGATTTAGAACGTACCAAAAAACGAATGGCGTATTTTAGTGTTTTCATATCTATTCAGTTTTAATGGTTTTTGCCGGGTTTTGTCGAGCTGCTTGCCATACCCGCCAACTAATGCAAATGGTAATGATAAATGCAATTCCTACAAAGATGGCAATATAAATCCATGCGCTGATGACTGTTTGTTCAATATAACTTTGTAGCCATTGCTTCATTAAGACATATCCTACTGGAAATGCAATAACAGATGCAATAACCAATAAAAGTATGTATTCTTTCCCAAACATGACTAGTATATCTTTTATGTTTGCTCCATTTACTTTTCGTACTGCGATTTCTTTACGTCGTTGTTCGCAACTGAGTGTTACCAATGAAAAGATTCCGAATATGGCAATCAAAACACATACGAAGGATATGAAACTGAGTAATTTTAACAAAGTGTCTTCTGATTTCAGATATTGATTATATTCATCTTCTACATTTACTAACTTATATCTTACATCAGGATATTCTTGCAAGAACATATTCTCGATTTTTGTTTTTAACTCACTCCATTGTCCTTCATGGTATTTTATCAGAATTTGTTTCTTTCCCCAAAATGAAGCTTTTGTACCATTTTCTCCGATTAATAGTATGGGGCTCACAGGAATGGTCGGTGGAGATGTATGAAAATCTTTCAGCAATCCCACGATGGTAAGTTCTGATTTTTGTTCATCTCCCCAATAGATCTTTTCACCTACAGGTTCTTTTAATCCTAAAGCTCTTGCGGCAGATTCGTTAATCATCACTTTCTTTCTATCTTCCTCTTTTACCATTTCTCCTTTTAGTAGCTTCAGATTATAGAATTTGGCAAGTTTCTCTCCTTCGGGTATAGCCATCATGTTTATATCTTTAATGGAATCAGGTTTTCCTTCCCACTCATTAATATACAGATTCAAACAACCTCCTTTGGGCAATAGTCCTAAATGTTGTTTTAATACTTCACGAGTACATGACATTTGTTCTACTTTATCAGCAATTTCATCGAAATGATCAGTTGGATAAAGCAAAGGGAAAACGGCTATATTCTTTCTATCCCAACCTAAATCTGTGTCTTTAAGAAAGAAGATCTGTTTCATGATTACACTCATGCAAAACATGAAAAGGATACTGATGATTAGCTGAAAGATGATACTGACTTTTCGAAATTCATTCTTGTTATTACTACTTTTATAGGTGCGTTTTAGTATAAAAGGTAGTAAGAAGAGAATTGAGATAAATACTACTCCTACAAAGAAAATCAGTGATTCCAAGTAAATATTGCCTGATACTTCCGACATCTTTCTAAAAACAGGAAGTACGATTTCTACCAGTGCCATTCCAACTGCACCGGCTATGAGAATTAACATTAAGTATTCGGTAGCAAATAATATGAGAAGGCCGCTTCTTGTCGATCCACATACTTTTCTAAGTTCAGTTTCACGATTGCGCATTCGCATACGTGTAACAAATAGGGATAAATAATTGAATAAGGAACAAAGAATAACTAATCCGCCGGACACTGAGAAAAGAATCAAATAGTTGAATCTGATAGGAATTTCCTCATTCAATGATGAATTGCGATACTGATTCAAGGGCATTAACTGTATTCCTTCAAAACTTACAGTACTTGAGGAATCTGTATTTTGCTTTTCAGAAGCTAATTTTTTTTGAAAAGCGATAGGGTCTACTCCTTTGTGCAATTGAATAATGATATAGAAAGAACCTGCGCTCCATTCATTCTGCCATTCGCGAATATACTTACCATGTCCCCAAAAGTCGAATGACAGATTACTATGCTTTAAATCCTTTAAGGTGGCACCAATCATCTTCTTCTCACCATCGACCTTGATTTCCTTTCCTAAAACATCTTTTGTTCCAAATATGCGCAAAGCTGTTTCTTCTGTTAATGCGATTTGTTCGTCCGAATACATGAAATCTATATTTCCTGATGATATAGTTATCCCGAACATATTCATCATACAAGAATCTGCTATCATTTCATGAGATTCAAAAATAGGTTGACCCTCTACCTGTAGTTCTATACCCTTCCATCTGGAATATGCGCAAGCTGCCTCTACTTCTGGAAATTCATTAACGAGCAGTGTTGATAATGGATAAGGCATATAAGGGCTATATCCGCTATCATGGTAAGGATCGTTTTGGTAAAGTATGTAAAGTCGGTCTGCTCCTTTAGGGTTACTGTCATAGGATACTTCATAATGAATCCACAAGTTAGCAAGGGCAAAACAAGTAAAACCTACTGCTAAGCCAATAATGCTTATAATACTTTGCATTTTGTATTTGAGCAGATTGCGTAATGCTAATTTGAAATAATGCTTTATCATCGTTTTATTAATCTGTTTATTATGTTTTAATTGTCAGTGATCCTATTTCAAAATAAGTTCTTCTGCTTCGCCAAAGGTATCATATCCTGTGGTAATTACCCAATCTCCGGGCTGCAAACCGTCGGTAATTTCGTATTGTTGCGGGTTCTGACGTCCGATGCTAAGCGGTACACGGATCGCTTTGCTCTTCGAAGCATTCAGTTTATAGATCCATTGGCCGCCCGTGTTTTGGTAGAAGTTTCCACGAGGAATGACGAGTGCCTGCTCCGGTTGACCGAGTTCTATCTGCACACGAAAACTCTTACCTACCCGCACATTATCGGGCATTTCTCCTGTAAAGACAAGGTCTACATCGAAAGTACGATCTTTAACTTCGGGTACTACTTTTGTGATGCGCAGCGGATATTTCTTACCTTGATAATTTACGGTTGCCGGCAATCCGGTAGTAATGCGGTCAATGTAGTATTCGCTGAGAGAGGTGTGTATCTTATACTGGTCTAGTACTTTGATTTCGGCAATACTTTCGCCTGATGCAACTTGTTGTCCCGGGGTTACTTTCACAAAACTGAGTTGCCCTGATACAGGAGCTTTCACAACTAGATTGTCCAATCGTTCGCAAGCACGCTCGTACTTCTTGCGCTCACGTTCGCGATCGTTGCGAATAAGGTCTTTGCGAATGATAGATACTGCCGAATCATGGCGCAGGCTTTCGCGTTGCAGGCGGGCATTCTTTACCTTATAGTTGTATTCGTCTTCCGACACACCCAATTGGGCTTTACTCTTGATACCCATGCGAAACTCTTCCCGGTCGAGGTCGAAACTCTTGCGAAGGCGGTCTAATTCGTAATTGGTTTCGAGGGCTTGTTGTTGCAGGGTCAGGCTTTGCTGCTCCATTTCGATTTCTTTTTCACGATAGGTGATGAGTTGTTTCTCCCAGTCGTCACGTTGGTCGTCAATGCTGCGCAGCAGGTCAGGATTCTCTAATACAAGAATGGTATCACCTTTCTCGAGCAGACTTCCCTCATCGCCTATAATATGCTCTACGCTTCCGGCTTCGCGGACATTGACTTTGATGGTGAGTATTGGTTGAATAAGTCCTTCCACATCTACATATTCCATGAACTTGCCGTCCTTCACTTCGGCTATCTGAATGTTATCTTGCTCGATGCGCAGTTTGCTGGGACCGAAGGACAAGATAATAACGTAGATAAGGAAAGCAAGGAATACAACGCCTCCTATCAGGTAATAACGGTAACGGAAGTACCAGGGTTTCTTTTCAAGTTTTATATCCATAATATCTGTTCTTTAATCATTATTTGTTGCGTATTTTTATGCTGTTTTAGAGCGTTTTTCAAGTGCTTTTCCTACTCTTACTAAAACCCGAATGGAGTTTTACTAAATCTTCATTGGATTTTTACTAAATCTCCGACAGATTTTTAGTAAAAACTTGACGAGAATTTACTAAAAAAAATAGCCCCTCTACAAGTATCTGTAGAGCCGTTTTTTTGAAATAATCAGAAACAGGTTGTCAAAATCTCATTTTGTAAATAAAACAGATTATATTTCGTTATTTGACAAAGACTATTATCCGACTAGAAACTCTCCTGCTTTATGTCGAGAAAACTATTGCTTCTAAATTCTCCGTCAGTGGAGCATCTTTTTCAAAATCGTAAAGCGTGAGGCTCCGCAGGGTATAATACAAACTCCAAAAATTGTAGAGCGTGAGTATATAGTTTCGGCGGGCTGTATCTTTTTCGGTGATCGAGGCATTGAGGTCGAGCACCGATGATTTTCCAAGAAGATAGAGTTTCCGGGCTACTTCGGCACGCCGTTGAGCTGTCTCATCAGTGCGTGCGGCGATGCTGACCCGCTGTGCTTGTAGATTGAATTGCTTGACGAGTTTACGAACATTCAAGTCGAAATCGGTCTTATCCTGTTCAACCTGTGTATATACCAAGTCGCGATTGGAACGGGCTACACGTACCTGTCCTTTACCACGTCCCCAATCCAGGATGGGGAGTGTGACGCCTAAGCTTACATATTGCTGGTCGAGCGGATTGCGATAAGCTTCCTTGAATTTCTCGGCAGTCTGCGTCAAACCGAAGCGAAGGTAAATATCAGCTTTTAGACCTGCATTGGCACGGGCTTGGGCAACGGCACTCTCGCTTTCGAGCTTGCGGCGAAGCATGTTCTGTATCTCCGGGCTATTCTCATTGGCAAGTAGCAAGGCAGCGTTCAAGTCGATATTCAGTTCGGGAACCTGCTGATTGACATCGGCCTGCAAGTTGACATCTTCCTGAATACCGAGGTAAGAGCGAAGTTCTTGCATACTGTTTTCCATCTCGATGCGGGCGTTCATGCGGTTGGTTTCTTCAGTGAGTTTGTTGAGCTCGAGTTGCAACATCTCATTTTCGGAGATGGTGCCGATGTTGTATCTTCCTTGGGCATATATATATAAGGTGTCTGCGTTGGCATAATTGGTATTGGCTATTTCGTAGTTGCTTTGCGCTCGTGCCAGGTTGAAGAATTTTTCGGTGGCATTGGCGGCAACGAGTTCCAGCGTCTCTACAAGAGTCTTTTTTGCTTCACGATAACGGATAGGTTCAATGCGACGATCCCACTTCAGGCTATTGTAGCCGAAGAGGGATTGGCTGTAACCGATATTAATGGGAGAAGTCTGCCAAGAGTAAGTGTCGTTACTGAATAGATCAAGGCGTTGAGCGGCGGTTTCTACAAAAAGCGTACCTCCTGTCCAGGGGATATTTTGTGTCAATCGCAATGTCAAGTCGGTGCTGAGTAGATTCTGCTCTACAAACTTCACGCTACCATCACCCAGTGTTACTTTGTTGATGGCACGATCCAAATAAGGATTGGAAGTCAGTTTGAGTGTCGGCAGATAATTGGCACAGTAATACTTATAATTCCAATAGGCCGACCGAAAACTGTGACGGGCACTCTGTGCGTCGGGCGATTGCTGGCGGGCACGATCGATGGTCTGATTTAACGTCAGTTTTATAGTATGTTCCTGGGCGGTGGCAGTCAGTGTTATGCCATAAGCCATTAGTATCAGTAGTAGTATATTGCGATGCATAGTTCATTTGTTTACTAAATATATTCAAATCTTGTGCCAAACCGATAATTATTTGTTATATAGTATGTTATGATGAATGATTGATAAAAGAATACGTGCTAATTCGCACAAAAAACGTGTGATATAGCACATACAACACATGGATATTATACTTATCTTTGTGGGCACACAATATAGGATATACGTAAATCGAAAGTTTAGAAACTCAAAAAAAACAATATAATGGAACAATTAGGGAAAATACTGATCGTGGATGATAATGAGGATGTTCTTTTCGCCCTTAATCTACTCCTTGAACCCTACACCGAGAAGGTAAAGGTAGCTGTAACTCCGGATCGTATTGAGCACTTCATGACTACCTTCCAGCCTGATATTATCCTGCTCGACATGAACTTCAGCCGTGATGCTATCAGTGGTCAAGAAGGATTTGACAGTCTGAAACAGATCTTGAATATTGATCCCCAAGCTGTAGTAATCTTCATGACTGCATACGCTGACACAGATAAAGCTGTGCGTGCTATTAAAGCCGGTGCCACAGACTTTATTCCTAAACCGTGGGAGAAGGAGAAGCTATTGGCAACACTTTCGTCAGGAATGAAACTACGACGTTCGCGTTGTGAGATCAATCTACTCAAAGAACAAGTAGAGGTATTGAGTAGTACCGTTGCCGGTACTTCCGAAGAGATGATTATCGGAGACTCGGCCGCTATGCAGGAAGTCTTCTCTACTATTGACAAACTACGTGATACAGATGCTAATATCCTCATATTAGGAGAAAATGGTACTGGTAAAGATGTAATTGCCCGTTTGCTTTACCGAAACTCTCCGCGTAAAGAAAAGCCATTTGTTACAATCGATCTTGGAAGCATTCCCGAACAACTATTCGAGAGTGAACTGTTTGGCTATGAAAAAGGTGCTTTTACCGATGCTCGTAAGTCCAAAGCCGGACGAATGGAAGTCGCAACTGGTGGTACTCTTTTCTTGGATGAGATTGGCAATCTTTCCTTGCCTATGCAAGCTAAATTGCTTACTGCTATAGAGAAACGTCAGATCAGTCGTTTGGGCAGTACGCAATCAACCTCTATTGATGTACGCCTTATTTGTGCCACAAATGCAAATATTCGTCATTTGGTAGAAGAAGGTGATTTTCGTCAGGACTTACTATATCGCATCAATACAATAGAATTACATATTCCTCCTTTAAGGGAGCGCGGTAATGACATTATTCTTTTAGCAGAATATTTCCTACAACGTTATGCTCGTAAATATGAGAAAGAGATGCGTGGACTTACGCGCGAAGCGAAAAATAAATTATTAAAATATGCCTGGCCCGGTAATGTACGCGAGCTACAACACACCATGGAACGTGCGGTAATATTGGGAGACGGTTCCCTACTCCGTCCTGAAAACTTTATGTTTCAAGCTTCCACTCCCCGTCAGAAAAAGGAAGAAGAAGTGCTCAATCTCGAACAGTTGGAGCGGCAAGCCGTGGAACGTGCTATGCGTCTTAGTGAAGGCAATGTGACACGCGCTGCCGAATATCTCGGTATTACCCGCTTCGCTTTATATCGGAAACTTGAAAAATTAGGATTATGAAACGATACTCATTCATTGTAGCACTGCATATTATTGGTATTGCTTTGTTTTCAGTCGGAATCTTTTTATTGGTAGATGCCGGGCTATGGTTCAGTTCATTAATGGCTTTTCTGATTTTACTTGCCATTGCTATCCATTTATATCGTTTGCAAATGATGCAAATACGTATGATGCGCCATCTTGCCGAGAGCCTGCGTTACGATGATATGATGCTTTCTTTTCGCTCTCCTTATCACAACCGTTCCATGGAAGACATGGTAAATGAGTTATCAGAAGCAATGAAGAATTTTCGTACTCGTGTATTAGAACGCAACGAGATGGAAGCTTGGCAGAAACTGATCCGTGTATTGACGCATGAAATCATGAATTCAATCACTCCTATCATATCCTTATCGGAGACATTGAGTGAACGCGAAATGACGGAAAAGAACTATCCGGTTATGCGTCAAGGTATGCAGACCATACATCGACGGAGTAAAGGTTTATTGGAGTTTGTAGAAAATTACCGTAAGCTGACGCGCCTTCCTGCTCCTGTTCGTTGTCCGGTATCCGTGCGTGAATTATTGCAAGACTTGCAAAAGCTGTTTTCAGAAGAATACATCCATATTGAAATACCTCAAACAAATAGAACTCTGCAAATAGATCGGACTCAGATAGAACAAGTCTTAATCAATCTGATTAAAAATGCCAAAGAAGCATGTGGTAAGGTTCAAAATCCATTGATAGAAGTGAAAATGAATCCGACTGCGTCGTGGCAGTGTCTCATTACTGTTCAAGATAATGGGGAAGGTATATTACCGGAGGTTTTGGATAAGATATTTGTTCCGTTCTTTACGACAAAAACGTCCGGTTCGGGAATAGGGTTAAGCTTATGCAAGCAAATCATGAACCGCCATGGAGGAAACATTACTGTACAATCAATCGTAGGTCAAGGTAGTTGTTTTACTCTACAATTTGGATGATGATAATCTTTCAAAGACCATGCTTGAAATAAGGCATGGTCTTTGAAAGATTATTTATTTCTGTCTTACATAACGTAATGTATATCCATAATTGGAACTCAATATTAAAGAATCAGCTGTTAGCTTTTCTATTTTCAAAGTATCTATTCCTTCAATTTCCATACCATTGCCGATACTTTTTACGGCAAGGAAGAGATCATCACCTTTTTGTTCCCAACTTTTATAAACTAGCGTAGCCATATTAATGGAGGATGCTTCTCCTCCTGCATCCATTTTAATACCTTGTACTTGTCCCGGTTGTCCTTCGATAGGCATCACCCATGAACCAACAATCGATTCTGCATTTTTTTTTCCTCCACAAGCTGCTAATGCCATTACTATGACTACCGCTCCTAAAATAAATTTTTTCATATCATTTCTTTATTTGAATGTGATTTGTTTATTATGCACATATTTACAAAGATAAGAATAAAAGAGAAGTTCGCAAAAGGAATATATTTTTTTTGATTATTAATTGTTGTTTTCCAGTGTTTTATAAAATAGTTATACAGAAAACTATCAAAATGTTTGGTGTATATTGAAATTGTTTTTACCTTTGCACTCGCTTTTAAGAAGTAAAGCATTCGGGGTGTAGCGCAGTCCGGTTAGCGCACCTGCTTTGGGAGCAGGGGGTCGTGGGTTCGAATCCCGCTACCCCGACGAAAGAAAGACTTAACTAGTAATTAGTTAAGTCTTTCTTGTTTTATAATTATAATATCTCTTTTCGCTTTTAGATACTTTTCTTTCGTTTTAGTGCAACTGATACTTGAAGACTCTCTTTTTTGTGTATTTTTGCATTGAAATAAATAAGGCAGTTCATGAACACGTTTGTAACATACATTTCTCGTAGATTCTTACTGATTGGATTGATTGGGGCGGCCTTTACTATATACCCTAATATAGTATGTCTGCCATGGGAGCTTTATTGCCCTGCGGCAATAGAGTATAGAACTGTATACTGTCTTTTCTTCTTATTCCGTTTCCTCTATTTCTGGGGGTTATTTTCAATCTTGATTCGATTCAATTTGCATAAAGCGGCATTACATACGTTAAAACGCCGGTTCTATTATAATTTAATAATTTCAACTGCGGCTTACGCTATTTTTGTTCCTTTGTCATTACTCTTCTCTTTTTGTGGTGCGCGCGACCATCTTGGTAGTGTACTTATATTTCAGTTTCTTGTAATTTGTGGCGTTAGTACCTTGCTAGGGCATATTATAATGCTATACATTACCCAGCAGGAAAAGGAAATGGAGATAGAAAGGTTGCGGACTGAGAATTTACAAAGTCGTTGTGATGCCCTGACAAATCAGATTAATCCGCACTTCTTTTTCAATTCACTCAGTGGTATCTCATCGTTGATACGTAAGAAAGACGATAAAATGACTTTGCAATATGTCGATGAATTATCAGATATGTTTCGTTATATTCTGCAAAGTGATCGTAAGGGCATGGTTTCACTGCGTGAGGAATTGGAGTTCATTGAAGCGTTCCGGTTTGTTGTCGAAGTTCGCTTTGCCAATAAGTTAACCTTTACCATCCAAATAGATGAAGCGGTGAAGGATTCGTTGACATTGCCTGTGTTATCCTTGCTTCCATTGGTCGATAATATTGTAGTTCACAATAGAATAGATGCTGATCATAAAATGGAAATCTCCATCTGCCTGAACGAAAAGAATGAACTGGTAGTTTCAAATCCTATATATCCCAAACTTACTCCACCCCTTACTAATGGTACGGGATTGAAGAATCTAGAGAATAGATTTGCCTTATTGACTAGCCGAAAGATCAGGATAGAAACTATCGATGAAAAGTTTATGGTTTATCTACCTCTAAAATAATCTACGATGAGAGTACTGATAGTTGAAGACGAAACATCGTCGTATGAGAATCTGAGGGAAATCTTACACGAAATCAACCCTGAAATTGAAATTGCTGGAAATACGGAAAGTGTAGTACAGACAATCAACTGGTTGAAGTCGAATCCTGCTCCCGATTTGATTTTCATGGATATACACCTTTCTGATGATTCTGCTTTTGCAATCTTCGACAAGATCAATGTGGAAACTCCAATTGTTTTTACTACTGCTTACGATCAATATGCTATTGATGCATTCAAGGTGAATAGTATAGATTATCTGCTAAAACCCATCAAAGTAAATGCTGTAGAACATGCTATTGAAAAGTTTAACAAGCTCAATCATACTGATATCACGCATTATTTGTCGCAGTTGATGCTACTTTCACCTTCATCAAGACGAAGAGGTAAATTACTGATACCGTATAAAGATAGCCTTATTCCGGTTAATATGTGTGATGTATCTTTCTTTTATACAAGTGATAAAAACACTTTTGTGTATAAGAATGACAATACTCAATATCCTTACTCTAAAACATTAGATCAGATAATGACAACTCTTGATCCGGAAACTTTTTTTCGAGCAAATAAGCAATTTATAATCCGAAGAGA
The DNA here is from genome assembly GCF_030151085.1 of Bacteroides sp. Classification (GTDB taxonomy): domain Bacteria; phylum Bacteroidota; class Bacteroidia; order Bacteroidales; family Bacteroidaceae; genus Bacteroides. The sequence continues at coordinate 36,812 of NZ_JASLER010000002.1, read as the reverse complement.
AAGTGTTGTCAACATTACGATATGGTTTGATAGCCGTTTATTGATAACTTTAGCTACCGATGTACCGGAACGTATTTTCATCAGTAAAAACAAAGCTGCTGAATTTAAAGCTTGGTTAACAGCAGGCTACTAAAAATAAAGAATAAACTCAAAATAATAATTTGTCATGTTACGAAAAATTAGACTGACTATTGCAATGATTTGCTTTACACTCATCACCTTGCTATTCCTGGATTTTACAGGTACATTGCATGGATGGTTTGGGTGGTTGGCTAAAATCCAGTTTTTACCGGCAATATTAGCACTAAATATAGGTGTGGTATTGTTGCTTGTGGTTCTTACATTGATATGCGGACGCATTTATTGTTCTGTAATTTGTCCTCTGGGAGTATTTCAGGACTTAATAGCATGGTTGGGGCGAAGACCAAAAAAACGTAGAAAACGCCCCTACTCTTATTCTCCCGCATTGTCTTGGCTGCGATATGGAGTATTGGGAATATTTATAGTTACACTGATTGCTGGAGCCGGAACTTTGGCAGTCTTGCTTGCTCCTTATAGCTCGTATGGTCGAATTGCTAATAATCTTTTCCAGCCCTTGTGGCAATGGGGAAATAATCTGCTTGCCTACTTAGCTGAACGTGCAGATAGTTATGCTTTTTACGAAGTAGATGTTTGGGTTAAAAGTTTGCCTACATTTATCATAGCTGTAGTTACACTCATTATACTTATTGTCCTGGCAGGACGTAACGGACGAACTTACTGCAATACAATCTGCCCGGTAGGAACAATCTTGGGAGTTCTATCACGTTATTCTCTATTTCGCATTACGATTAATACAGAGAAGTGTAATAATTGTAGTCTCTGTTCTCGTAATTGCAAAGCCGCTTGTATAAATTCTAAAGAACATCAAATCGATTATAGCCGTTGTGTAGCTTGTATGAACTGTATTGAGAAATGTAAACATGGGGCAATCTCTTATAAGTTCAATCCTATCGGCTCGGCAAAAGCTACCAAACAAACAAATGAAACCCGTCGTAGCTTTTTATCTGCAATAACCCTGGTAGCTGCCACTTCTGCTCTTAAAGCTCAAGAAAAGAAAGTGGATGGCGGACTGGCAACCATAGAAGATAAAAAAATTCCGGAACGTAATACTCCTATCACTCCTCCGGGATCATTGAGTGCCCGCAATTTAGCAAACCATTGCACTGCTTGCCAACTTTGCGTATCAGCCTGCCCTAACCAAGTATTACGTCCATCGACTGAACTAACGAAATTGATGCAGCCCGAAATGTCTTACGAATGTGGTTATTGCCGACCGGAATGTACAAAATGTTCAGATGTATGTCCCACTGGTGCTATTCATCCGATAACTAAAGCTGATAAATCTTCTACCCAAATCGGTCATGCCGTATGGATTAAGAAGAATTGCATACCATTGACTGATGGAATGCAATGTGGAAACTGTGAGCGTCACTGCCCCGTAGGAGCTATACAAATGGTCCTCAGTGATCCTACTGCCAAAGATTCCCTTAAAGTTCCGGTAGTAAATATAGAGCGATGCATCGGCTGTGGAGCTTGTGAGAATCTTTGCCCTGCTCGTCCCTTCAGTGCCATCTACGTAGAGGGGCACGAAAGACATCGTATTGTATAACATTTTGAGACAAATTACTATATAATAATATGGAAGATCATTCTAAAAATATGAATCGCCGTGATTTCCTAAAAATAGTAGGTATCACCGCTGCAACATCTACTGCCGCACTTTATGGATGCAGTTCAAAGGATAACAATCCGAACAGTAAAGCTTTAGGAGCAGTCCCTACTGATAAAATGACTTACCGAAGTTTCTCCAACTTGGGTGATGATAAAGTTTCTCTTTTAGGATATGGATGTATGCGCTGGCCTACTGTTCCTTCACCCGATGGCAAAGGAGATATGATAGATCAGGATGCTGTAAATGAATTAGTGGATTATGCCATTGCCCACGGTGTGAACTATTTCGATACGTCTCCGGTCTATGTTCAAGGTTGGAGTGAAAAGGCAACAGGTATCGCTTTGAAACGCCATCCTCGTGAATCATACTATCTGGCAACTAAGCTCTCCAATTTCAGCAATTGGACGCATGAAAACTCTCTTGCCATGTACCGCAAGTCATTTGAGGATTTGCAAGTCGATTATCTGGACTATTATTTGTTGCATGCCATTGGTGGTGGTGGAATACCCAATCTTAAAGCACGTTATATAGACAACGGCATACTCGACTTCCTGAAAAAAGAGCGTGAAGCCGGACGTATTCGTCGATTAGGCTGGTCTTTTCATGGAGATATAGAGGTATTTAACTATGCTTTACAGATGCACGATCAGGGTGAAATACACTGGGACTTCGTGCAGATACAGCTTAATTATGTGGATTGGAAGCATGCTTCAGGTAGCAATATCGATGCCGAATATCTATATGGAGAATTAGAAAAACGCAGTATTCCTGCTGTTATTATGGAACCTTTATTAGGAGGACGCCTCTCCAAAGTGCCCGATCATATTGTGGCGCGACTCAAACAACGTGAGCCGGACAGCAGTGTTGCATCTTGGGCATTCCGGTATGCAGGCTCTCCCAAACTGGTACTCACCGTGTTGAGTGGCATGACGTATATGGAACATCTTCAGGATAATATCCGTACCTACTCTCCTCTTGTGTCATTGACCGAAGAAGAGACTCAATTCTTATACGATACGGCGGACTTGTTAGTTCAATACCCCACCATTCCGTGCAACGATTGCAAATATTGCATGCCTTGCCCCTACGGAATAGATATTCCGGCTATCTTAGTACATTATAATAAATGTGTCAATGAAGGTAATGTGCCCAAGAGCAGTCAGGATGATAATTATAGGGAAGCCCGCCGTGCATTTCTTGTAGGTTACGATAGAAGTGTACCTAAATTGCGACAAGCTAGCCATTGCATCGGCTGTAATCAGTGTACACCACATTGTCCTCAAACAATTAAAATTCCTCAGGAATTACAACGTATCGACAAGTTTGTAGAACAACTAAAACAAGAAACATTAGGACAGGAAAATATTTAGACAGAACAGAATCCAACTAAACTCACAAAATTATAAATGGAAAGCATTATTGATATACTACATACGGGAGGATATTCCTGTGTATTAAAGAACCAAACAGAGATTCGCACTTTTACTCAACGTGGAGTAGCCGATTTATACGATTTATATCAATCTGATCCTACTTTCATGCAAGGTGCATCTATTGCTGATAAAGTTATTGGTAAAGGTGCTGCTGCAATGATGGTACTTGGAGGCATAAAAACGGTTTATGCAGATATTATTAGTACTCCGGCATTAACTTTGCTTCGTGATGCTGGCATAAATACTACTTTTTCCCAAGAGGTTCCACATATTATTAATCGCGATAAAACAGGTTGGTGTCCCTTGGAAACAGCTTGCGATAAACTGAAATCCGTAACTGAAATGTATCCGGTCATCCAGAATTTCATAACTAATATTCGGTCAAAGGGAAGCTTTTCTTGCATTTTGTTGGCTTGTTTATTAGCAGGAAGTGCTTTACAGGCAAAAGCACAAAATGACACATTGAAAGTGTCCCGTAATGTGAACATAGGAGAAGTAGTGGTGACTGGTACGCGAAATGAAACAGATATTCGCCATTTACCAATGACTGTTTCGGTCGTAGGTCGCCCTCAGATAGAAAAACGCTATGAACCCTCTCTTCTTCCTACCCTTACCGAACAAGTTCCCGGACTTTTTACTACGGCCAGAGGAATTATGGGATATGGAGTATCTACAGGAGCAGCAGGGGGCATGAGTTTGCGTGGTATAGGTGGAAGTCCCACTACCGGGTTGCTGGTGTTGATTGACGGACATCCTCAATATATGGGATTAATGGGACATCCTATCGCCGATGCTTACCAATCTATGCTAGCGGAACGGGTGGAAGTACTTCGTGGTCCGGCTTCTGTATTGTATGGTTCGAATGCAATGGGTGGAGTTATTAATATTGTAACTCGTAAACAAGTGGAAGATGGTATAAATACAGGGATAAATGTAGGTGCAGGTTCTTATGGTACCCTTCAGACAGAAATATCAAATCGAGTAAGAAAAGGACGTTTCAGTAGTGTGGTTACCGGTTCTTACAATCGTACAGATGGACATCGTGCCGATATGGGCTTTGAACAATACGGTGGATATGCCAAGTTGGGATATGATATTATGAATAATTGGAAGGTGTGGGGAGATGTAAATATTACTCAATACAATGCTTCGAATCCGGGCTTGACAACTGCCCTGCTCATTGACAATGACTCACGAATAACTCGTGGTATGACCTCTTTTGCACTTGAAAATCATTATGAAGAAACATCAGGAGCTCTTAGCTTCTTTTATAACTGGGGACGCCATAAGATTAATGATGGATATTCTCCCGGAAAGGAGCCGCAGAAATCGCATTTTAATTCCAAAGATAAGATGTTGGGAATTTCGTGGTATCAGAGTGCTACACTATTTACCGGAAACAGATTGACTGTTGGCTTGGATTATCAACATTTCGGCGGTGAATCTTGGAGCCGTATTGTAGCAACAGGTGAACGTAAACCTGGTGTGGATAAACAAATGGATGAATTTGCCGGTTACGTTGATTTCCGTCAGGATATAAGTAGTTGGCTTTCATTGGATGCCGGAGTTAGAGTCGATCATCATTCTCATGTAGGAACCGAATTTATCCCACAGGGTGGTTTAGCCTTTCATTTACCTGAAAGATCGGAATTAAAAGCGATGGTGAGTAAAGGTTACCGTAACCCTACTATCAGGGAGTTGTATATGTTTTCTCCCAATCCGGAATTATCTCCTGAGAAATTAATGAATTACGAACTCTCATACTCTCAACTCCTATTAGACGGGGCATTCTCTTATAGTGCAAATTTGTATTATATTAATGGTGATAATATAATTATTGCTGTTCCGGATGAAAATGGTCGTCGACAGAATATGAATACCGGAAAAATTGAGAACTGGGGAGCAGAAGTTGCCATTGCCTATCGTATCAATTCAACATGGAGTATGTCTGCTAATTATAGCTGGCTACACATGGAACACCCGGTTGTGGCAGCTCCGGAACATAAATTATTCTTTGGAGCGGATTATACCAAAGGGCGTTGGGGAATTTCTTCCGGCATTCAATATGTAAAAGGATTATATACTTCAACCACAGCAAATAATGAAAAGCAAGAAAACTTTGTCCTTTGGAATATTAGAGGTAATTATCGTTTATGCAAATATGCCCAACTTTTTGTAAAAGGTGAAAACCTATTGGCGCAGCGTTATGAAATTAATATTGGTTATCCTATGCCGAAAGCAACCTTTATGGGTGGGGTTAATATTAACTTTTAGTGAGGCACATTTAAGCCCATCATTTGTAACTGATACCTTTCTCGGTAAACATACTGAAATCTTCTTTACACAAGCTAATATCATCTAATGGACAAGCTTCGTTGTGGTCATTCAGATAAACTCTGGACTTCTCCGTATACAAAGGATTGATTACAGATAGTGAGTCATTCCTATACGGAGTTTCTATACCACTTAACTCAAGCATAGTCGGAAAAAATGAAACACTCGAAGATATATTCTTCTGTTGATTCTTTTGTGCACCCTCCAATAAGGAGGGATATGCTTCTTTATAGCTTTCTGACATCCAAACCAAGAAAGGTACATGCATCTGATAATACGAAGGTACCGGAGATGCATGAAGGAATAGTCGCCTGTTATCATCAAAAATATCTTCTCCATGATCAGAAGTATAAATCATTGCCGCATCAACATTTTGCTTTTGCAGCATCTCAATAAGTCGTGCCAAGAAAGAATCTGTATAACGGATGGTATTATCATACGCATTAACTAGATTATCTCTATATTTGGCTTCCGCATCGGCAGGTGAGTCCGGAACGAAGAAGGCTTTGTCAGCCGGATAACGCTCCCGGTAATTGAAATGAGAACCATAAGTGTGGAGAACTATAAACTGTTTGGTAGCTTCTTTTTCCAGTTCTTTTGCTACTAGTTTCAACAGTTCGTCATCCGAAGGATTATAACCGGGATCAGCTACATCCTCTTTTATAAAATCAGATGTATCCGCTTCCTTGCCAAAGAAATCTATAAATGAACGATTATAACGTTGATTTGAGAAAAAAGCTGTTTGAAAGCCTACCTCATTGAATGCTGTGATAATTCCTTTCTGATAATAAATGGAATCGAAGTCGCTAGCGCTAATCGAAGATAATAACATCGGTACACTCTTGTGCGTAGTATTTGATTCTGTTAATACATTGCAAAAAGCAGTTAGATCTTTTATTTTTGAAAGTTCAGGGTTCGTTTCACGCTCATAACCATATATTGACCAGTTCTTTGCACGCGAGGTCTCTCCTATTACCATCACATAAATTTCCTTTTTATCAGCCGGATGGGTAGGTTGGGCTTGAAACGTAAAATTCCGGGATGTATTGTAATAATCTTGTGTCAAAGTGGTTCTTTGAACTGCGAGCGCAATGTTGTAGCACACATTGGCAGGATAGAGATCCGATTTCATTTCATAACGTTTATCCAGCAAGTATGCCGATCCTAAAGATAACAGACCGATGGCAAGAACATACCCTGCCCGCTTTCTTTGGCGGTGAATAAAAGTATCGGATAACTTCCGCTTGCGAATAATAGAAATTATAGCCAAAACCAATGCAGGTATATAAAGTAATACCACAATGATGATAGCCGGTATCAGATTATCCAGCAATTCCAACGCTTCACTTGAATTGGTAGTTACCAGATTCAAAAACATGTCTACGGCAATGATAGATTGTCCGAATAGATATAATAGTACTATTTGAAATGCTCCGAGGAAGATAAACGGGAATAAGATCCAAAAAGTCTTCCCACAATTTCTTGACCAAGTCATTACTATATAATAGAGGGAAAAAGGCAGCAAAATATTGCATACTTTTGCCACCAATGGCATAGGTTCTGTAAAACAGAGTACGATATTGGGTACTATCAGAATAACTAGAAACAAATAAAATAAATGTTCCTGATTATCAAACCATTTCTTTATGTCTTTAAAAAGCTTCATTGATATTAAATATAAATCCGGTTTGGTGTTTGCCAAAACCTAAGTCTAAACGTACATTTACTCTTTTTTTAAACTCCCAGCGATAGCCAAAACCATAATTAGGGAGAATGTGTTTGGTTTTAAATTCAGAGAATTTAGGAAAAATAGTTCCGGCACCTGCCCAAACAGCAACTCCATTTCTTTTCCATACATGCTGACGCAATTCCAACTGGGCATCCATAGCGCATTTGTCACGATAACGTCCCTCATAATATCCACGCATGGAATATGAACTGCCTAACGTTGCCATTAACCCCCATGGTGGATTTCCATAGTTTAATAGTGTATGAAACTGACCGGCCAATACTCCACCTTTCCAAATGGTATGGTAATAATTCGTAGTCAGTTCAGTACTACTAAATGCATATTTGTTCCCCAGGAATGCAGGGCTGAAACGTTGGTCAATTCTTAAATAGTAACCCTTGTAAGCATTTGTCAAGAAATCGCGCGAATCATATAGCAAAGAAAATCCAAGACTGCTATTCGTAGTGCGTGCACTCATGCCTTCCCACAACTCTGGTTTCTCAAAATCATGTCCGTACACATAATCAAATACAGCCATCGGACCCATATAAAAATTCTGCACTAAGCGGAACATAAAGTCAACTTTGACTTGTGCCTGAAAACGATTATACTCACTTTTATTATCGTTGTTTGCACCATTATCATAACCTTTCCCCCAATAGTAGCTTGGGAACGAATAGAAATATAAGTTATAGTTTAAACGGTATTTGTTCTGTGGAAAAAGATGATTTCCTCGTATTCCTAATAAATAGAAACCTACTGTAGATACATCTCCATACAATGAAACATTGGATGGTGGCAAAAACGTATCATTCCTGTCAGTTCTATATAATCCTGCGGCCACTAATCCAAGTCCTAGTTTGGTATCGCTTGAATAGTGGGGTCCTCCAATGACACTAAAATCGAACTTCTTGTTCTTCTTTTCTTTATTAGCATCATTGAAATAGTCAAGGAACTTCTTAAAAAAACTATGTTTCTTAGGAAGGGAATCGATCTTAGGTGTATGCGTAGAATCTAACTGGGTAATTACTCCTGTAGAACTATCTTGTGCATGAATAGCAGTATCTGTTATCAGCAACGACACCAATAATATATATCTAGTAAGTTTTGTGCTCATCTCTTCTATGAAACTGTGGGAGCAAAGTTAGTTTTTGTTGTTCTCATTACAACAAAAAAAATGCTCTTTTTGTTTTCCAAAATTCTGATTTAATGTCCTATTATGTCGGCTTTTTTAATTTCACTTATTTTATGCCAGCTGTATATGCAACTTTCTTACATCTGTAATGTTACTTCTATATACAAAGAACAACATGATTATAGATTATGAAAACAGCAATGGATATTCCCGATAAAGAGGGAAGAAAACGAATTATAATTGTAGGTGGTGGATTTGGTGGACTGAAATTGGCTAGAAAACTGAAAAGTGATAAATATCAGGTATTATTATTGGATAAGAATAATTATCATATCTTTCAACCACTCCTTTATCAGGTAGCAACTGCGGGTATTGAACCAAGTGCCATATCATTTCCCTTCCGGAAAATATTTAAGAGACGGGAACATTTTCACATACGTATTTGTGAAGCACAGCAGGTCTTTCCTGAGAATAATCTCTTAGAAACTTCGATTGGTACCGTAGCCTATGACTATTTAGTGATATCAACCGGATGTAATACGAATTATTTCGGAAATGATAGTATGGCTAAAAATACCATGGCTCTTAAAAATACTTCAGAAGCTTTATTCAATCGGAATCAGATATTGGACAGTTTTGAACAAGCCCAAAACACTAATAATGAAGAGGAACGAAAGCGATTGATGACTTTTGCCATCGTAGGTGGTGGAGCTACCGGTATAGAATTGGCAGGTGCTTTGGCAGAGATGAGAAAGTTTGTTCTGCCGCAAGATTATCCGGATTTGAATATTAATGAAATGCGTATTGTTCTGATAGATGCAGCTCCCAGACTTTTGTCGGCTTTCTCTGACGTCTCTTCTCAAGAGGTAGCAGAATATTTGAGAAAACGGGATGTTGAAATCAAGCTGAATGCTCTTGTGAAAACTTATGAGGATAATAAGTTGGTACTAAGTGGTGATACTGTTATTGAGACTAATAATGTATTTTGGGTGGCGGGTGTAAAAGCAAACAGTCTGCAAGGTCTGTCAATCGAAGCCTACGGACCTGGTAATCGTTTAAAAGTAGATAGTTTCAACCGTTTGCTTAATTACGCTAATATCTTTGCTATTGGAGATACGGCACTCATGATAACAGATCAATACCCCAAAGGACATCCACAGGTAGTTCAACCGGCCATCCAACAAGCCAGAAACCTGATAGTAAATTTACAACGATTGGAAGAAGGTTTGCCGCTGCAACCTTTTGTATACCACAATAAAGGTTCTATGGCAACTATCGGACGTAATAATGCAGTCGTTGAACTTAAAAAGATGCGTTTTGGTGGTTTTCCGGCTTGGGCTGTATGGCTTTTTATTCACTTGATGAGTATTGTAGGTGTCAAGAACCGCCTATTTATCTTTGTCGATTGGATGTGGAGCTACTTTACTTACGATCCTTCTTTGCGGATTATAATTAAACCTTTGAAACGGGAATAAACTTTTATTCAACAATATTTGTTGTATTTCATATACGAACTTAAAAACGAATGAATATGTTGAAACGATTTTTATTTCCCGTCAAACCGGACGGAACAGCCGAATCTATTATATTATTAATAGTAAGAATAGTATTCGGTGTATTGCTGATGAGTCATGGTATTGCAAAGTGGGCTAACTTTCAGGAAATGTCCGCTGTGTTCCCTGATCCGTTAGGTGTTGGTAGTACTCTATCTTTGGTATTAGCTATTTTTGGTGAATTGGTCTGCTCTATGGCATTTATTGTAGGATTCCTGTATCGTTTGGCAATGATACCGATGATATTTACAATGTGTATTGCATTTTTTGTCATTCATAGTCATGATCCGTTCTCTACGAAAGAATTAGCTTTTGTATATTTGGTAGTGTTTGTGTTGATGTACATTATAGGTCCCGGCAAGTTTTCTGTGGATCGCTGGATAGGAAATATCCTTTCGCGTAAAGCCGTAAAATAAAGTGCGATTCGTTTTACAGTAAGAATAGAATTAAGGTTCTATCCTATGTTTTTTTGCAAAAAATCCTATATTTGCAGAATCTTTGATTTAGCTCATGAGCTAAATTGACAAAACACTGTAAAATTATAAAAGTAATTATGAAGAAAATCAATTTGAAAATGGCCGCAACCGTGATGATTTGTGGCTCATTTCTTTTCAGTTCTTGCATTGGTTCTTTCGGATTGCACAGCAAACTTGTAAGTTGGAATCAAAGTATCGGTACGAAGTTTGTAAACGAGCTAGTATACCTTGCATGTAATATCATTCCTGTATATGCTGTATGTTACTTAGCAGACGCTCTGGTTATCAACTCCATTGAATTTTGGAGTGGCAGTAATCCTTTGGCTAGTATTGGTGATGTTAAAAAGGTAAAGGGTGAAAATGGTAACTACCTGGTGGAAACACTCGAAAATGGTTATTCTATTACCAAAGAGGGTGAAACAACTTCTATGGAATTGATTTATAATAAAGAACTGAATACATGGAATGTAGTAGCCGGTGGTGTTAGTACTGAGTTGTTACAACTGAATAATAATGGTACTGCACAATTGAATTTGCAAAACGGTGAAGAAATGACTGTTTCACTCGATGCTCAAGGTGTGGCAAATGCACGTCATGCGGTAGGTATTAATACTTACTACGCCAGCAGATAAATAGTTGAAAGTTGAAAGAGGAGAGTTGAAAGTTATGCTGCGCATTAATCCGCATGGAAACTTTCAACTCTCCTCTTTCAACTTTCAACTATTAGAACGGGTATCCTACTGCAAAGTGGAATGCAAAATCACGACCAAAGTCAGGATTAAAAATAGGATAATGCTCTTTTTTACTTTGATATGCAGGATTTATAGCTTTCATACCTCCATCAAAGCGTAATACAAAGAAATCTAAGTCCATGCGTAATCCTAAACCGTAAGCTACGGCTATTTGCTTATAGAATTTATTGAATTCAAATTTTCCACCCGGTTGATCTTTATAGTCGCGTAAAGTCCAGATGTTACCGGCATCTACAAAGACTGCTCCCCGGAACTTCCAAAATAAGCGGGTACGATATTCAATACTTGCATCCAACTTGATATCTCCCGACTGATTCATAAAATTGCCATCACCTACAAAAGAACCTGGTCCCAAATCACGTACAGACCAACCACGTACACTGTTGGCACCACCTGAGAAGTAACGTTTCTCAAAAGGAAGCATAGTTGCATTGCCATACGGAATAGCGATACCTGCGCCTAAATGAAAAGCTAAGGAATTTCTATTATCTATAATAATATTCTTGGCAAAATCAAAATCTCCCTTAATATATTGGGCAAACGGGATGTTTAATAATGTATATTCCCCATCATCATTCTTTTTAAGACGAGCCATCTTAGCTAATGAGTATAAGAAGTTACCGGCAGACTCAAAATTAAGGCGAATAGAATAGGAATTACCAACAAGAGCATTGTTCATTAATGCCTGCCCTGCACTATTATAGGTGTAACTATATCCGGTACGTACAATCAGACGGTTGGCATAGTTATATTTTAAAATATAATTTTCATTTTTTTCTAAGTACTCTTCTTTAAATTTGGAGTCTATCCAAGGCATATACAGATAATTGATGTCTAAAAGATCAATACGATGCTGTGAACGTTGGCGTTGCACTCCCCATTTATAGCTCCATCCTGCTGATGCTACGATGCGGGTAAACTCGGGGCGCATTTGGAAATTATACTGAAGTCCAAATTCTGTAGTAGCTCTTATTCTCCGCTTGAAATCGCTAGATATGAATGGGAACATGAATCGGGGGAAGTTTACTGTTGCTTCAGCACCAAATTCCGTATAATTCTGGTTTTGTATTCCGCTCTGTAAACCTGATACAGCTTCGTATGCACCACGTATTTTGAACATAAAAGCTTCGGAACCTTTGAACAAATTACGATGCTGAAATGCCACAGCAGCAGCAGCTCCCAAATCACCGGCAGAGTTTGTTCCTTCTATTTCAAATGAAACGGACTGGTGCTTACTCTTGGTCAATAGTACGTATGCATTCAATTTTGCACTATCACCTTGCATGGTTTCGAAGAAACGAATATTGGTATATTTCAACGCTTGCAAGCGTCCGAAGCTGGAATATGTACGTTGTACATCTTGCTCGTTATACAAAGTACCGGGAATAATTCTAAGATTATTAGTTAAGACTTTAGGGCGTAAGTACAATTTGTCCTTATAATAAATAGGATAGCCTTTGTAATGTAACGAGTCATTTACTTCAATACTATTTAATGCAGATGACTCCAGCATATTATAATCTGTGATGAAATTCACCTTATTAATAGTATATTGACGATGATTTTGAGGTTCGTCTTCACTACGTTGCTTGTATGGATTCAAGTGCATGGTCAGATCCACCAAATAGGTATTACGAACAGTATCTGCCGAATAAGAAATATAATCCTTATTGAATTTATAATAACCGTTCTGCAAAAGATTACTTGTAATACGTTGACGTTCCGCATTCAGAACATTGACATCAAAGTACATGCCTTCGGATAAAAGAGTGGTTGTCGAATCTTTCAGCATATACTCTTTGATTTTCGGGTCATGAATGTCGTATTTTAACGTACGTACTTTATAAGGCTTACCGGTCGTAACCTTATAAGTAAGTTTCATTTTTTTCTTTTTGACTTGACGTATAGGTTCTACCACAGCTCCCATATACCCCATGTTTTGTACGGCTTTGGTTATTTCTTCACTGGTACGCTCGGTTTCTTTGGCGTTATAGATGACAGGAGCATCTCCCAATTTGCGCAAAGTGCGATTGACCCAGCGTGTGGAGTCACGTCCTGACCAGTTATAGACATACAACTGAGTCTTTATCAGACTAAACCATTTGGAATTTGGATTTTGACGAAGGTAAAGCGATAAGTTCGACGGTTTTACTTCCTTATTGTCCGTTTGTATGCGCACCTCATCCAGCAAATAAGTACCATCCGGCACATATTTGGTGGAAGAACAAGAAGTCAATAAAAGTACGACAGTAGCATATATCGCGTAGCGGAAGCCTTTCTTCATACCGAATTATTAATTGCGCATAAACAGCTACAAATATACTCGTATTTTTTTTGTTTCCGAAATAAAAAACGTCGGAAGAGTGCTGAGTTTTTGATTATATTGAAATAAACCTGTATTTTTGTCAAATGATAACATTTATCAAATATGGCATTAAGTAAAAACCGAATAAAATATATCCATTCGTTGGAATTGAAGAAGAACCGGAAAGCTGATAAAGTATTTCTGGCAGAAGGTCCTAAGCTTGTAGGTGATTTATTGGGACATTTCCCATGTCAATTTCTCATAGCTACTGCCGAATGGCTTTCTCAAAACAAGCATTTGCCTGTAAATGATATAACCGAAGTCTTGGAAGAAGAACTATCCCGTGCCAGCCTTTTGAAAACCCCTCAGCAAGTTTTAGCGGTGTTTCAACAACCGGATGAGACATTGGATGTTTCTGTTATCAGCCGTTCTCTATGCCTTGCTTTAGATGACGTACAAGATCCCGGCAATTTAGGAACTATCATCCGTTTGGCAGATTGGTTCGGGATAGAGCATATCTTTTGCTCACCTAATACGGTAGATGTTTACAACCCCAAGACCGTACAAGCTACTATGGGAGGTATTGTACGTGTAAAACTTCACTATACTCCCCTACCCGAACTTATCAGTTCTCTAAAAGATATACCGGTCTATGGTACTTTCCTGAATGGAAAAAATATGTATTCGGAGACTTTATCTCCGCACGGACTAATTGTGATGGGAAATGAAGGCAATGGCATCGGAAAAGAAGTTGAACAGCTCATCAACCGCAAACTCTATATACCCAATTATCCGGCAGATCGCGAGACATCCGAATCATTGAATGTGGCTATTGCTACGGCAGTAGTTTGTGCCGAGTTCCGGAGACAGGCAGCATTGTCGTAACATCAAAATTAGAGAAGTAGACCGGGAACATTCCATAATCCTGATAAATAAGGGTTGGAAAGTCCTTTAATACATTGTGAGGGAATCTCAAAAGGATTTTTGTTAAGTCGTTATCACAATCTTGCAGTTCCTTTGGCGTTAAAAGTATAATTGCTCCCGGTAACCATTCCACATTTTCAATTTCTTCGGTTAGAGGGAAGGCATGCACTACACATCCTGCTTCGGTCTCGACCACGTATTGTTTCAAATATCCGTATTCGGGTAAAAATAAGAAATGCGAAGCGTATCTTTTCATTGTTAATTTCCAGATTGGCGCAGTCTTGGACGAGGACGCACTTCGCGACGGGGAGTAGTATTCTCTTCATCCGGTTTCTTCACCTCTACCGTGGTTGTTGTTACCGTATCTTTCTTTTGTGGTTCCGCAATACTATCCTTCTTTGCATTGAACAGTGTATCGGTAGCATGATAACGCATTAATGAAATGCGGTCTGCCAATAGTGATTTAGCTGCTTTTTGTAACGGATAATAAATAAATCCACGTACTTCTTTTATCTTTCCTATAGAATCACCAGATAAACTGATAGTCTCAATTCCGGTTTTCTTTACCTTCTGAATGCCACTGATAATACTATCATTCTCATAAAGTATCTGCATTGCCATCATAGGTGCATATGCGCTATCCGGCGCACCGTTGTGGAAACGGAAACGTACACTCCAACGCAATGTATCCCGGTCGTGGAAATTAGAATCAGACGGCAGGGTAAATGTGATTTTGTTGTCCAAAGGCATACCAGTCAACTGATATATATGCTGCCATGCCCATACGTCGATACTATCACCGGGCAAAGACTCTTTCGGCTTATTATCACGCATGGCAATTAAGTGGTTGATACCGTCTCTTTCAGCTTTCAACCGCAGGTTTACCTTTTCATAAATTTTAGTGAGAGTTTCGGGATTGCGGGCATACCAAACCATTGAAGAGTCAAAGACTGCTTGGGTGATACCCTGTTTTTTGAATACCGATTCAATATACAACTGACGTTTGTAACTTTCGTTATAGGGTACTTCTTCTCCCATGGCTTTCGCTATGTGGTAGTCATAAAGTACGTTTTCCATTTTGGCATCCGGCAAAACATCCTTAGGTCTTTTAACCTGACAAGATGTTAAACAGAATGCCAAAAGGGCTACGCTATACCATTGAATCCGGTTTCTTCCTTTCATGATTTTTTTATCGCATGATAGGATTCATTCAAATATTTACTGTAAAACAGCAATAAAGCAATGATTCCACAACTTATTGCCGCATCGGCAAAGTTGAATATCGGGCTGAAGAATATAAAATGTTCTCCACCGATAATAGGCATCCATTGGGGCCAATTGGTTTCGATTATAGGGAAATAGAACATATCCACTACTTTTCCATAAAATAGTGGGGCGTATCCTCCCCCTTCGGGCATAAAAGAAGCTATTTGCGCATGGGTACTTTCATTAAACAGTACACCGTAAAATACGCTGTCAATGATATTTCCTAATGCTCCGGTCAGGATGAGAGAAATACAAATAATAAATCCGGTCTTCATTCCCTGTTTCACGAATTTATATAAGAACCATCCTATCACGGCTACCGCAACAATACGGAAGCTGGTAAGGAACAATTTCCCGAATATCTCCATACCGAAAGCCATACCATTATTCTCAGTGAAGTAGATATAAAACCAATCTGTAACACGTATGCTTTCGTGCCAATACATGTGTGTCTTGATCCAAATCTTTATTACCTGGTCGATAATCAGTACCGAGAAAATAATAAGTAGGGCGATACGACCTTTCGTGAAAAATTTTCCCATTCTTACTTCTTACCGTTGTTTTTAGCTTCGATGCTTAATGTTGCATGAGGTACGGCACGCAGACGTTCTGCCGGAATCAGTTTACCGGTTTCACGACAAATACCATACGTTTTGTTCTCAATACGTACTAAAGCAGCTTGTAAGCCTTGAATAAACTTCAGCTGGCGTTGTGCCAGACGTGTAGTTTCTTCTTTGGATAAGGTGTTGGCACCTTCCTCCAATACTTTATACGTAGGAGATGTATCGTCGGTATCATTACCGTCGGCACCTGTCAAACTAGCTTTCAGCAATTCATAATCGCGTTGTGCCAACTCTAACTTCTCATTTATAATGGCGCGGAATTCTTCCAATTCAGCATCCGAGTATCTTGTTTTTTCTGCCATAACTTTTACGTGTTAATCGGTTAGTATTTATTATTCTTTTACAACGTTCACAAACAGCGAGAAATCGTCAAAGTTCAATTCTGTAGCGTTTTCTACATTGTCTGCCAGCGTTAGTGAGGTTCCTAAAACTTGGTTACAAATATAACCATTATATTCATTTACCGCATCATCTGTTTGAGGATTTTTAGATAGCATAATCTTTATTTTGTCTGTTATCTCAAAACCGCTTGACTTACGGATATTCTGGATTCGATTTACCAACTCACGGGCAATACCTTCGCGACGAAGATCTTCGGTTACGGTAACTTCCAAAGCAACAGTCAGTTTTCCTTCATTGGCAACCAACCAGCCCGGAATATCTTCACTGAAGATTTCCACGTCAGCAGTTTCAATAACAGCTTCTGCCCCATCAAGGTTCAAGACATACGATCCGTTCTTTTCCAGTTCGGCGATAGCTTCTTGTGACATTTCCGCTACAGCGGCGGCAACTGCTTTCATCTGTTTACCGAACTTAGGTCCCAGTTTCTTGAAGTCACATTTTACTTTCTTCACCAGTACACCGGCGGCACCATCCACAAACTTGATTTCTTTTACGTTCACTTCGTTCATGATAAGTGCTTTCACAGCTTCGATGTGGGCGCGTTGGTCTTCGTCTACTACCGGAACCATGATACATTGCAGCGGTTGGCGAACTTTGATGTTCACTTTACGACGCAAAGCCAGTACCATAGAAGTAACGTCTTGTGCCATCTGCATGCGGGCTTCCAGTTCTTTGTCTATCATCTCTTCTTTATATTCGGGATATTTAGAGAGATGTACAGAAACTACCTGATCACGTCCGGTTGCAGAGATTAAATCCATGTATAACTTATCTGCATAGAATGGAGCAATAGGTGCCATCAGTTTGGCAACGGTCTCCAAGCAAGTGTATAATGTTTGGAATGCAGAAAGCTTGTCTTGCGTCATGCCACCACCCCAGAAACGTTTACGGTTCAGGCGAACATACCAGTTAGAGAGGTTGTCGTTCACGAAATCCGAGATAAGACGTCCGGCTTTGGTTGGTTCGTAGTCGTTGTAGCAAGTATCCACTTCTTTAACCAACGTATTTAGTACGGAAAGAATCCAGCGGTCAATCTCCGGACGTTCTGCCATGGGTACGTCAGCTTCTTTGTACTCAAATCCGTCTACGTTGGCATAGAGTGCAAAGAAAGAATAGGTATTATATAAGGTACCGAAGAATTTACGACGTACTTCTTCCACTCCTTCTACGTCGAACTTCAAATTATCCCACGGTGAAGAATTAGTAATCATGTACCAACGCAAGGGGTCGGAACCATACTTTTCAATGGTTGAGAATGGATCAACAGCATTACCCAGTCGTTTGGACATCTTGTTGCCGTTCTTATCGAGTACTAAACCATTGGAGATTACGGCCTTGTAAGAAACGCTATCAAATACCATGGTAGCAATGGCATGCAGGGTAAAGAACCAACCACGAGTTTGGTCTACACCTTCGGCGATGAAATCGGCAGGATAAACTTCATGGTTATCCAGCAATTCTTTGTTCTCAAACGGATAGTGTACTTGTGCGTAAGGCATAGCACCTGAGTCAAACCATACATCGATCAAGTCTGATTCACGCTTCATCGGTTTGCCATCTTTGGAAACGAGGATGATGTCGTCTACGTATGGGCGGTGCAGGTCTATTTTGTCGTAGTTCTGCTGATTGTAGGCACCTGGTTCAAAACCTTTGTCTTTGTAAGGATTAGAAGCCATCAGACCCGCAGCTACGGACTTTTCTATTTCATTGTAGAGTTCTTCTACTGATTCAATGCAGATTTCTTCGCTACCATCTTCCGTACGCCAGATAGGCAATGGAGTACCCCAATAACGTGAACGGCTCAGGTTCCAGTCATTCAGGTTTTCCAACCATTTGCCAAAGCGACCGGTACCGGTGCTTTCGGGTTTCCAATTGATGGTCTTATTCAATTCCATCATGCGCTCCTTGCAAGCGGTACTGCGGATAAACCAGCTATCCAGCGGATAGTATAATACAGGTTTGTCTGTACGCCAACAGTGAGGATAGTTGTGCACATGTTTTTCTATCTTGAATGCCTGGTTGGCGGCTTTCATCATCATACAGATGTAGATGTCCAGTGATTCGGCAGCTTGCGCAGCTTTCTCGTCGAACTTGCCGTCAACGGTGAATTGTGGATCGTAGGCGTTTTTCACCCACTTGCCTTGATAGTCTTTATAGAGGTCTACGTTGACGCATTCTTTTACGAAGTTTTCGTCTAGTTCGTCCAACAAATAGAATTTACCGGTAAGGTCGACCATTGGACGGGTTTCACCTCTCTTGTTAATCATGAAGAGAGAAGGTATACCGGCTGCACGAGCAACGTTGGCATCATCCGCACCAAATGTGGGAGCAATGTGTACGATACCCGTACCGTCTTCAGTCGTTACGTAGTCACCGGGAATAACACGGAAACCGTTGTTGCTTACACTCCAATTACCTTCGATATCTACGGTTACGGGTTTCACCCACGGGATGAGTTGTTCATATTCCATACCTACCAAGTCCGGACCTTTGTACTCGCCTACTACCTTGAAAGGAATAAGCTTATCTCCGACCTTATAATCCTCTAATGCAATGCCTTCTGCTTTTTGATTAAAGTGTGTGTAGAGTAATGCTTTTGCTAGAACTACCGTCATCTTTTCGCCGGTATATCCGTTGTAAGTCTGTACGGCAACGTAGTCAATCTTCGGACCCACGCAAAGTGCAGTATTCGAAGGCAAGGTCCACGGAGTAGTTGTCCAAGCCAAGAAGTAAGGAGTTCCCCACTCTGCCATTTCGGGCTTCGGGTTCTTCATCTTGAATTGTCCTACTACCGTTGTATCTTTTACGTCACGGTAGCATCCGGGCTGGTTCAGCTCGTGCGAGCTAAGTCCTGTTCCGGCTGCGGGAGAATAAGGTTGGATGGTATATCCTTTATATAAAAGCCCTTTTTTATAAAGTTGCTTCAGAAGCCACCACAATGTTTCGATGTAACGGTTATCATAGGTGATATAAGGGTCTTTCATATCTACCCAATACCCCATTTGATGTGTCAAGTCTTCCCACTCTTTGGTGAACTTCATGACATCTTTGCGACATGCGGCATTATATTCAGCAACAGAGATAGTTTTACCGATATCTTCTTTCGTAATACCCAATGCTTTTTCCACACCAAGTTCTACGGGAAGTCCGTGTGTGTCCCATCCGGCTTTACGTTTTACCTGAAAGCCTTTCATCGTTTTGTAACGGCAGAAGATGTCCTTAATGGAGCGGGCCATTACGTGGTGAATACCCGGCATACCGTTAGCCGAGGGAGGTCCTTCGAAAAACACGAAAGAAGGACAACCTTCACGTTCTGTCATACTCTTGTCGAAAACATGGTTCTCGTCCCATTTCTTCAACACTTCCTTGTTTACCTCCGAGAGGTTGAATTGCGAATATTCAGCAAACTTCTTAGCCATCTTTTATATGTACGATTTATCGATTTACAATTTACGATTGAAGATACCTTCTGAATAAGCAGATAGCTACCTTCTTTATTTTAAGGGTGCAAATTTACAAAAAAGTTAGAGAAAAGAGAGTGTTGAGAGAAAAAAAGCACACTTTCTGATGCAATCATCCAATGGCGACGCAAAAGGAAGTGTGCTGAAAAGATTGATTATGCCGATACTGATATTATCCTCAGCCCATGCAAGCACCCAGTCCGAATGCTCCTGCTACTGCCGTAGCCAGTGCGATGATTAGCTTGAGAATGGTTCCCCAAAGCTTCTTATTAGATTCTTTCATACGTGTTTCATTTTGTGTGTATTGATATTTTCTTTTTTATCCCAAAGGGTTATCATCAGGATTTGAGCCACCACCACCACCAGAAGAGGCGGTATCACTGAGGCAAATGCTGTTTGCTATACGTATGCCGTCTTCGTCGCTAAAACCCAGATAGATAGCAAGTGCATCATCCGCCCAATTAGCGGGCAAATCTAGTTCTGCGGTAGCAGAAGCACGAGTACCTGCCGAGGTAAGATAAACCGCCTCGCCTTTGTCTTTGTTGTAGGCAAGCGGCATGGCTACATCTGTTTCGCGGGCGTCGCCCATGCCGGAGTTGTCGGTCCAAGTGAAAACCACTTTGTTATCTTTCACGGTACTTGTGGCATTGAACACCGGCATCAGCGAGCCACGGCTTACCAATACTTTGGCATAATCTATCGAGAGATCAAGACCGCTTCCCTTCACGGCATTGCGGATGATGTAGGACATAGCCGCATTGAAAGATGTTTGTCGATGGGTATAGTCTCTATAACCGATACGTACGTAAGGGTTTATTGCCTTCAGAAAGGCTACTGTCATGCTGAATTTTGTACGCTGATGTTGCTGCTTGTCCGTACGCGGATTGCTGACGTTTACTGCCAGTGCACGCATGTAATGCACTGTTTTCCAATTACTGCCTACTACGGTGCCTACTCTTCCTGAGAAGCCACCAAGAATACCTTGACTTATTCGTCCCATTGTTTTCTACTTTTTTTAATGTTATACTTTGATATTTTGTTAGTGACGGTCCGGGGAAACTTCTGCAGCAGCTCTTTCGTCTCGTTCACTGACACAAAGATAATGCTTGTGGAGAAGGGTTATTCGGTCTTGGTTTTCATTGCATCTTGTTGCATCATTTTGCATAGATGGGGCTGATTCTTCCTAAAGTTTCTACGTTTCCTAAAGTTTAGGATTGGGGGGGAGCTCATTTCTGAACAAAAAGACCATAACTTCGCTACTCCTCCCCTTCCTCTCCGCTCCTGCTCCGCTTACAGGTACCCGCAAGCGAAGGAATAGCGGAGCAGATAGCGATTTGGTAGTTTCAGAGCCTATTCAGGCTGAACCTTCTGATAATTTCCCGGGGATAGGCGCTGTATCAATTCCCGCTTGATGAAAAGGTCTATCTGCTTCTCCGCCGCTTTGGGCTTGATGCCGATGGAGGTGGCAAGCGACAAGTACTCCTGCCTACTGAAATGTGCAGGCAGACGCAGGAAGAACTGCTTTTGATAGAGCGAACGGAAATCGGGCACTTCCGTCTTTCCGTCTGCCGGCTGACGGTCGTGGTTGAGTTGGCGGAATACGTACAGACTATGCCCTACCAGTACATCTATCATCTGCATGGCACGCTGAAAATCATCGTCACGGCAGGTAGTGATAAAAGCTCCCGCCTCGTCCATCGAACGCAGCGCGCTCAGTATCATCATCAGCCGATAGGCTATCAGTCCCAGACGACGAATGGAGGCAAGAATATCATCGCCAAAAAGCTCATAACAACTGTTGTGCAACGAAGTGAAGCGCGCATGAAACGCCTGCTGCTGTGCCGGCGTAAGCTCTATGCGGCAAGTAGTGCCTGCCTCTACATTCCAGTGATAGAAGTCGAAGAAACGTTCGCCAAGCCTGGCAAAGACCTGGTCGAGCGGTTCGCCCTGGCTATGAACAAACACATCTTTCCAAACAGGCTCCACGTTCATCTCATAAAAGATAAAACGGCTGAGCAGTCCGTTTTCGGCATCTTTTATCAAGGTATGTATCTGCCGTGGAGTACCACTCAGCGCTACCGATAGACGGGGTTGGAGAAGCTCCACAAGTTCACGGTCGGCACGGCGGTTGTAGCTGATGGTTTCGTGGTGGAAACATTTACGCAGACCATCGTCATAGTTGCCGTAATCGCTTGCGAAGGTATTGGCAAGGGTATCGCCTTCGGTCTCGAACATCAAGCCTTGACCGCCGTTGTCGTTCAGCGTCTGATACATAGCGGTGGCGCTGCTGTTGGCAGGTAGGAAGAGGACACGGACGGGAGGTTTTTGAGGCGGCATCGTGCCGGCATTTTTGTTGGCATTGTAGGTAGCTAGCTCTTCGTAATAGCTTTGTACCTCTCTGCAATGTTGCTCTTTGCGCAACTGATGAACAGGCGCCACGAGGTGACGGCACAGGGTCATCTTGCTTTTTCCCGCCGAAGCCTTACCGGAGATAAAAAGGAAGAGATTGGCAAATACGACACGTTGGTCATATACCCCCTCTACCCAAGGCAAGCAAGCCGAAAGGGTGACCAATGAGCTGAGAAACAACACATCACGCTCTTCGGGAGTGTCGTAATGGGCAGTGATCTCGTCCAATAGAGACGGAAGTCCTTCATACACCTCGGAGGGAAAAACGGGTAGTTTTTCTTCTTCGGTAACAGACAAAGTGTCTTTCGTTGGATTAATCTTTACACCTGAATCCGCACCTATGGAATTATTATTTACAATAGGGGTTGCATCAACTACACTTCCCCTTCGTTTTTCCCCTTTTCCTAAAGAAGGGGAAACGGGGGAAGCAGGGGAAATATGCTCCGGACTTACGTGGATGTCCACTCCTGCCTGTTGGGCAAGATGAAACAAAGTACCTACGCCCGAAGTGCCTCGCCCACCCTGCAAGGCACGCTCGTACAGCTTCTGCGCCTCTGCCTGCTTGTAGCAGGGATGCAATGCCGAGAGACGGTGGAAGTCGGCTTCACCGTTGCGCCCCAAGGCGTTGGCTAGTGCAAAGGCTATGTTCACCCAGTTGTTGTACTCTTGTGTCAGGTCGATGCCTGTGCGGACAATGCGGTCCACTATAATGCGGACTTGTTGCTCTATGGGCAGCGGAGTCCAGTTTTTCATATTGAAGTTGGTCATGATAATCAATCGTTGTTAAATGTTACATCCGGGTCCCAGCACAAATAGCAGGCCCGCACCAGGTCGCTGCAAGCACTATCTACCTCTACGCCATACCGGCAGAGCATGTAGTAGGCCATTGCATTGTAATAATCACGATGGCTGCCTGCTGTGAGGTCGATAGCGGTTACTACTTTCAGCCCTGTGCCCGAAGGGCTTCGGAATAAGAGTTTGCAGCCCAATTCACGGTCTTGCCGGAGGGCGTAACGAAGTCCCTCTACGCCTTTCAGTTGAGAGATAGGCCAGTCGGTATGCAGTTGCTTCAGCGGAGTATCTGCCGCTTGCCAGTCGGTGATGTCGTCTATGTCGAGACACAGGTTCTCACTGTGACTTTCTACTTCCGAGGCACGGCGCAAGCGGCAAAGGGCGCTCCAGGTGACGCAAGGCAGATGGGAGGCTTTATAGGCTTGTATCTCCTTCTTATCGGCCTTTCCTTCTTCTTTGAGATGGACCAACTGACGCAAGTGCAAGGTGCATTCGCGCAGCTCGTCACTGGCCACTATGCAGGCCACCTCTTCGGTGGTGAGCGTGCGTGCAGGTTTTACGTTTCTTATCGGGGCGTTGAAGTAGGAAAATTGGTCTTGAAGTATTTTAAATTCTGCCATGACTGCTCCCTTCTTCTTTTCCGTGAGCCGAGAGGCGGTACATGACGTAAGCGTTTCGCAGCAATTCATCAATATCCCGCTTCTGGTAATAGAATTTGTGGCCTATGCGACTGTAGGCCAAGGTTCCGTTTTGCCGCAAGGTGGCAAGGGTGCGTTGCGAGATGTGTAACATTTCCATTACTACCTGTCCGTCTATCCATTCATCGGTAAGTTCGGGGGAGTCATTTCCCTCTTTTCCTCCTTTTCCTAAAGAAGGGGAACTGTAGGATAACAGCTTTTCGAGCCGTGTCATCTTTTCGTCCAAATCCTGCAATATGCCTCGGATAAGGAAGAGATTTATTTCTTCAGTCATAATTTTTACTGATATTAAAAAGATTTTTTTGATTTAAGTCCGGCTGCCTCGGCCGAAGGCGCCTGTCTATGCAATCGATTACGACGACAAAGTTAGAACAGAGGTTTGGATGGAGCACCAAGATTTAGGGGGTGGAATGCAGTTTTCTGAGAAAAAGTTATAAAGGATTAATATATAGAACATTGCGTGCATATACATCGAAATACCTTTTAAATAACAAAAATATATTTCGTTATCATGAAATCAATTTCGTATCTTTGTGGTACAGATTTCTAAATATTGGCACAATGTCACGATTCATTAACCCCTTCACCGACTTCGGGTTCAAGAAGATATTCGGACAAGAAATCAACAAAGATTTGCTGATAGAGTTTCTTAATGATCTTTTGGTGGGGGAACGTTTCATTACCGACCTGCGCTTCCTTAACAATGAGCAGTTGCCCGGATATGAGGAAGAACGTACAGCCATCTACGATATATATTGCACCACAGATACGGGCGAACATATCATTGTAGAGATGCAGAATCGCCGGCAGGTGAATTTTCGTGACCGGGCACTGTTTTATGCGTCACGTGCCATTAACGGTCAAGCCGAACGCGGATGTGACTGGCAATATGAACTTAATGCCGTTTATGGTGTTTTCTTCATGAATTTCACTCTTCCCGGAGAAAATATTCCCAAATTGCGTACAGACGTAATTTTGGCAGATAGGGATACAGGGAAACTTTTCAGTGGCAAGATGCGCCAAGTATTTATCGCCCTACCGCTACTGGACAAGGAAGAGGATGAATGTGAAACTGATTTTGAACGTTGGATTTATATACTGAAGAATATGGAAACTCTAAAAAGAATGCCGTTCAAGGCACGTAAGGCTGTATACGAGAAACTCGAAGAGATAGCCGATGTGGCAGCACTCTCGGAAGAGGAGCGCCAAAAGTATGAGAGTAGCCGCGATGTATACCGCACGCATCTGGCGGTGATTGCAGCGGCAAAAGAGGATGGTTGGGAAGAAGGAAAAGCAGAAGGTAAGGCAGAAGGTCTTGCAGAAGGTCTTGCAGAAGGTGAAAAACTAAAGCAGTTTGAAATAGCACGCAACATGAAAGCCTTAGGTATTTCCGCTGAAATTATTGTTCAAAGCACCGGACTGCCTCTCGAAGAAGTGGAACATCTCTAAAATCATATTTGTCAGATGTTTACTTCTACCATGAGCGATTTCGAGATACAACAAGAAGCTCGGAAAGATTTTTTTGAATTGGGCACTAAAGTGCGCCTTGCCGGTGAAAGTTTCAATCACAGGCATTGTAGCTTAATAAACAACAGTCAGCTTCAGGTTAACGATATTCCTACAAGTTTGATTAGCAGACTGGTAGAGAACCGGAAATGGTGCACAAGAAGAAAAAATACATGGACATCCCATTTTAGATTCAATAACGACAAAATGGGACTGTCCATGAGTATGGAGTTTTACCTCTACACAGCCGTATACCGCACACATGGAACAGAATATATCTTCCTGAGCAGCCTTACCTCCCCTGTGGCAGAACGTTTCACCATGCACTTCATAGAACGCTATAAAGAACGTCACCTCAAACCCCACAGTATTGACATAGGAGCTATGCCCGTCCCACTCTACTTTCAGATACATAACCCGGACTGTATCTTGGGACGTTATTACAAAACCTCGGATCTCGATATAGCAGAAGGTAAGCACAAAAGGTTCTGGATTGCCCCGGAAGGAATCTATGTAACCGATTACATTGACGGTATGCTAACCTACATCACATTTATGGATAAAGACGACCTGTCCCCTCTCAAAAAACAAGTTTACGAAGAGGAAATCGTGTGGGACTTGCAACTAAAGGTCATTAACGAGAAACTTAGCGACGAAGATCGGACCAAAGCTGCATTCAGTTTATACCACAACCCCGATTTAACACCGATCATGGAACGATTTGCCAAGCGGAATGTGAAAGATGAAGCTGACGGGGAAAAGCAGAAACTTCTGTTGTCTATCAGAGAACAAATGGCCGAAATAGAAGCCACTATGCAAGAAGCCGTAGAGATCGCCAAGCAACAGGAAAAGGATAATCTTCGAAAAAGCAAGATTACCGGAACACTGAATGCCTGCAACTTCATAGAAGATGTAGATATCAAGCCGTATGATGTTGATAAAATTAAGAATGCAAGCAAGCTATAGAACGAAATCTTATTTCTTCATTCTTACCTCATACAAATCATCTCTACGGTCTTTCAAATTACGGACACTTCCATAAGTATGGAGCTCATTCAATAAATCCAAGTCTACATCGGATACAAGAATCATCTCTGTATTGGGAGTTGCCTCGGCACGTTTGCCATCCGTTGGGAAAGCGAAGTCACAAGGAGTAAACACACCGGACTGTGCATACTGTATATCCATATTGTGCACACGTGGAAGATTCCCCACACTACCGGCTATTACCACAAAACACTCGTTCTCGATAGCACGGGCATGGGCACATACCTTCACACGGGAATAGGCATTCTGTGTATCGGTAAGGAAAGGAACAAATAATATCTGCATGCCTTGGTCGGCCATGATACGGGATAGTTCGGGAAATTCGACATCGTAACATATCAATACACCAATCTTTGCACAATCTGTTTCGAAGGTTTGCAAAGCTTTACCGCCGCTCAATCCCCAGCTCTTCATCTCATCGGGAGTGACATGTATCTTTTCATACATATCGTATGATCCGTCACGACGGCACAGGAAACCGACATTGTAGAGTCGTCCGTCTTCCTTGATAAGCGGCATGCTACCTGTGATGATATTGATATTATAACTGATAGCCAACTTCATAAAACGCTCTCTAATCTCTTCCGTATAAGCAGCCAGGCCACGAATGGCATCGGATTCTCCTTCATCATTGAATTTAGCCATCAACGGAGCATTGAAATATTCGGGGAAAAGAACAAAATCGCTCTTATAATCGGATACGGCATCCACAAAGAATTCTACTTGTTCAAATAAGTCGTCCAATGTCTTGTATGTACGCATTTGCCACTGTACAAGCCCTACACGAACGGTAGTCTTCGGATTTACATATTCCTGCGTAGGTGGCTGGTAATAGATATTATCCCATTGCAACAGGCAGGCGTAGTGTTTCGATTCCTCGTCATTGGGCAGATAGTTGCGCATCACCTTGCGTACGTGGAAGTCATTGGAAAGCTGGAAGGTTAATACAGAATCATATATTTCTTTCTGACGAACTTTGTCAATGTATTCTTTCGGGCGTATCTGATCGGCATATTTATGGTAATTCGGAATGCGTCCACCAAACATGATAGCCTTTAAATTCAGTGTTTCGCAAAGCTCTTTGCGGTATTCGTACATTCGGCGGGCCAGTCGCAAGCCACGATATTGGGGATGAATAAATACTTCAATGCCATACAGGATATTACCGTCTGGTTCATGTGTATTAAATGTTTCTTTACCCGTTACTTGTGCATAGGTATGGTCATTCTTTACATCATCATAATTCACAATAATAGAGAGGGCACAACCTACGATCTTATCATCTACTACCGTTACTATCTGTCCTTCTGGAAAAATGCGAATCAGTTTTTCTATTTGTTTGTGTGTCCAGAATACATCACTACCGTCAGAATAAACACGTGTAAAGGATTGCGCTAACTGATCGTAATCTTCTATTTGCAGATTGCGTATCTGCACTTTATTTATTTTCATTGAATCCATCTCTCTTGTTACATTTTATAAAAAACGGTACAAAGGTACGGTTATTACTTACATAATGTATCAACCCATCTATAAAAATAAGAATATATCCTCCATAGGTTAAAATAAATAATAATTTGTAGTACCTTTGCCGGCGAACAGACGCATTGCATGTGAAAAGGCTATTTATCAACATATTAAAATCACTCCTCATAGTAATATTCGTATATTATTATGTGGGAAATACAGCCTTTACCCATACTCACATCATCAATGACTACCTCGTCACTCACTCGCATCCGTTTCTGCCGGGCATGCATCATTCGCACAATGCAGCCGAAATAGAAACAGTTGCCTTGTTTAATGCCTTCTTCATAGATGCAACGACTAGTTTGCCGGTAGTACCTTTCGTCCTGTTCTTTTTAGGTTTTATCTATTCACAAAGTATCATTAAAACTGCTGTCAGGCGTTCTTACTCTTTTCATCTGCGTTCTCCCCCTTCTTGTCAAGCATAATCTGCATTTGTAAGAAATCAGTTTTTCAGATTATTCATATTAACGACAAGAAATAATGAAATATATAGGTATATTGTGCTTGGTAGGCATGATGTGTCATGCATGTACCAGCCCCAAGAATGAACAAGAAACTCAAGAATTTATTGTATCAGGAGATACTATTACGATATCTCCTCAGTCCCCTATAGCGCAAAAGCTGCAAATCAGTGAGGCTAAAAAAGAACTGCATCAGATGACATTTACTGTGTCGGGTGTGGTAAAAGCCATTCCCAATCATTATGCAGAAGTAGCTTCCCCGTTTGCCGGACGGGTAACCCGCTCATTCATCCGTTTGGGACAAAAAGTAAGTCCGGGCAGTCCGCTTTTTGAGATCAGTTCGCCCGATTTCTTTGAAACCGGCAAAGTCTATTACCAGGCAAAACAGGAAATGGAACTGGCCTCTAAGAACCTCCGCCGTGAAAAGGACTTGTATGCGCACAAAGTCAGCGCTCAGAAAGAAGTAGAAGAAGCAGAAGTCAACTACGAACTAAAAAAGAAAGATTACGAGAATGCCTTGGCTGCACTGAAAGTATTCCAAATAAAACCTGATGAACTTGTGTTGGGACAACCGATGATTGTACGTTCTCCCATAGCAGGCGAGGTGGTTAAAAATAGTATTGTCATCGGCCAGTTCATTAAAGAGGACGCAGAGCCGGTAGCTGTTGTAGCCGATTTGAATGAAGTATGGGTGGCCGCCAATGTAAAAGAGAAAGACTTGCCCCTGCTTTCTGCATTGAAGCAGGTAGACATCTCTTTGATATCACAGCCCAACCGTACTTTTAGTGGCAGTATCTATCACATTAGCGAAATGTTGGATGAAGAAACCCGTTCGGTCGAAGTCCTCATAGCCTGTAATAACAAAGAGCGATTGATGAAACCTGCCATGTATGCCACCGTAAAACTTACTGATGCAGCAGCAGAAACCATTCTTATCCCTACAGCCGCCATTTTGCAGGAGGAGAACCAGGCTTATGTATTGGTAGCTACAGGTGATAATCAATACCGGAAACGTAAGGTAGAAACTTCTGCAACCGATGGTGACAAAAGCATCATTCTATCCGGTCTGCAAGCCGGTGAGAAATATATTTCCGACGGCGCTTTCTATT
Source organism: Bacteroides sp. (assembly GCF_030151085.1). Lineage (GTDB taxonomy): Bacteria > Bacteroidota > Bacteroidia > Bacteroidales > Bacteroidaceae > Bacteroides. The sequence continues at coordinate 7,153 of NZ_JASLER010000002.1, read as the reverse complement.
TACTGAATGCCAACTAAAAGCTGCACTGAAATATGAAGAAACTTATATTTCTGGCGATACATCGTCGAGGACTGATGTTCGTCTTATTCAGCTTCATTGCAGTGGTGGGCTATTATTCGTGGACCCGATTGGCAATTGATGCTTATCCGGACATTGCAGATACCACCGTACAAATTGTGACCCAAGTTCCGGGACTGGCAGCCGAAGAAATAGAACAACAAATAACAATTCCCATCGAACGTGCAGTTAACGGTATGCCCGGATTGAATGTAATGCGAAGTAAAAATACTTTCGGACTGAGTACCGTAGTGCTGGTCTTTGATGACGGTATTGACGATTACTGGGCTCGCCAACGAGTACAGGAGCGTCTTATTGATGTAGAACTGCCATACGATGCTGTACCGGGACTTAATCCGTTAACCTCTCCTACCGGAGAAATCTATCGCTACGTGATAGAAAGTGATAATCTGGATTTACGCGAAATAACCGACCTGCACAAATGGGTCATTATTCCCCGCTTGAAACAAGTGACAGGAGTAGCCGATGTGAGCAACTACGGCGGCATCACCACCCAGTATCAAATAGAGTTGGAACCTCGTAAAATGGAGGAATATGGAATTTCACTAGCCGATGTTACCGAGAAAGTGTCCATGAACAACGTTAATGCAGGTGGAAGCATGCTGAGTCGCGGTGATTTAAGCTACGTCATCCGGGGCATCGGCCTTGTAAAAGATCTCGAAGATTTGGGTCGTATCGTTATCAAGACCGATAAAGGTGTTCCGGTATACCTCAATGATATAGGTACGCTGAAATACGGTAATCTCGAACGCAAAGGTGTACTGGGCTTTTATGATGGTAAGCGTAACTACTCCGATGGCGTGGAAGGTATTGTACAAATGCTACGTGGGCAGAATCCCTCACAAGTACTCGAAGGTGTACACGCTGCCATTGATGAACTGAACAACGATGTACTGCCTAAGGGTACTCGCATTCATCCTTTTATGGACCGCACTAATCTCGTAGAGATGACACTTCATACGGTTTCGCATACCTTATTTATGGGTATGGTTTTAGTGGTATTAGTGCTTATCTTATTCTTAGGTAGTTGGCGGGGTGCGTTACTCGTAGCACTCACCATACCTTTGTCCTTACTGATTGCATTTATCCTGATGCATGTTACTGACATTCCGGCCAATTTGCTTTCATTGGGAGCCATAGACTTTGGTATTCTTGTAGATGGTTCTATTGTTATGATGGAAACCATCTTGAAGAAGCGTGAACGTCATCCGGACGAGATGTTGGCAGAAGATTCCATATTGCGGCGTACCACCGAAGTAGCACGTCCCATCTTCTTCTCCGTGCTGATTATCATTACTGCTTACCTTCCTTTATTTGCATTTGAACACATAGAGAAAAAGCTCTTTACTCCTATGGCCTATACGGTAGGTTACGCACTGATTGGAGCCTTGTGCGTAGCCTTATTCTTAATTCCGGGACTGGCATACATGGCTTATCGTAAGCCACGCAAGGTATATCATAACCGTTGGTTGGAGAAGTTGCAGATGCTTTACCATGCCCAAGTAGTTCGGGTGATTGATTGCCCTAAAGCAGTGTTAGGTGTATTGGCAGGCATTCTCCTTTTTGCCGGAGTATTAAGTTATACGGTAGGTAAAGATTTTCTCCCGCCCTTGGACGAAGGTGCTGTTTGGATTCAGGTACAACTGCCTCCGGGCATCTCCATAGAACGTTCTAAGGAGATGGGAGCCGATTTGAGAAAGGTATTAAGCAAATTCCCCGAAGTATCATACGTCATGACCCAGGTGGGGCGTGATGATGAAGGAGCCGAAGCATTTTCATTGTCACATATAGAGTGTGGAGTGGGTCTGAAACCGTATGATAGCTGGACAACCGGACGCAATAAAGCCCAGTTGATTGAGGCAATGAACGATACACTTATGAAGATGCCCGGTTACTCTGTAGGCTTTTCCCAACCTATCATCGATATGGTGATGGACCAGATAGCCGGTGCACACAGTGACCTAGCTCTGAAAATATATGGTGAAGACATCACCGAGACGCGTCATATTGCCGATAAGGTAGTGAATGTAATCAAACAAATTCCCGGTGCTACGGATGTAGCTGTAGATCAGGAACCTCCTCTGCCCCAACTCCAGATTGTGGCAAATCGTGATCGTATAGCTCAATACGGACTGAATGTTTCGGATGTTGCTGATTTGATTGAACTTGCTATTGGTGGAAAAGCAATCTCACAAATATTTGTAGGTAGTAAATCCTACGATGTTATCTGTCGCTTCAGCGAAGAGATGCGTAACACACCTGAGCGTATCGGTAGTTTGATGCTGACATCAGGTTCAGGAGCTAAAATCCCGTTGAGTCAGGTAGCCGATATCAAGCTGACTACCGGCGCCAGCACCATATCTCGTGAAATGAACAAACGGCATCTTACGATTCGTGTAAATCTGCGCGGTATCGACCTTACTTCTTTCTTACAGAAAGCCAATGGAATGATAGACCGGCAGGTGAAATACAACCATGAGGAATTTCATCTGAAATGGGCAGGACAATTTGAAAATCAACACCGTGCCTACAGCCGTCTGGGAGTTATTGTACCTTTGGCATTGGGCATTATGTTATTACTGCTGTTTGCCGCTCTTGGTAAATTCCGGCAGGCATCTTTATTAATGTGTGTAGTTCCAATGGCACTCTTTGGCGGCATGTTGGCATTGAATGTACGGGGAATGACGCTGAATGTTTCTTCGGCCGTAGGGTTCATTGCGTTGATTGGTGTCGCTATCCAGAACGGAGTTATCATGGTGTCTCATATCAATAACCTGCGGGAACGCGGACGTGATTTGCGCGACGCCGTGGTTACAGGTGTTCGTCATCGGTTCCGCCCTATTTTAATGACGGCTACCGTTGCTGTACTGGGCTTGCTTCCTGCATCTTTGAGTACAGGTATCGGTTCGGATGTACAACGTCCCTTGGCTACTGTTATTGTTTACGGATTGCTATTTGCCACAGTAGTAACCTTATATATTCTCCCTACTTTATATTATATGATGGAGAAGAGAACAGAAAATAAAAATCAGAATAAACAGGAAGAAGATGAAAAGATATAATGTTATACTATTAATGGTTACTCTCAGTGCTTGCTCTGTGCAGGCACAAGTAACCAAGTCTATTACTTACCAGCAATATATTCATAAAGTATGTACGGATAATCTGGAATATGCGGCCGAAAAGATGAATGTCAGTGCAGCACGTGCCGATGTAATTGCTGCGAAAGTGTTTGATGATCCGTCACTCTCCTTCACTTATTCTAACAACGAAGACCACACCTTGCAAATGGGGCAGAGCTATGAGTTGGGGCTCTCGCAGAACGTAACTTTAGGACGAAGAACTGCCGGCATTAAACTGGCACGCAGTCAAAGTGAACTGGCTGAGATAGTACTTACCGATTATTTTCGTAATCTGCGTGCAGATGCCACCCTTGCTTATATGGAAGTAATGAAACAGAAGCAGCTCTATGACATCAAGAAAAGTGCTTGGAGTAATATGCATGGCTTGGCACAATCGGATAGTATCCGCTGGGTATCTGGCAAAATCATGGAAGTGGAAGCTATTCAAAGCAAATTGGAAGCCAGCATCATGTATAATGAAGTTCTTCAGGCAGAGACTGGTTTAAAACAAGCTTGCACGCAGCTTTCTCCCTTTACTGGTACTGCCGTTACCGATACCCTCTTCAACCCCTCAGGGGCATTGCAAAAGCCGGAGCAAACTTTCGTTCTCAATGATTTAATAGAAGCAGCCATCAATCATCGTTCCGATTTATCAGCTGCTTTGAAGAACGCGGAAGTAGCGCGTCGGGAATTAACTTTGGCCAAACGCGAGAAACGACCTGATTTGGAATTTTCTTTAGGTTGGAGTTACAATAAGCGAGTACGCAATGAAGAAGCTCCTGCTCCCGCATTCAATGGGGTAAGTGCCGGAATTGCCATTCCTCTGAACTTCTCGTCCTTGAATCGTGGAAGTGTCAATGCTGCCAGTTTTCGTGCCAAACAAGCGGAATTGCAATATGACCAAATGCGCCTGCAAGTTCAGCGGGAAGTGATGGAGGCATACCAACAATTCCAATCTCAAACCATACAACTAAAACATTATGAAGGTGGCATCTTGAAGCAAGCACAAGAAGTGCTTGACGGAAAGGTGTACAGTTATAATCGCGGAGAAGTATCTTTACTCGAAATTCTGAATGCACAACGCACTTATGATGATGTGCAGGCGCAATACATTGAAACGCTTTTCAATTATAATGCTGCACTTGTTGAATTGGAAAGAAGTAGTGGAATTTGGAGTCTGTAATCTTTCTAAATTAGAATATTTCTTCATGTGCAAACAAAACTTTCATACCTTTGCTATTATTTAATTTTTAAATAAAATAATGTATGCATAAACTTATTATGAGTGTATTCAGTCTTTTGCTCTTTTTGATGCCACTGAATGCTCTGAATCCGAAACAACATTATACAGTTATTGTCTCGCTCGATGGTTTTCGTTGGGATTATCCAACTATGTACAAAACGCCTAATCTGGATCGAATGGGGCAAGAAGGTGTGAAAGCTGTTATGCTTCCCTCCTATCCTGCTTCTACTTTTCCAAACCATTATACCATTGCTACAGGATTAGTCCCTGCCCATAATGGCATAGTCAATAATTCCTTTTGGGACGCAAAGAATAAACGGCATTATTCTATGGGAGATTCGGCTACTCGTAATAATCCGGATTATTATTTGGGAGAACCTATTTGGGTTACTGCTCAAAAGCAAGGCTTGAAGACCGCAAATATGTATTGGGTAGGCTCAGATATTGCCATTAAGGGCACTCATCCTACTTATTATAGAATGTGGACTGCCAATCCTCATCTCAGTTTTGAACAGCGTATAGATACTGTGCTTACCTGGTTGCAAAAACCGGAGGAAGAACGTCCAAGACTAACCATGCTCTATTTTGAAGAACCGGATGGTAGCGGTCACCATAATGGACCATGCAGTAAAGAAACCGGTACAGTAGTGCAATATGTAGATAGTTTGATAGGAGTTCTGCGTAACCGGATAGAAAGCCTTCCTTTTGCAGATAACATTAATCTTATCGTTACTTCCGATCATGGTATGATGGATATCAGTCCGGAACGTGTGGTGAATATGAATCAATATCTTAAACCGGAATGGTGCGAAGTAGTAGAAGGTCGTACCCCGACTTCCATTTTTTCAAAAAAAGGTTATCGTGACTCTATCTATAATGCACTGAAAGGAGTAGCTCATATCCATGTATGGAAGAAAGAAGAAATTCCCGCTGAGTTGAACTACAGTGAAAGTGATCGTATTGGCGATATAGTAGTTGCCCCAGAATTGGGCTGGCAATTTACCGATGTAGCACGAAGTAACAAAGGTGCTCACGGTTACTTTCCGCAGAGCCCTGAAATGCAGGTTATATTTAGAGCCATAGGACCGGATTTCAAGAAAGGATACACTTCTACCGGTTTTGTCAATGTAGATATCTACTCTCTCCTTTCTTATTTGCTGCAAATCGCACCTGAGAAAACGGATGGACAATTCGAACGTATACGTGGTATATTGAAATAACCTCTATATAATATAAAGAATGGGCTACTTCAGTTGAATGAAGTAGCCCATTTCTATGCAATAAACTGCCAATTAGCTTTTATTTTTTCTATTCTTCCACAGTTGGGTCATATCTTCCAATGTCTTGCCCTTTGTTTCGGGAACAAGCTTCCATACGAAGATAGCAGCTATTATACAAATGATGCCATACAATCCGTAAGCAAACATGTGTCCGAAGCTATCGCCCATTTCTCCAAGGCGCATGTTGTACATCGGCAGGAAGGTAGATGAAACAATGAAATTGAATATCCATTGGAATGCTACCGCAATAGCAACCGCTGTTCCACGAATAGTGTTCGGGAAGATCTCTGCAATCAATACCCAGCAGATCGGTCCCCAGCTAAACATGAATGAAGCACTGTAAATCATGATACTTACAACCGAGAAAATCGGCGGAAGACCTGCTATCATGTTGCATAGAGCTACACCGAAAGCACCTATTGCCATACCGATAGAACCGGAAATAAGTAACGGTTTACGACCCCATTTTTCAACTGTAAATACAGCCAACAAGGTAAACAGAATATTGATGATACCCATGATAACCGTTTGTACCATCGGATTGCCCATACCCATTGTACCGAATATGCGCGGAGCAAAGTAAAGTACAGCGTTGATACCTACTGCTTGTTGGAAGACGCTCAACATGATACCAATAAAGATAACCATCCATCCGTAAGTGAAGAGTCTTTCTTTCTTTTCTTCGGTGCTTGCTTTGATTTCAGATAAGATAACCTTAGCTTTTGCAAGACCGTTAATACGGCTCAATACACTCAATGCTTTTTCATCCTTACCACACATGGCAAGATAACGCGGAGTTTCGGGCACTAACAATACCAGTAAGGTAAATATACCGGCAGGAAATGCTTCACTACCAAACATTAGGCGCCAACCTGTTGCGGTAGTCCATGCAGCTGCTTCCGGATTCATAATTTGATTGACCCCATTCACCAAATCTATTACAGGATTAACATGATTACCTAAAATAATAAAGTTGACGAAGTACACCACCAACTGACCAAAGATTATGGCAAACTGGTTCCATGATACCAACGTACCACGAATATTACTTGGCGCAATTTCTGCAATATACATCGGACAGATTGCCGATGCGAGACCTACGCCTATACCACCTACTACACGATAAAAGTTAAACGCAATCAGTAGGGAAAAAGAGGGTTCTCCATAATCGAAGAACAAGAACTCCGGATAATAAGAGCCCAATGCTGATAAGAAAAAGAAGAAACCAGCTATAAAAAGTGATTTCTTACGACCAAGTCTTGATGCAAATATACCGGAAAGAGCACTACCAATAATACAGCCAATTAGTGCGCTGGAAGAAGTAATGCCGTGCATCGTGTCTGTGTATTGAAAATCGGCCCCCATAAAGAACGCCTGAAGTCCCTTTTCCGCACCAGATATTACTGCCGTATCGTATCCGAATAGCAGAC
>NZ_JASLER010000020.1 GCF_030151085.1 Bacteroides sp. | reverse complement strand
GCATATATGCGCAAATGAATAAGATCTTTGCCCACAAAAAGTTTATAGCATCCGGGATATTAAAAGAGTTGCTTAGCATTCGTCAATTTCCTTTTGTAATCACAACATCTTTTACTCCTCTAGTAGAAGATGCAATGCGTGAGGTATGGGGTAATGAATTGCGGGTGATGAGATTTAATAATAACCCATCTGAAAATCATGATATAAAAGGAGGAACAGACATGCGAAAACCAACTATTTACTATATGTTCGGTAAGGTTGGTGAAGGTTCCCAAAGGTATGTTTTATCCGATACAGATATGCTTGACTTCTGTTCTTCTTGGTTGTCTGATGTCAAACGTCCTAAAAACCTGGCCGACAAATTGAAGAATAAGTATCTTCTAATATTAGGAAACACTTATTCTGATTGGCTCTTTCGCTTTATATGGTATTCAATTAGAAAGTCAGGAAATATAAGAGAACTAAATGGAGGTGGAGGATTGTATGCATACGATAAAGCAGATGATGAACTCCATCATTTTTTAGAGCGAAATCATACCTTCTTAAAAGAGAACCCTAAAGAAATCATAGACCAAATAAAAAAACGTTTAGCAGAAAGACTTGCACAATATGAAACAACCAAATTCGATAAGGTTGAAAATCATACAGATATTTTTATTTCATACTCCCGTTCAGATTCGGAAATAGCAGAATCTCTATATAATGCACTCACCCAAATGGGTAAACGAGTTTGGTATGATCGTAATAATATAAGTTATGGTGGAAATTTTATCGAGGAAATAAAGCAAGGCATTCGTACAGCACGCTATTTTATCCCACTATTCACTCATCATATTGAAGAGGAAAAAAATGATCCACATGTTTACCGCAATGAATGGGATGAAGCTATCACGGTTGGAAATAGTTTAGGCAGAAAATATATAATCCCTATATCAGAGGAGGGATTCGATTTTTATAAAGCTGCTATTCCAGACAAGATACAGCAACGCAATGCTATTATTTTTAAGCAAGACGGTGATTTACAAAATATTGCAGAGAAAATTATTCATACAATAAGCCAAGAGTAGAAATGATTATGAGTAATGCTAATTCAAATCCATGGTTAGGATTAAAAGCGTATCGTGAAGGAGAAGTCCTTTATGGTCGCGATGAAGATATTCGAAGTCTTTCTCAACGAGTATTAAATGATACTGATACGATCTTATATGGACGTTCCGGTGTTGGTAAATCATCTATTATAAATGCCGGAATTATACCTGCCGCACGCAGACGCGGTGTACACCCCATCTATATACGTCTTGAGCATAAAGAAGCCAAAGATTACGTTACACAAATATATGATTCTCTCATAAATGATAAGATTGATGTCAAGAAAATACTTTCTCCCCAAAGAGAATGTAAGTTGCTTTGGGAGTTTTTTCATTGCAATGAATTCTACAACCAACAAGGCGAACGAATAAAACTATTGATCATATTTGACCAGTTTGAGGAAATTTTCACATTACAACAAAATACCAAATTAAGATTGAGCTTCTTCCAAGAAATGGCTGATTTCTTGAATGATGTAATTCCTAATGCGATAAGTAATAGTAAGGTGAACAATAATACAATAAAGGAAGATATAATTTTTACTACAGCAGATAATTTTGCTACAGATCTAGATGATATAGATTTTGAGGTCGAAGATAACAGCAACAAATATGTCTTCGACAACGAAATACACTTTTTATTTACATTACGTGAAGATTTTCTGTCGGAATTTGAATTCCATACTGCATTTATTCCGTCTTTAAGGCAACATCGTTATGGGCTCAGACCTATTAATGAGGAACAAGCTGCAGAAATTATTCAGAAACCTCGTCAAGGATTAGTGTCAATAGAGGTTGCTAAGTTAATAATTGAAAAAGTAACCAATAGAAAAGATTTCAATATTGATGGCGTTCCTGAAATAGATGTAGATTCAGCTATTCTATCCTTATACCTTAATCGTTTATATGAGGAAAAAACAGAAGAAACCATTACAGCCACGTTAGTTGAACAAAAAAGCGGGGAAATCATTGAAACCTTCTATTTGAATTGTATAAAAGATATTCCTACTGATATCATTGAGCATATTGAAGATTGCCTTCTTAATGAAGAATACCGTAGAGAAAACAAGTCTCTAAAAATTATTTGCAAAGAAATAGGGAAAAATTATATTGACGACCTAATTGAGTGCCAACTATTGCGGAAATACTCAACATCAGACGGGTATAGAGTAGAATTTATCCATGACATATTATGTCCTATCATCAAAAAGCGTAAAGAGATCAGAGAGGCTGAACAAGCTATTAAGGCATACGAAGAAGAACAAAACAAGTTATTAGCGGAACAAGAAGAACAACGCATCATAAGAAATCGTGAGTATAATAAGCAAAAGCGATTGAGTAGTCTAAATGTTTTGACCCAAAAAGGACGTAGATTGTTAGATAATGCTTTGGATTTTGGAGAATTTAGAACGATGAGCAAATGCTTAGGTAAATATCAAGCTGATAATTTACTTTATGTGGGAATAATATTTAGAAATACTATTTCTGATGAAATGTTTAAAGAAAACGAAGTAGAAGGAGGCAGTCAAGAAATTTTCAGAGATCCATTACTCACAGATGCGACTTACAGAATGTCTTTCTTAAAGCAGGATCAAAGAGCCTGCACGACAGATGGAGTATATGCAGTATCTTTGAAATATAATGATAATATAATTTCTGATATAAATTTCTATGGAAGAGATATCAAAAATGGAAATATCAATTATGAGACACCAATCTATATTTATGGTGGTTTTTGTGGTATCCATATAGATTATGATGAGCAAAACAGAGAAATTAGGCGTACATACCTGGGAGATAATGGAAACCCTACAATAAACATCGATGGATATTCAATTGTTGAAACTGAATATGACGATCATGACAACCCTGTTAGAATAAGATTCTTTAAAAAGGATAATGGGATTCAAATTCCATGTCCACATCTTCATGGTAATTACGGATTTGATTCAAAATTTGATATTGGTGGGAATGAAATAGAACGTACTTTCATTGATTATGATGGAAAACCAATTAAAATTATTACAGGTGTTTGTAAAAAAAGGCTAAGATATGACGAGGACTCCTTTCAGCTTACAGAACTAAATAATTTGGATGGAGAAGGTAATCTTGCCCCTGATTTTGATGGGTATGTTACAATAAGAATGGAGTATGATGATAAAGGAAGACAATATAAAGAAACTTATTATGACGTAAATGGAACCCCTTGGAAGTCTCCTAACAATGTTTATGGAACTGTTTCTGTATATGATAACAATAACTTGACAGCCCAAAATTATTATCTGGGACAAAACAATGAATATATCAATGACAAAGATGGTGTTTTCAGCATTACCATAATATTCAATGAAAATCATCAGGTTATAGGATTAAAGAATATAGACAAAGATGGCGTATTTGTTCAATCTACTGACAATATAGCTGAACAACGCTGGAATCATGATTCATTAAGTAGACTGAACCAGATAAAATTTTATAGTGCATCAGGCATTTTTCAAAGCGGAATCTGGATTGATTTTAATAAAGAAGGAACCCATATTTTGCGAATAGGATGCCTAAATGCTTCTGGAGAAAGAATACTAAATGAAGATTACGAGGTGGATGCGATTGAGTACGACTTAGAGAGTCCGGATGATTTACCTATTCTACAAAGATTCGTAAACTCTAATAATCAATTTATTCCTTGTTCGAACGGATATTTTGCTGTTCGGAAATGGAATGATAATGAAGATAGGCTTATAAAGGAATGTTTTTACGACATCCACGGTCATCCAATGTCTAACAATGAAGGCATATATGGACATGCGGTAGAATACGTAGATGATAATACAACGAAGTGTATTAATATTGATAAATCAGGAAACCCTATGGAAGATAAGGATGGTGTGTGTGTTGTAGTAACAACACAAGAACCTGATAAAGAAAGTCAATATTATTACAACATTAATGGAACACCTGCTATTGGGCAAGGATGCTTTGCATTCATAAAAGAAACAATCCGATTAAGTGACGGGAAGTTAGTAATTACCACGATTCATAATGAACACAAACAGCCTATTTTGTTTGCATTCGGTTGGGCATATAAAGAAGAGACCTTCGATAAAAATGATAGATTAATCAAAATCTGCTACAAGAACCTTGAGCACGAACTTGTAATAGACAAGGATGGAGACTATAATCTACAAAAATCTTATTCTGAAAACGGGCTAATTACGACCACAACAATACTTGACCAAAATGGCGAGCCTTGTAATGGAAATAATTGTGGATATTGTTATTTAGAAGAAATTGTAGACGAACAAGGCCGTATGATTAAGTCGATATACTATGATGTTGATAAAATACCGATCGTATTAAACGATGGTAGTTTCGGATACAAATATGAGTACGATGAGAATAATGGCACAAAAACCACAGTATATCTTGATAAAAATGGTGAGCCAGCCGACAATTCTTCGGGAGTTGCATATAGAGAACAAAGATTTGACTCTAAAGGGAGAATTATTTTCCAACAAGATTTCAATTATGAAAAGAAATTAATTGGAACTGCTGGAGTCAAGGAATATGTAGACAATGAAGATAGAATCAATGCCTACTACGTACACTATATGGATGCTGACAATATACCAATCCCTAATGAATTTGGAGCATATTATAAATATTTTGAGGAAGATGCCAAAGAGCGCATCTTAAAAATGTTATATTATGGAAAATCCATGGAATTAATCGCTGATGAAGATGGAGATTATGGATTAGAATATTCATACGACGATAATGAAAATTCATATACTTTGACGTGTTTAGATAGTAATGGGATGCCACATGATAATCAGCAAGGATATTCAAAAATTAAACGCTATACAAATGATAGTGGTCAAAATGTGAAGGAGTTGTATTTCACCTCTACAGGAGAACCATTTAAAGATGCAAAAGGAAACTATGGTTATAGTTATGAATATCTTTCAGATGAAGCAAAAATTACAGGCTCCTTGGATGAAAATGGGTTAATTCACCAGAACAACGAAGGTTATGCATATACAGAAGAATGGAAAAGTCTTGATGAAACTAACCGTTATGAATATTATTACGATATTAACAAAAAGAACACAGTAAACTTATCGGATGAATTGGGAGATTATGGTAAGAATTATCAAAAAGAGGAAGATTGTGAAACCGTTTATAGTCTTGACGAGTGTGGTAATTATCATATAAACAAGAAGGGATATTATGCGCAAAAAAGAAATTTAGATGAGCTTGGACGGGTTGACTGTTTCCTTAATTTAGACCTAAAACAGAACCTTGTAGCAGATGATTACGGAGACTATGGAACCATTATAAAATATTCTGATGATGAAACAATCATAAGATTAATAAGCCTTGATCGACATGGGAATCAACATATGAATGATTATGGTTATGCTTATTTTGATAAAATAAAAGATTTTGCAGGAGATGAATTTCGTATATGGTATAATAGTAAAGGAGAACAAGTTTTACCCAAAAAGTCTCTCAAGAGTATTTTTAAATCCAAAATTAAAACAATCAAGAGAAATTTATCTTCTAGCAACAATAAAAATGTCTTTTCTTACAATGCCCGCCAAATGGGAGCTATGTATACCATGATATTAGCTCGTCAAAAAGGAAAAGGGTTGGCAAAGAAACTAGGATTGACCGGGACTTATCTTGTGTTACAATTTGAAAATTGGAATATGACTGAAGAGGTAGATATGATTAAAGATGTAGTTAAACACGCACTTGATAACCCCAAACAATTAATTTTACTACCCATTGAACATGATGGTCCTAATTTGACCCATATAGGAGAATGTATTTCTGTCGATTTTCCAGCTGGGAAGATGGGCTTCCATTTCTTAGGATGGGATGTAAATCAAGAAACGTTTAAAATTGCCTTCGAAGCACTGGATGAGTATATAAAACATACATAATTAGTCTTGATCTTTCAAAATGGCAAAAACAATACTTGATCGGAGACCATATTTTAAGATAATATGGTCTCCGAATTTATTAAATAAGCAGTAATCTAAAATTCATTATTCAAGCAAGTCAGCTTCAACGACTCCTTAAATTTATCGATAGGTAGCTGAGTGACAACCTGCACTTTCACACTGCCATTCGGCTGAACATCAAAGTAATTATCGCTATACAAGCTTTCGTTATCGGCAATAGACAAGAAGACCGCACGGGCAAACTTATCCGATGAAACCGTAACCTCATAACCTCCCTCAATGGGTTGAACCTCTGTAGTCAAATTGACCTTCGGATAGTTCATCTCTTTTTGTTTGCCTAAGTAGTAGTTATTATCATAGACTTTGCCGGATTTATCAGCATAAGCCACGCGGACATACACATCTCCTTTTTCAGTATCTTTCAGCAATTCGGTCAATGGAGCAGAAAAGCAGACCTGACTGGAATTGCCGGAAACACTAATGGATTTGCTCCAATTATGGATAACCTTTCCATCGAATCCACACACTTGCACTTGCAACTTTCCGGAAGCACCCTTTATACGGTCAGATACACCATATACTTTCAAATCATCTCCCTCTACAATCGGAGAAATCAATATATCTTCAAAAGCTTTACGGGCATAATAGTGCTGTGCTTTCCATCGTCCGTAGTAGTCGCGGCTTGCCCATGAGGCAACCGGCCAACAATCATTATGCTGCCAGAAGAGAGTTCCCATATTATAAGGCATCTGGCGACGATGCGCCTCGATAGCTGTCTTTATGGCATCTCCCTGCAATACATGGTTCATGTATAGGAAAGATTGGAAATTATGTGGTGTCTTATATTCATTGAGCAGATAGGTTTCGATCAATCCGTTAGCATGATCTCCACCACGTTGATGAGACATCATTACTTCCGAACGAATGTCCCAGTCCTCCGGATTCGGAGCATAACGCTTTACCGATTCAAATTCAGGGAATGACTGGAAACCGTATTCACTGAAAAAGCGGGATTTCTCTTTATTATAATCCGAGATAGGCACTTTGCCATGCCATACACTCCAATAATGGCGGTCACCGTCAGTTGTTCCGGACGATTCTCCTTCAAAAGCAAACGGAGACGACGGCCAATAGAATGTTTCAGGAGCATATTCCTTTACCACTTCCGGCAAAGTCACATGATATTGTTGCTTATATTGCGCCCAAACTTTATCTGCATATTCCTTACCTTGTTTTTCTATTTCCGGCTTCCAACCCCAACCTACCCAAGCATCCTGGCACTCATTATTGCCACACCACAAAGCGATACATGCATGATTACGCAGCCTTTTTACATTATCAATAGCTTCCTGACGAATGCTTTCAAGTAAAGCACCTTCGGCAGGATACATGCTGCATGCAAACATAAAGTCTTGCCAGATCATAATGCCATGTTCATCACACAAATCATAGAAAAGATCATTTTCATATGTTCCTCCACCCCAAACACGAAGCATATTCATATTAGCATTGGCAGCATCAAGAACCGTTTTCTTATAAATATCGGGAGTAACACGAGGCAGGAAGTTATCACAAGGAATATAGTTAGCACCTTTAGCAAATACAGGACGTCCATTTAATTCTATATAAAAGGTATGCCCGTCTTTATCAGGTTGATGTACCACCTTCAAAGAACGAATGCCGACTTTCTCTGTTTTTGAATCCAGGATTTCCTTATTAGCGGTAACATCTGTACGAAAACGATACAGATAGGGTTCGCCCAGTCCGTTGCTCCACCAAAGTTTAGGTTTTGTAAGTACGAAGTTCACTGTGACCTGATTACTTCCCTTCTTCAAATCCGTCTGCTGCTTGCCAAGCACTTTTCCGGTAGCCTCATCTGTTACAGTAACCATAGCGCCGTTTATATCTTTGTCAGCATTCAGTTCAACATGACCGACAATCACGGCTTTACTTGCATTTACCTGCTTCTGCTCAATAAATACATCATTGATACGTGAGTCACTCCATGCTTTAATATATACAGGTCGCCAAATACCGGAAGTAACCAAACGAGGGCCCCAGTCCCAACCATAATGATACCCCGCCTTACGGGCAAAGATGCTGATTTTCTTATCAAGCAACCCACCGTTTTCCGACTGGTCATTGGAAGCCGGATAATGATAAGGCAATGCATCCCATTTAGGAACATCGATCTTTATTGGTGAGTGGAAATAAATCTTCAATACATTATCTCCTTCTTTAATATACTGCTTAACGGGAAGCGACCAACGACGAAACATATTATCTGCTTTCAATACACATTCATCGTTCAGATAGACATCGGCATAGGTATCCAATCCTTCAAATACCAAGTCCAGATTTTCTTTCTGCATCATATCAGAAGACAAAGAAAAGCGAGTCTCGTAAATCCAGTCTTCCTTGTCAATCCATTGCAAGCCCCGCTCATTCAGTCGGAAAAACGGATCTTCAATAATCTTGTTTTGCAGTAAATCTGTGTGAACTACTCCCGGCACAGTAGCCGGATACCAATTAGTCAATCTTGCTTGTTTAAACCTCCAACCTTCATGCAAGTTTTTCACTAACGGGACGGAGGCAGACAATGCACTGCCCGATAATAAACCAACGACAATTACGGCTGTTTTAAGTTTCATAAGAATGTGTTTCATAAGTTATTATGTTTCAATTTCAATAGAAACAAAAGTACGACATTTGAAACATATATTATGATATGCTATTAGCGAAATATGATACAATATTGAATTTAAATTCAGGCAGCCAAACTAAGAGAACATAAAAAAAAGGAAGTCCTATAAGCATGCACTTACAAGACCTCCGACTTTTAACAGGAATAATCTACGCGATATCAGTCAACAAAATCTTTTACGGCTTTCTCCAGTCTTTTTAAAGTAAGTTCGCCGGATTGCCGCCAAAGTTGTTCACCTTTTCTCATAAGTATAAATGTAGGAACCGTTTCGATGGTATAGAAATCAGAAAGAGCTTTTTCTTGATCGACATCGACCTGCACTACTTCCAGAACTTCTTTCATTGATTTCTTAAACTCTTCGACAATGGGATGCATACGCTGGCAATGAGGACACCACGTCGCATAAAACTCAGCCATGACCCAATCAGCATTTGCCAATTTTTCCTTATTCCGTTCTTCACGAGCTTCTTTCTTTTCTTCCATATCGATATATTTTAAATGATTGATTCTCCTTTCAAACAATATCGAATGAAGAAAAGTTTGAAACATAGCATAGAATTAGGATCATATAAAATTGTCCATCAGCATAAATACGAGCCATCCCAATACAATACCCAGTATAGGAATGCAAAGCCCTACAATGAGGAAAATCAAAAAAACTTTTCTTATTTCTTTCTCATATTCGTGACGGATTATTATTTCATCCAGCTTGTGAGGGTTATAGTATATCAATATATCTTCTCCAATAGCATAGGTTCTTTTCACAGCTCCGTTGGGAGGTACAGCCCGAAACACTTCTTTACCGACTGTAAACTCGATTACCGGACGATAAAATTCTTTCCTCACTTGTCTGTTCATTTTCACACTAAACAGATCAGTATCAACAACTTTACCCGATACCATTTCGCTACACCGTCGCAGTCGTTTTTGCATAAAATACCTGATCACATATCCCATTCCGATAAAAATCACTCCAATACAGAAAAAAGGTATCAATATCATCATTGCCAAGTCTGTCATGTCTTCCATATACTTATTCTTTGATTATTTAATTGTGTTTACTAAAATCTAAAGCGAAGATACGACTCACACTTCAATTATACAAATCTTTGGGAGGGAGTCTATTTTTTTTCGGATATGAAACAAATGTACGAAATTTGGAACATATATGATATATTATTAGCGAAGCATGATACAATATTGCCTTTTAGCCAAAGAAAACCCTACAAATGGGTATTTCATATTTTGTGCTAAAGCGTTTATTTTGCAATGAATAATTAATTAACTTAGTAATATGAAGAAAATAGGTGTTTTTTACGGCTCCAGTACCGGAACCTGTGAAGATTTGGCTTATCAGATAGCCGAAAAAATGAATATCCCCCAAAGTGATGTATATAGCGCGGACAAGCTGAGTAATGATTTAATAAAGGAGTATGATTTATTAATTCTGGGAACTTCGACTTGGGGAGATGGAGAACTTCAAGACGATTGGTATGATGCTGTAAAGGTGATGAAAACAGCAGATCTTTCTTTCAAGAGTATTGCCTTGTTTGGTTGTGGAGATTCCGAATCTTATTGTGATACCTTCTGCGACGGCATCGGTTTGCTTTACGAAGAACTAAAAGATAGTAACTGCTCTTTCCTCGGTAACAAGGTAAGTACAAACGGGTATTCTTATTCCTCCTCCATTGCTGTTGTGGACGGTTCATTTGTAGGACTTGCCCTTGATGAAGTGAACGAAAGTAATAAAACAGCCGAACGCATTGCAACCTGGACCACAGAGCTGACCAGTTTAGAGGAGTAAGAGATAAAAAAAGTCCCACAAAAATTGAATTTGTGGGACTTGACTATTTGTTTTCCGGTTTTGTCCGGTCAATTTTGCGGAGAGACGGGGATTCGAACCCCGGATACCCTTTTGGAGTATACACGCTTTCCAGGCGTGCCTCTTCAACCACTCGAGCATCTCTCCTTTATTAACCGGGCGCAAAGGTAGTACAAAAAATAAATATACCAAATAGAGGCCGTGAATTTTAGGTCATTTCTTTGAAAAGAGCTTATTTTAACCGCAATGGAAATACTTCATCACAAGTTTCAACATCTCTTCCTGATTATCTTCTACCTCACTACGAAGATTTCCATCATTATATGAACGTAGTTTATTAATGATTCCATCAATCATTGCCGGGCTGAATACACCATACTGTTCAAAAGCCGCACGCTGTTTCGCCAAACATTCGGCAGATGCTGTACAGCTATCAGGTAATTGTGCCAGTTGATTGAGTTTATCTTCGTTCTCTTTACGGTGAATATTTACATTGACATAGGTCTTTTCGGCAATCTCCAATGCATTATCCATCTCAAGGCCATGACGGCATGCTACAGCAAGCCCTGCCAAAAGCTGATACAAATCGGCAGAGCCATCCGGCGAACGCATCTCTACTGTTTGTTTTTGTGTAGTATCATAGTTACTCGGTGTTTCCAGTGGATTAGCCAACATGCACATATCCGATTTTGCCGACCAGCCCAACGGAACACGTACCAATACAGAACGATTACGATCGCCCCAACAGATATTGGTAGGCGCTTCCTGATGCGGAACCAAACGGAAATAAGAAGTTGGATTAGTATTGCCGAAAGCAGTGATAGAAGGTGCGAGCTCCATCATTCCCGCAATAGCTTTACGAGCAGTTTCAGAGAGCACACCGTCTTTCAACATCTGATTCTGCCCATCTTTCATGATACGCATGTGTATATGCAGTCCTGAACCGGCTTTTCCAGCAGTGATTTTAGGAGCAAATGTTACCTCATATCCATACTCGCAAGCCAAGTTACGAATCACCCATTTGGCTATCATTAATTGGTCGGCAGCATAATCGGCACGCACCGGCAAGAATTCTATTTCATTCTGTTCATAGATTTTGCCATTAAGGGTAAAGTTACCTACTTCTGAATGCCCATATTTTATTTGTCCGCCAACAGAAGCTATATACATCATACATTGGGTACGGAATTCATTAAACTTGGCATACGGAGCTGACTCATGATAACCTCGTTGGTCGGTAGCCAGGTACAAATCGGATGCTTCCGAAATAACATAATACTCCAATTCTCCCATAGCTTGAAATTCCATACCCGTCACATCGGTAAATGCTTTACAGGCTTTGCGCAAAGTATATTCCGGTGAACTTGCCAACATTTCACCATCCTTATTGAAGTAAGAACAGAGCATAGTAAGCGTAGGCCTATCGGCAAATGGATCGTTAAAAGCCGTACAGAAACGGGGGACAACATACAAATCGCTACTTCCTGCTTCAATAAAGGGGAATAAGCTAGAGCCGTCCACGCGTTCACCACAAGTTAATATAGCATCTAAATAAGCCTCATCATTTATAACAAAATTCAATGTTTTCAGCCGACCATCCGCCGCCGGATACATGAAGTTCACCATTGTGATCTCATTCTCTTTGATATAGGAAATAATGTCTGCTTTCGTAAATTCAGAAGCTGGTTTCTGAAGTTCTGCCACCAATTCATTGGCGGTCATGGAGAAGTTTTGAGTTTTCATAAGTTTATTATTTGTAAGTAAGAAACAAAAATAAATAAAATTATCTGAACTTCCATTCCAAGAAGAAAGATTCTTCATTCAATTTATTACCAACCAGAGAAATACAATAAACATTTACCGACAACTATTGTTATTCGGCAAAGCAGGGAAGCATTCTTTAGAACCTGTCTAAATTAGTAATTAACCAATTAAAAAGCCTTGATGTATGAAGAAGTTTATGTTTTTAGCCATATTGACTAGTTTGTTGGCAGGATGTTCCTCCGACAATGACGATGATTGTAGCTCTGTCCCCCCCAAAGAATCCCCGGTAGAAATAAAATTAAATGCTGGTATATTCGATATTCAGACAAGAGCTCCGGTCAATACCGGCCAATCTGTTACTGCAAAGTTTGTAGCGTCAGCATCAACCGGTGATTACACTAGCAATTTATGGAATGCTACAGGCACTTTTACAGCTGCAACATCAGCATCTGCTCCTTTTTCTTTTACACCCTCACAATATTATCCTACAAATGGTAGTACAGTATACATCAAAGGTTATTATCCTGCCGGAACGATAGCAGGGAATACTGTAAGCTTCACGGAAACCGATGGTTCCAACGACGTCATGATTACGGGAGAAGCCAGCGGTAGTAAAACAACTAGTGGAGCACTCGGATTTACTTTTAATCATCTTTTGACCCAATTACAGTTTACTTTCAAAGCGGGTAGCGGATTCCCTGCCTCCGGAAAGAATGTAACCAGTATCAGTGTAAAGAACCAACAAACTCCTGCTTCATTAAGTCTAGCTGATGGAACTGTTACTTACAATCCTGTGGGAAGTGGTTTCACCCTTACCGGTACTTATCCCATCACTGGTGACCCCGGAACAACAGCTACGATTTATCCGATGGTAAAAAGTGGAACTACAAGTGTAATACTTGGGATTATTGCCGATGGTGTAACCTATCCCGATGTAACCGTCACTTTAACCACCGAAACTGGCAAAGCACATAATATCACGCTTACCTTTACACCTAAAGAAATTACAGCTACTGCCATCGTTACAGCGTGGGTTACCGGAGGCACAGGTTCTTCGACTATACAGTAACTTTAATTTTACCGTATGTACTTTAGCTATGAAGCAATTCGCCCTGCTATTGGCAAGTATTACATTACTGCTACTATTAGGCTGTAGTAATGATATAGATGAGGAGTTCCCCCGCAATGAGGAACTCCCCATTCCAATTCGGCTTGCTGTTGCCGAAACAAATCCACACACACGTGCTATTGTCAATAGTATCAGTGATATTAATGTCAATACACTAGGCATTTACGAAGTAGCCGAAGGTAGTACGGCCGGTACATTTCCATGGACAACAACTCCCCTCTTATCAAACACTACTCCGAGCAGTATTAGTGGTAATCAACTAACCTTTTCGCCCAAGCTTTATTATCCGATGGGAGGCCGAAAAGTTATTTTTTATGGATATTACCCTTATACTTCGGCTACCAGTGGAAGCAATTATATTACTCCTCCCGGTAGTGGTACGGCTCCTATCTTTAATTTCACAATTACCGGACAAGAAGACATCATGCATGCCGTCAGTACACCCAGTGGAAGCAATACTCCCGGAGCTACGGTATCACTGGCTTTCAATCACAAATTAACTCAGATTCAACTCAATATTTCTGTCTTAGGATCACTCCTTTCGAGTATCAAGATACTGGCAGTACCCAATACAGGAGCTATGAATATAGAAACAGGAGTTATAACTTACGGAAGTTCCGTCTCGGACTTTGTTTTCAATAAAGTCAGTTTAACAGCTACCAATTCACTAATGGTTCCTGCCAATGTCCCCAGCTATACACTCGAAGCATCCATCTTAGGGTTGCTATTACCACGACGGTATCTAATAAAACCAACTTCCGGAAATTTCCTTGCCGGAACGGCTTATATAATAGCACTTTAACATTATTAAAATGCCCAAACACCATCATTTCATACTCCTTATGTCAATACGCTATTTATATACTTCGCCTAAAGAATGTTTAAATAGAACAATATCGTCTATTCTATTTTGTCAATTAGAAAATTATTCGTTGTTTTGCGAACAACAAACAAGAAAAGGAGATAAAAAGTGAAAACTAAACAGTATACAGAAGAGCAAGAACAGATGGCTCGTTTTGCAAAAGCTATGGGTCACCCAGCACGAATGGCTATTCTTAGTTTCTTAGCTAAGCAAGATAGTTGTTTTTTCGGGGATATTCATGAAGTATTACCCATTGCTAAAGCAACTGTTTCGCAACATTTAAAGGAACTGAAAGATGCGGGGTTAATCCAAGGCGAAATTGAAACACCGAAAGTTCGATATTGCATCAATCAGGAAAATTGGAAGCGTGCCCATAAATTATTTGCAGCATTTTGGGGAGATTGTAAATGTACAGAACCATCCTGCTGTGAGTAAAAGCAGTTTTTATCTATTAATAAACAAAATGTATCAAATAAAATAAAAGACAGTATGAAAAAGATAGAAATAAAAAATAGTCAAGATTTAAAGGAATTGGTGAAGCAGCGTTATAGTGAGCTCGCCTTGAATGTCGATGAGCCAAAAGGTTGTTGTTGTGGCAGAAATCCGGCAGCCCCATCGAAGAAAGTATTCACGATTATGAGTGAAGACTATACGAAGCTAAAAGGCTATGAGCCTGATGCTGATTTAGGAGTAGGTTGTGGATTGCCTACACAGTATGCCGGTATCCGTGAAGGCGATACCGTTGTCGATTTAGGTTCAGGAGCGGGAAATGATTGTTTTATCGCTCGTGCGGAAGTTGGTGAAGGAGGTAAAGTCATAGGTATTGATTTTTCACCCCAAATGATAGCAAAAGCACGCAATAATGCACTAAAACGAGGATATACCAATGTGGAATTCCTAGAAGGAGACATTGAGAATATGCCGTTACAGGACAATACGGCAGATGTCATTGTGAGCAACTGTGTACTGAATCTGCTTCCCCAGAAAGACCTTATTTTCAAAGAGATTTACCGGGTATTAAAACCGGGAGGACATTTTTGCATATCGGATGTTGTACTTAATGGGGTATTTCCCAAAGAGTTTACCGATAATGCAGCTATGTATGCAGGATGTATTGCAAGTGCTATTCAGAGGGAAGACTATCTTAAAGAAATAGAAAAAGCTGATTTCAGGAATATCCATATTGAAAGGACCAAAACTGTTCTTATTCCCGATGAGGTACTCCATGAGCATTTGGATGAAGATACAATTCAAAAGTATAAATCGGGTAATGTTGGAATTTACTCCATAACAGTAACAGGTAAAAAAAAGTAATAACACACGGCTACAGTAAGATTATCTATGAAATTCTTCTAATATAGAATAACCTCAGTCCATATTTAGGGTTTAAGATGTCCCGACACCCGCAAATACTCACTTTCATAGATTTTATACTGTATTTTGCACACCATGCAAGGCGAACACCTGAATTTCTCTAATCAGTCCTTTTTCGGATTTTTTTTAAAAGGTATGCGGGGATATTACCTAAAGAATATAGAAATAATCAAAATTTATCTATATTTGTATCTAATATCACATACCAAACAAAAACAACAGATACAAGTATGATAAGCAAAATCTCAAAATTAGCCCTCATTCTCATTATTGGATTGACAGTTTTGTCATGTAGTAAGGAAGAAAAAGCGTCGATAGAAATAGATGAAAAAGAAATCAATCTAACCAATGACGGAAGTGAAACTCAACTAATAATCACCTCCAATGTAAGTTGGACTAGTTCTTTAAGTGGTGACAAAGAGGGAATCCAATGTTCACCCTCGCACGGAGAGGCCGGCACTACGAAAGTATCAATCAAAGCATCTCCTAATGCAACAATCCAAAATAGAAATGCCAGTTTAACTATAACAGGAGAAGGGGCAACCGCAACAGTACAAATAAAACAATCTCCTCTGACATTTGAAATCACCCCCGAATCACTGGTATTCAATCCTGAAGATACTAGTCACGAACTGACTATTACTTCTGATGTAAACTGGGAAATCACAGATCAGAATTGGCCTGAATGGATAAGCATTTCACCTCTATCGGGAAAAGGAAATGGAAGTATTCAAGTTAAAGTGAACGACCATAACAAACACAATAGTAAATCCTTTACACTATCCATTGAGTTTTCGGGAATACAAGCATTAATTCCTGTTATTATTGAGTCAGAAAATGATGAATATGGAGGTTATACTATATATCAGACCAGTAAAAAAGCCCATCCGATTAAACTGATAATCACCGGAGACGGTTATCTTCCCAGCCACTTTAATGATGGAGGACTATTCGATCAAAATGCTGACGAAGCCATTGAAGCTTTATTCGCAGTTGAGCCCTATAAAACATACAGAGAATATTTTTCAGTTTATAAGATGAGAGCTTTTTCTAAAGAAACCGGAATGAGCAGCGAAGTTGATAATATCTGGAAAAACACGGTTTTTTCCAGTAGACTTACTGGTGGAACCGGTGTAGAGTGTGATTATGATAAAGTTTTCTACTATGCTCTTCTTAATCCTGACATTACAGAGGAAGACTTAGAAAACACATCAATCTGTGTAATTATTAACGAGAACACTTATGCAGGCACTTGCTATACGATAAGCAATGGAAAAAGTGTTGCAATGATACCAGTCTCTCACCCCCATCCGGAAGAGTCTTTTTACACAATAGAATTTCCCAATGTAGTTCGCCATGAATTCGGCGGTCACGGTTTTGGAAGACTTGCTGATGAATACATAGCTTATGATACTACTATTCCAGATGAAGAGAAGGTCGATTTACTAGCATGGCAAAAGTATAATTACAATTTAAATGTCTCTCCTTATTATACGAAAGAACAAGTACCTTGGAGTAGGTTTATCGGGAAGCCGGAGTATTCACATGTTGGTATTTTCGAAGGAGGGTATTACTATCCCCAAGGTGTTACGCGCTCGGAAGATATCAGTTGCATGGATGATAACAGACCGTACTTCAACACACAAAGCCGGTATCTAATAGTAGAAAGAATACTTCAGGCAACTGGAGAGGGAGAACTGACTTACCAAAAGTTCTTTGATAAAGATGTACAGAAAACATCGCCATTTACACGGAGTTTAATTACGCCGAAGAATTTCAAACCATTAGCACCTCCTATTCGTATCATGGATAAATCTAATACAATAGTTCGTTAAACATTCAATTAATATTTATATGGCAATTGTTAATAGAAAGCTCTATATTTGTAGCGTTTACTAAATAATGGTGATACAATGGACGGATTCTTCTTCTTAGGCGTATTATTAATATTGTATATACTAATAATGCCTATTATATTGCTAAACAGGCTCGGTAATTGCTTTAGAAAAATAGAAGAAGAGCTTGAACAAGTCAAATTACAATTACGTAATTCACTCAAAAAGCCAGGTGCTTCTCCGGACAATGCCACCCTACCGCAAGAAGAGTATCAATGCAATAATGCCAAGGAAAAAGAAGAAGTTTCCCGGATAGGGAACATATTGTTAGAAGAGTATCCGGAAGAGGAACAAGTTGCAGAAGTCGAGAATGAGGTGATTGAAAAGCTTGAAAAAGAACCTACGTTTGAAGAAGAGTCTGTGCTTGAAGAAATTCAGAGACCTGCTCCCATTATACCCAAAAAGCCAAAAAGAAAAATCAATTATGAGAAGTTCATTGGCGAAAACCTTTTCGGTAAAATCGGAATTCTTGTTTTTGTGATAGGCATCGGCTTGTTCGTAAAATACGCCATTGACAAAGACTGGATTAACGAGACACTACGCACCGTATTAGGCTTTTTAGCAGGGTCGGCACTGCTTGCCACCGCCGGACGCCTGCAAAAGAAGTACCGTACATTCAGTTCACTGCTGGCCGGAGGAGCTTTCGGTGTTTTCTATCTTACGGTAGCCATCGCTTTCCACTACTATCATCTGTTTTCACAAACATCAGCATTTCTCATCCTTATAGCTATTACGATACTGATGCCCATACTTGCCATTCTGTATGACAGGCGCGAACTGGCCATTATCTCGCTTATAGGTGGTTTTCTTGCTCCGTTCATTGTCAGCAGCGGTGAAGGCAACTACATGGTTCTTTTCACTTATCTGTCTATATTGAATATTGGTATGTTCTGTCTCTCTATTTATAAGAAATGGAGTGAACTTCCTATTCTATCATACGTATTCACTTCCGTGATTATGGCGGGCTACATAGAAAACTGTACCTCAGAGGAATTCCCTCCCACAGTGGCAGGTATTTTATTTCTATTTTGTACTTTGTTCTATTTGATATTCTTGCTTCCTACGATTTCCATACTTCACTCGGCAAGTACTAAAACCAACCGATTACTATTATCCGTCATTATTTCGAACAACTTTACATTCCTCGGATTTGGTATTTTCCTACTCGGATGTATGGCGTTACCATTCGAGGCAGAAGGTCTGCTGAGCTTGTTTATTGCAATCATTAACTTAGCCCTGGTTATTTGGCTACGCAAAAGTAAACAAGATTACCTGTTGCTTATCTATGCCATGCTGGGGCTTGTGCTTACTTTCGTATCAATCACTGTCCCCCTCCAGCTAAGCGGCAACTACATCACGTTATTCTGGGCATCGGAAATGGTACTGTTGTTGTGGCTCTATGCCAAATCTCGAATTTGGGTGTACGAATATGCCACACTCATACTGGTATGTCTCACTCTCATCTCTTTTGTGATGGATGTGTTTCATTCGATTGTTTACTCTTCTAGCCATCTCGAAAATATTTTTATCAACAGCCAATTTGCCACTTCGCTGTTTATGGGATTAGCAACAGGTGCATTTGCATGGCTTATGTCCCGCCAGCGTACTTCACTCGAAGGAGCTCGATTCTTGAAATACTCACCCTGGAACGCTCTAATGAGTGTCTTCTCCATCCTTATACTCTATTATACATTCATGAGAGAGTTCAGCCTGCACCTCCCCTCGGGCACAAATGCCGAAGTGATGATGTTGTTTACATCCGGATGCATCACGGCATATTGCTATGGTTTCAGGAAACGTTTCCCCATCAGTCGATACGCTGGTATTTATCAATTACTTACAGGAAGCAATACGCTATTGTTTGTTATCTTTGCTTATGCACACTACTCCGAACTGACCGGAACCAATCCGTTGCTGGCATGGGTTAATGTACTGTTTATCATAGCCAATCTGTATGACGTATCACGCCAATACTACAAAGCCAACGGTATGCAACCACGATACACCATCTACCTCAACATAGTGTCTACCTTGTTTTGGGTTTACATCCTGCAACTACTTTTCTTGCAAACGGGACTAAATGACTTGACAGCAGCATTCTCCATCGCGCTGATCAGTGCCGGATTTGTACAAATGGGATTAGGTATGAAGTTGCACCAAAAGGTTTTGCGTATAATCAGTCTGGTTACTTTCGGTATCGTGTTACTAAAACTAGTACTAATTGACCTTTGGGCAATGCCCACTGTAGGGAAGATTATAGTATTCATCATTTTAGGTCTTATCCTATTGGTGTTATCCTTCCTTTACCAGAAACTAAAAAATGTACTTTTTAAAGATGATGAGAATGAAGCCAATTAACGCAATAGTCCTTCTATGCTGCCTGACTATAGGTCAAGCATGGGCACAACCCACATATAAAGTAGCACTGCCCATAGTCGATGCAGATGCATTCTATGCCATTGATTTACCCCATCAAGTGCTTGGTGCCACCCGCACCGACTTTGCCGACATTCGTATTAAAAACAGTGAAAACCAAGAAATAGCCTGGCTATTGAAAGAAGATATTCATTCCGATCAAAGTAGCGAATTCGTGCCTTTTCAGACAACTGTCACTTCTGCTCCTCACCGGACCAATATATTGATTACCACCGACAGTACTCCTCTCTCCTCTTTTATCTTGAAAATAAAAAATGCAGATGTAAAGAAAAAGGCGACGCTCTCGGGCAGCAATGATAACAAAAGGTGGTTCGTCGTAAAAGACCGTTTCCTGCTAAGTAACATCAGCAATAATAGTCAGACAGAAGCTCTTCTAAATCTTACATTCCCACTGTCGGATTATAAATACTATAAAATGGATATAAGCGACTCACTCTCAGCGCCACTAAATATCATGGAAGCAGGAAGAATGAAGGATGAAAACTACCACAAACGTAACTTACTGGAAGTTCCCTTGCAGTCAATCCGAATAGAGCAGCAAGGAAAACAAACTGAAATACATTTGGTGTATCCTTTCAAATATCAGATTGATCGCCTCGCTTTTTTTATCTCTTCACCCCGATTCTTCAGCAGAGATTTGAGAGTTGAATTTCCTTATGTAGCATCGGTCGGTACCCTCTCCCATCAAAACGGCATGCCACAGATTATTCCAGTAGAAATGCTCGCTGACACATTGCAAATGTCCATATTTAACGGAGACGACCAACCTTTAGTTATCGACTCCATCAAGTCTTACATCCGTAAATTCTACCTTGTATCGGCATTGAAGAAAGGAGATCGCTACACTTTGACTTATGGAGAAAAAGACGCAACATTTCCGCAATATGACCTATCCTTCGAGCAACAGATATCTGACAGCATCCCCCACTTGCAATTAGGCAAGATTGAGCAAATAACCGGAACAGAAGAACAACCCGAATCCTCCTCCCTGTGGCTTTACTTCCTCAAAACCTACGGAATCTGGCTGATTATCGTGGTCGTTATTCTGCAAATATTAGTAATGGTGAAGAAACTGATGAAGTAAAAGAAGGAACAATCAAGAACGTATCTTATAAGAGAGAACAATGTGATAATGTTTGCATTTAATCACGTTCTCCTTCTTGTATGAAAAGATTGGGTCATGTCTATTCACTATGAAAAGGCTATATAAAAACATACTTCATATCGAACTCACATTATTCTTACGTTGCGAACGCATGTTCAAGCGTTGCGTTTTCATATCCGAGCGTTGCGTTTTTGTATTCGCACACTGTGAACAGAGATTAATTAGTAAATCAAGAAACTTTTCAGTTAATATCCAGGAATTTATATATTAACTCCCCGCATCTCTGTATATTGTTCTTCTGGAGAAAATCATTTGTGCTATTATCATTTGTTCAAGCTTAATTAACAATAGTTTCTATTATCTTTGTCGCCGAAATTAATAAAAAGAGAGAGCTATAATAGAAAGACTGATCTTCGAAGGCTACTAAACAATGAGCAACAGAGAGCTAATAACAGTAATAGTTCCCATATATAACGTAGAACCTTATCTACGGAAATGCATCGATAGCATATTGGTGCAAACTTACCAACACCTTGAAATTATTTTGGTGAATGATGGATCAACAGATAATTGCGGGATTATTTGTGATGAGTATGCTCCAAAAGATGCACGCATTAAAGTGATTCATCAGAAAAACAAAGGAGTCTCCGCCGCCCGAAATATCGGACTATCACAAGCCCAGGGAACATACATCGGTTTTATCGACCCCGACGACTGGATCTCACCCGATATGTACCAATGCCTTTATAACGAATTGATTAATCGTGAAGCCGATATGGCAGCTTGTGGGATATATATTGCTACAGACAAAGAGATTTACTCTCAAAAATTGCAATTGACTGAATACGTAGAAGAATTTACAAGCAAAGAAGCCATATTGTCTGCCGGCAAGCAGCACCAAATAAAAAATGGACCTTGTGATAAACTATATAAACGGCACTTATTTGACCAAATCAAGTTCCCTGAAGGTCGCTTCTTCGAAGACACGTATATAATAGTAGACATCCTAAGCAGATGCCGGAAGATAGTATACGTAACTGCACCTCATTATTACTACTATCAGCGAGAGGATTCGACTTGCCACACGTATAGTGCAAAAAACTTAGAAGACCAACTTGATGCACACTTTATAAAAAGCAAAAAGATAAAGCAATATTATCCTGAATTGAAAAATTTTGCTGATAGCCTGCACATTATGGCATGCACAGCAATATATGTATCAGTTACCAACAACATATCCGACACCGAAGAAAAGAACCAGCTATGCTGCTTGATAAGAAACAATTTGCAACAATACTCTTTGCAGCAACTAGTATCTATCCGATGGAAGCGATGGCCGGCTGCCTTACTCATAAAATACCTGCCGCAAGGATTCAGATGCTATGCCATACTGGAGACTTTAGTCCGCAAGATACTTATAAGAGACCAAGTCAATATCATTAAATTTCACAGGAGTACTTCGCAAAGCAAAAACATCTCTTACAAATGAACTTTACACCAACAGTCATCCTTCAATTATATAGGTTATTACCTAAGAAGTATAGGTATAAACTGACCAAGGCAAGTGCAAGTACATTTGCCATGGCTATCATGGATCTTTTAAGTCTGGGCATCCTATTGCCTGTCCTACTACTGGTGCTCGATAAAGACAGCATTTCGCAAAATCATTTCTTTGCCCTGCTCTATCAGAAAGGGGGCTTTGAAAGCGAACAGACCTTTATTGTAACGGTTTGCCTGGTAGTGTTCCTCATTTCGTTGGGGCGTACTCTGTTCAATACTTATATGCAATATACACAAAACAAACGGTTGTTTGAGATTTCCAACTATTTGTCGTTGCGTCTGTATAAGTTATATTACAGCAAAGGTTTTCTATATATAAAACAGCATAATAGCCTGCGCCTTATCAACCAGATAAATGGCGTGGCACAGTATCTGATTCAAGGCTATTTTATTCCGTTGACCTCACTTATATGCGAGGTTCTGGTTGTCCTAACCATTCTCACAGGGTTGATACTTTTCAATCCGTATGTTTTTCTACTCGCTTTCCTGACTTTTGTCCCTATTTCCTGGATATATTATCGCTATTCGCGTACAAGAATGAGGAAGTATGGTGATTTTCTATATCATATTATACCCGAAAAGAATAAACTGCTGCAACAAACTTTTGTAGGCTATACAGATGTGGAAATGAGCAACTCTTTCGAGGCATCAAACAAGAAGTATGCTCAGTTATTGAATCAGCAAAATAATTATTCAGTAAAGAAGATGGTACTAAGCACCACTTTACAACGTGTATTGGAGTTGGCAGTGGTCTGTTCAGTCATAGTTCTCATTCTGGCAACGCAATTACTCCAGCTACCTTCTTTAGGAATTATTATCGGCATATTTGTGATAGCCATCTACCGCATATTACCGGGTATCATAAAAGGTAGCGGTTACTATTTCACAATGCGTGAAAACACTTTTGCCTTGGACTTACTGAACGAAGTGGAACAAACAGAGGGGCGAAGAAACAGTCTACCTTCCAAAGACATTACTTTTGAAGACTCTATTAGTTATAATTCCATCAGTTTCTCTTACGACAAGATAAATCCGGTGCTCACAAATCTTTCATTGAAGATTAAAAAAGGAGACTTCATTGGCATCAAGGGAGAATCGGGTTCGGGGAAATCGACACTGTTTCACTTACTGTTAGGCTTCCTGCAACCGGACGAGGGAAATATTACCGTAGACAACGTCCTGCTATCCGAGGAATACATGAAATCCTGGCATGATAAAATAGGTTATGTATCTCAGCAACTATTTATGATAGAAGGTTCTCTTTTAGACAATATCGTTATGAGTGTCGGCGACTCATCGTCAGACCCTAAACGCATTCATGAAGTTTTAAAATTGGCGTCTCTCGATAAGTTTGTCAACTCTTTGCCGCAGGGAGTAGATACTTTTATAGGTGAAGGCGGATGTATGTTATCCGGCGGTCAACGTCAACGATTGGGCATTGCGAGAGCATTGTATAAGAATGTGGAGATTTTACTGTTCGATGAAGCGACTTCCTCCTTGGATGAAAACACCGAGAAAGCTATCAATCAGGCCATACTCTATTTGGCGGAGCAGTGCAAAGACTTAACTCTGCTGGTTATTTCCCATCGGGCAGAATCATTATCCATCTGCCGCCGGATTATAGACATCACAGAGATACAAAACTAATTCCAAGGAAAGAAGATGAACACAATACGATGTGCCTTTGTCGATTTATGGGAACCGTTCGATCCTACAAGTATTCCTTATTTATTTGAGTACTATCATGTGGTAATAGACTTCGACAATCCCGATTATGTATTCTATTCTTGCTTTGGACATGACCATTACAAGTACAATTCTTGCATTAAAATCTTTTGGTGCGGCGAAAACATAGAACCAAACTTTAACGATTGCGACTATGCCATATCTTATTCCGAAATTGAATATAAAGGTCGAAGCTTTCGAGATTACTGTAATTTCCAACAAGAAAAGCCGCTACCTCCGTTGTCGCCTGAAGAGTTGCTGAACCGGAAGTTTTGTAACTTTATCTATTCCAACAATAGTTGCTCTGCCCCTTATCGCACACTTATTCTGCAAGAATTATCCAAGTATAAGAAGGTCGATTGTGGGGGTCCGTTGTTCAATAATATAGGTTATTGTGTGCCGCCTACGCGCCAAGCTAAAATAGACTTTCAGGCACAATATAAATTTAGTTTGGCCATAGAGAACTCAAGTGCGTCAGGCTACACTACGGAAAAAATATATCATCCTTTCCTTGCCCACTCTTTGCCTGCTTATTGGGGTAATCCTCATATTGATTCAGATTACAATCCGAGGGCATTCATCAACCTGATGAATTATTCCTGCATGGAAGAAGCAATTGAAGAAATTATTCGTTTAGACAATGACGACGAGGCATATCTGGAAAAAGTTACAGCACCATTCTATCTTCACGGAAACAGCTTTGAAGAGTTCCGCCGGAAAGAGAAAGAGCGCCTTCTAAAGTTCTATGCATCCATATTTACCATCCCCCTAACAGAAGCTCGTCGCCGAACAATGTATGGAAGAGTGAAATTATATAACAGAGAGCAAGAAGAACTTCAACACCCCTTCAAGTGGTTGGCAAAAAGGAATTATGACAAATTAAGGCGACTGATCCACAAATAATGCAAGACCAAACGATATGAGAATAAAAACCTATATCATCAACCTCAAAGAGTCCATTGAGCGAAAGAGGCACATGACTCAAGAAGTCCATCGATTTACTTTTATGGATGTAGAGTGGATCGATGCTATCAACGGAACACAAATGAAAGAGGAGGATATCAATCGACTTTTTAATGTTGAAAAGTTTATCGACCGTTATCGTCGTCCTCCCGCTAAAGGAGAAATAGGATGTATTTTAAGCCATCGCAAATGCTATGAGCACTTACTTAAAGCAGACGAACCATACGCTCTGATACTGGAAGATGATATCTCCTTTATCTGCCCTGAAGATACAGAGCATGTCCTTACGCAAGGCATACGTTTACTAAAAGACGAGAAAGCTGACATAGTTTTGTTCGCATCCAAATCTTTACTTTACAACCAGCCTAAGAAACTCGGCTTGAAATATACTGCCTACCCTGTGCACATTGCGTATGGAACTTATTCTTACTTGATTAATCAGAAAGCCTGCAACTGCCTACTCAAAAAGAATCGAGAAGATATCGTTGCCGACGACTATCAAGTGATACGAAGTATGGGGCTGAAAGTAAGATCTATTTATCCAAACATTACAAATGAACTTTCTGATAATGCTGTATTGCGAAGTTTGATAGAAGAGGAACGCAAAGAAGCAAAAGAAAAGAAATTGAATTATACATTCAGACAACGCTTGAGAATTTATTCAGAATTAATATATTGTCGTTTAGCATTGAAGTATGGTAGGATAATTGATCGGAATTTTTATACCTAAACTAGTGAGAATATATTATTGGCTATGAGTAAAAAAAGCTTTTACGATTTCTACATAATTAGATTGGATCAATGTAAAAACCTGAGGGGATAAAATTATAATTTTTTATCTTTGCCTGCAAATTAATTGATTATGGAGTTAAATGGTTATCGCCTTCTTCTTCCTGAAGGTACTTTGGATTACTTTGATCTTGTTGATGTGCAGG
>NZ_JASLER010000019.1 GCF_030151085.1 Bacteroides sp. | reverse complement strand
TGAGGATGTGCTTTCTTTGAGATATTGAGCACCAGCAATGTAAACCCGAAAGCAATAGCCATACCGATCAACGGAGCAAGGAAAATGAAAGCAGCTATCTTCAGGATGATACTTACCTGGATAGCATCAAAACCATGCGCCATGATGGCAGCACCGGCAAATCCACCAATAAGCGTATGCGAAGAAGAGGAAGGAATGCCTTTCCACCATGTAAACAGGTTCCAGGCTATGGCAGCTATTACGCCGGACAATATAATGGGCAATGAGATGAACTCTTCGATTACCGTTTTAGAAACTGTGTTGGCAATGCCGAAGCCACCAATCACATATTTGGCGATAAAGAATGCAACAAAGTTGAAGAAAGCTGCCCATATTACTGCCTGAAAAGGAGTAAGCACCTTAGTCGAAACAATAGTAGCTATTGAATTGGCTGCATCATGAAAGCCATTGATATAATCGAACACCAAAGCCAATACAATGATAATCACTAATAATTCCATGTATTCTATCTTGTATTTATGCGTATTTCACTATCAGGTTTCTCAAGATCTTACCTACATGCTCGGCCGCATCGGTGGTCTTTTCTAATTCGTGCATAATCTCCTTGATTTTGATAAGCTCAATACAGTCTTTTTCTTCCTCAAAGAGTTTGGTAATAAAGAATTCATATACATCATCCGCCTGATTTTCGATATCATGTAGTTTGGTACAATAATCACGCAATGCAGCCGGTTTCTTGCGGAAAGTTTCAAGCTCGTCCATAGCTTTACAAATGTAACCGGCTTCCTGCTGAATCATTTGGCTCAACTCTTTGCCACTCTCAGAGATAGGACGGGGATTGTAAATAGTGATACGCTTGGCACAGCTATTGATTCCATCGATAACATCATCTATACACGAAGCCAAGTCATGGATATCTTCACGGTCGAAAGGAGTAATAAAAGTAGTTCCAAGTTCATCAAAGATAAGATGGGTAAGCTTGTCGCCCTGACGCTCGGTATCTTTTATCTTCTTATAAAACTCGGCTCGATCTTCGGGTGAATGATGATTCAAGCTTTCGACAAGCAGTTCTGACGATTCACATAGTATCTCAGACAATTGCTTAAGCAATGGAAAGAATTTAGGTTCTTTCGGTGTAAACTGACTAAAAAAAGAATTCTTCATAAATATAAGTATATTAAATTACATTGTTTGCTTTCTTGATTTGATTCGGGCACGCATCACTTCTATGATGGCAGGCAGTATGGATAGAACAATAATCGCCACAATCAGCAATTTAAGGTTCTCCTGGACAAACGGCAGATCGCCGAAGAAATATCCTGCATAGCAGAAAATAGCAATCCAGCATGCTCCGCCCACCAGATTGTAGATCATAAAATAGTAGTAGTGCATCTTTCCCATACCTGCCACAAAAGGGGCAAACGTACGTACAATCGGCACAAATCGAGCTATAATAATAGTTTTGCCGCCATACTTCTTATAAAACTCATGCGTCTTTTCAAGATGGCTTTGTTTGAATATTTTTGAATTAGGATTATTAAATAGTTTACGCCCAAACAGGTGACCTATCATGTAATTGCACGAGTCACCCAATACAGCAGCAACAAACAATATGACTGCCAGCACATTCACTTCAAGAGGCATATCGGGCTGCGCTGCAATAGCTCCCGCTACAAACAGCAATGAATCACCCGGAAGAAAAGGTGTCACTACCAACCCTGTTTCACAGAAAATAATTAAAAATAAGATGACATAAGCCCACATATGATATTCTTGCACAATATTAATCATGTGCTGATCAATATGGAGAATAAAATCTAATAGAAATTCCATTGTTTAATGATTAGTTAGTACTTAAAACACGAACAAATACAGACGCAAGAAGCCCTAAATCACTACCAGTCTGAAAGTATGAAAAAAGGGTACTAAACAAGAATATGCCTAAGTGCATAGACATAATATCTATAGGATGTTTTGAGGGTATTTGTACTAAACAAAAAGGAATTCGTTTTTTCTTCAGGAAGAAGAGACTTTATGGATTTTACTATCTTAGATAGGATAAAGGAAGCATCTGTCCTTAAAAGTTTAAATGGAGAGGCACAACGAAAAGAAGAAGAAATACCTATATTACCGACATCGGTCCGGTTACTATAGTTTTGGCTACCGGTATCCTTATTATATTGTTGGATATCCGTTTCCGACTTGCTGCATAAGTATTCGGGGGTATACTGCAAGTTTATGGTATGTGCTACCTTATATTCCTCTATTTCACCACCGCCAGCAGACGTGAGTTTGGGTATGAGGAACAGACCTAACAATATATAAAATATATACTTTGCCATTTCGGCAGCAAAGATAGAAAGTATTTTCAAGAGAAAAAGGCATTCAAACTTTTATTTTTGTCAGACCGGGATATATTAAAATAGGGTGCATCACTGATACACCCTATTGTCAAAACTTACGCAATAGTAACTGATGAATCCAAATAAACATTTTGAATAGCATGCAGTAATTCAACGCCTTCATTCATCGGTTTCTGGAAAGCTTTGCGTCC
The DNA here is from genome assembly GCF_030151085.1 of Bacteroides sp. Taxonomy (GTDB): domain Bacteria; phylum Bacteroidota; class Bacteroidia; order Bacteroidales; family Bacteroidaceae; genus Bacteroides. The sequence goes on along the minus strand of NZ_JASLER010000019.1, from coordinate 24,595 downwards.
ACTAATCAATCCCATACCGCCGGCACGTTTATTGACTACAGCAGTAATAACCGCATCTTTCAAGTCAGAAGCCCCATGAGATTCTCCACCGGAATTAATGAGACCGACACGTCCCATATAACCATTGGCTACCTGATAGCGGCAAAGGTCTATCGGATGAGGAGAAGATAATTCCGTATAAACTCTATCATCCGTTTTTCCGAAATGAATAGCTTGGAAACCACCGTTGTTTATAGGCAGTTTTTGTTTCACAATATCCGCCTTGATGGTAACTCCAAGATGGTTTGCCTGTCCGGTCAGGTCGGCGGCGGCGTGATAATCTACCCCTCCTGCTTTAAAATCGTTATTCCTTAGATAGCACCAAAGAATAGTAGCCATACCTAATTCATGAGCATATTCAAATGCCTGTGCCACTTCAACAATCTGACGGCGGCTATGTTCCGAACCAAAGTAAATGGTAGCACCAACTGCCACAGCTCCCATATTCCACGCTTCTTTGATAGTTCCAAACATTATTTGGTCATAAGAATTAGGATAACTCAATAGTTCATTATGATTCAGCTTCACTACAAATGGTATCTTATGAGCATACTTTCGTGCTACTGCTCCCAATACACCAAAGGTAGATGCTACTGCATTACAGCCACCCTCTATGGCTAACTTCACAATATTTTCCGGATCAAAATAGATCGGATTAGGTGCAAACGAAGCACCGGCAGAATGTTCTATACCCTGGTCTACAGGCAAAATAGAAACATATCCGGTATTTGCCAACCTTCCATGTCCATAAAGTGCCTGCATACTATTCAAGGTTGGCAGATTTCTATCCGAATCCATCCATACCCGGTCTATCATGTCAGGTCCCGGAATATGAATGGATTGTTTATCTATCGTCTTACATGTATGGTTCAGGTAATATTCAGCTTCCTTTCCCAATAAATCAATTATTTTATTCATAAGCATCTTTTTTATAGATTTATATTCACTGATTTATAACAAAACAGAAAACGGAATGTTCTGAGATCAACTCATACTATGATATCCGATATTTTGCATTACTGCTGGTAACGCGTAGCTTCCGTAACATCTTTTACACAACGCAACAATCCTTGCCCCTTTTTTCGAGGAAATCCGGCAGTTCGCGGACCGCTTCCTGTATAAGAGTCGCCCGAATAAAAATCGAGCATCATGGCGAAACCGTTGGCAGGTGTCGTATTGGGAGATGTATTCGACGACCAATACAGCTTACTTAAATCATAGGGTGTGGTAGCTGTACCACCCGGCCACACATAATTGATATTTGTAATATTATTCGTCAATGTAGATACATCTCCCCAAAGTGAAGCAACACCAGTGTATTGTTCGCTCATACGAGGATATCGAGGAGTTGAAATCTTCACATTCGTTCCGGTTCCTGTCACCGCATAGGTATAGTTCGGATTTACTGAGGTATCGCCTCCTACACCTGCTCCCATCACCCAAAGTTGAGTCAGTTCCAGTGAAGTAGGAACACGCCATGTACCCAAATCCTTCTTATCGCTTCGCTCCGAATAAGCATTGCAACCTGTACGGGTCGTATTGATAGTCGGTGTAGCAGGATCTGCACCGGAAGGAGTGACATAACCCAGTGCCTCATACCAGTTCATCGTACTACGGATAAGTGCATTGTTTACAACCGGATTCCCATTCTTATCACAATCACTTTTCGCAACTCTGATAAGTGCATACGGTTTACGCACCGTATGATAATTGGTTGTCAAAGCTTCATAAGGTGCTCCGGTACGAAGTGAAATTGAAACAACGCCACGGGGCTGAAATCCTATTGAGCCTCCATAGTTCCACAACTCCTGATTCACAATAACAGGAAGGGAACCAGTTTGAAAATAGGGATAAGTCTTTATATTTGGAGCCGTTTGTAACGGATAATACACAGGATTGGACGAAGTAGATACTCCAGCTACCGGAAACAGATAGGTGCGGTCAGGCTCCATCAGGCAGCGTGGGTATCCCTGCGTACTAGTACTAGTATATGTTTGAGCTTCTCCATAATTAGTGTATGATATAGCACGGGCATACTGATTAGAGTTACTCGTTCCGGTAACTAACTGAGTCGAGCTCCAAAATAGTCCGGTCGGATAAGAGCGGGCATTGAAATAAATGCTGATCATCTGAAGTTGGTTCTGCGAAGGCAGATAATATTTTGTTTTCGTAACAGCATTCAGGGTAATACCATTTTCGCCATTCAACCGCCAGCATTGACGGATAGCTGTTTCGTTCTGTGCCGTCCCGTTAAGATAAGTCACTCCGCGTCCCTCCGAATATTCGCTATCAGGATGGAGATTAGCATTGCTGGAAGAGAAAGTCACCAATGTATTCTGATAAGGACTTTCCATACTCCAAAAACGGGAATCCGAAGGATCGATAGTATACGCAAAGCCTCCTTTTCCCCATGGATAATCTTGACCATTGTGAGTAATCAGGTCGGTGATTATACGCCACGACACTTCATCAGCTCCACCACGTCCAGTCAGTGTCAGAGTAGCCTGATACCATGTATTGCGCTTCACATCGAAGTTATTCCAATGATTTCCATTAAGGTTAAGACCCAGATAAACACGATATGTAACCAGGCCGTCACGTTCTCCTTCAGGCAGGGTAGTACGATATTCACAAACCACTTCTATGTAAGAACATTGCACAGGTATAAGTGGAATCTGTGTTTTCGACGAAGTACATTCCTCTCCGGGAACATTAGTAGGTAATGCTCTGGTGCCCTGCATATTTTCAACCATATATAATGGAGTGGCATAATTATGAGGAAGATTATTTCCGGTAGGATCTACAGGTTCCAGATTTCCATCGTTCACTGTTATATTATCACCATTCACAAAAGTGGTAGTCGATGTGGTAGGAGCATTTGACGCTATATAGCTATATACCATCGGCACATTCTTTAACTGAATGGAACGTACAGTGACTAACGTACTGGATTCGAGAGCGCTTTTATCGATCACAACAGTTACTTTGGCGGTCAGCCGTTCGAGATTAACCACGCCCAAGGCATAAGTTCCATTAGTAGTACCTGGGGTTATAGTGACTACTTTTGTATCTGTGAGAGCGGACATGATGACACGTCCGCCGGATAGAAAGTCTGTACCGGAGGCCATTGTCTTTTTCAGATTGTTCAAATCCGTAATATTTGTCACTGTACTACCTATCGAGGAACCTACATTCGCAATAAAGGCAAATATACGACTACCGGAGGAGCCGCTTATCCGCATAGGTATCGAAAGATTGGACATATCAGACGGGGCAAAGTATTTGAATGATATAGCCTGTCCGTTCGCTGCATCAAAAATAAAAGCATTCAAGTCATACAGACTGTTTTCGTCCGTCGAAGCAGCCAGCGAACGGGTGGTCACTGTACGACCATCGACCGCCACTCTGAATGTATAATCAATATCGGTCGAATCATACCGGATATCCTCTTCATCTTCTGCTGTACAAGATGTAATGGCTATGATTACGAATAATATACTTAATATATGTTTCATGAATAGGATGGTTTTTAGTCATTTACCGGAGTGATCGTATTTATTTTCCAACCGTTTATCAATATAGAAATAACGATATTATTATCCATCTGACTGAAATTTATTTCAAATACGAATGTATCTTCCCTGTCAATATCTTCCTGCGAAGTATATTTGGGAGTCGATAAGATTAATTCCGTAATATCCCGGTTGAAGAGATATCCGGAATCTGAAGGCTTTTTAATCACCAGCATCGGAGCATGCCCCTTTACGAGTCGCATCGTTTTTATATAACTATCCATCATATTGCCTGCGACGGATGTGTTTTGGGGTATATACTTCAACATACGATGGGAAGTGTCTATACTGTTATCATTTTTATACCGTCCATTAATAGCAGTAATATACACATCGGGAGTAACCATGGCGCGAGTAATGACATCCAAGCCAGAAATTTTGACTACAATATTTTTTGTATCTTTCATTAAACCCACGTCGGTGATATATGATGTATCAAAAGTAGAGGGAGCATCAGCCACATATCCGGTGTAAAATTCCCCGGGAACCGATACAGGAACAAGATATCCCTCCGTACCTTCTTTAGTATTTAGCATAACACGAAAATCGGAAGCAACTGTTACTCCCGGTTGAAATTCACTGTAAAACGAATTAGTACGATTGTCTATCCAGCCTGAGGAAAAGGTATTGAGATTGTCGCAAATGACAATAGCCCGATAGTCACCTTTTGGCAAAGGGATAGTCATAATATAATTATTTGCCAGCTTCTCTCCGGAGTCAGAATAACGTCCTACATACTTTCCATCGGTATCAAAAACATATACAGTGACTTGGCGCACTTCAGAACCAAACAAATCCGAATACTGATTATTCAATGTATACCGGAATCTGAGTCGTAACGCACTTTCGTTGCAATCAGAATTATCATCTTTTATACACGATTGCATAAGAATGAGAATAGTGAGGAGGATGAACTTTACAGATATACATTTCATAAGCTGCCTGCATTTTATCTCCTCCGCTTGTAATGTGCGGAGGAGATGGTTAGAATAAGAAAATTACCAAGCGGGATTGATAGAGTTAATCACCCAAGGCTTCACGGTAACACTGCATGTCACGGTTATATTGGCATCATAAGGCTTGCCGGTAGCTTGCGTTTGATTGAAAATCAGGTTACTAATGCGGTACACATTACCACGCTTGAATTCCAAAATATTATCACTAGTCACACTGTCCTTATATTTGGATACTACTACATAAAGAGTAGTTGCACCCAATGGATTAGCCACATACTGAACATCTGTCAATTTAAGTATGATATGTGGAATGTCACCAACCGGAGTGGTTTGTCCTGATGACGGAACAGTACTTGGACATATCTGAAAAGCCCATGCCGGTTTAGGAACTACAGTTGGAACAATTGTAGCACCATTCGTTGCATCCGGATAAAAACTCAATCCGGCAGCCGCTGGTGAACAATAGTCGGCAAAAGCATTAGCAGTCCAGTCACTTGGAGCTGAAGGAGAGCCACCGGCATAATAAGGGAAGTTCGGATTGTTGGTAAAGTAAGTGGCATAGTCAGTAGCCCATGAAGCCTGGTTTACAATGTTCACAGGATTATTCAGATAGGGAGTTGCATCTAAACGTACATACTGATTCACATTATTAATAAAAACACCCGACAATTTATAACTGATAATATCGGTACTGATTGGTGAACCGGCAACTACATTTTCACAGGTCACCTGTCCTATTTCTAAACGAGCTACGATAGGGCTGATTTCTACTGAAGCTGTATAATAATTCCCACTAGATAGTGTAAAAGCAGGGCTTAATCCAGACATAGGTACATTCTGGGCATTTCCTTGCAATCGATCCATACGCAGTCTGGCATCAGTGCTGGTTGTTCCTTCTACAGCAGGGAATACCTGTCCAACATCTGTTTTGATATTAGCCATAAAATAGAGGTACTGGGCAGAACTAGGCACACCACTGATGGTTACTGCATTTCCACTTGTTGGCGTCAAAGTAGTATTAGCCAGTGTAGTTATTTCGGCAGGTGTAAGTTGGCGTTGAAAAATGCTGGTATAGGCACTGTTTAGGAAATAAAGCTTTCCGGAGCCTAGTACGGCATATTCAGCCGCCCCTTTTTGGTTATTTACCCCCCTGGTAAAACCAGATTGTTCCACTCTCAATGATACATTGTTAACACCGGATTCCGGCATTTCTTCGATTGCTTCCTTGTCACTACAAGCAAACAATACACTGACTAATACTGTCAGTAGGGCAGTTTTTCTAAGCATAATTTAGTTTTTAAAAAAAATTAATGGGGAATTTGCTCTAGAACGCCACCTTCTCAAAAATGTTTATTGATTTCTCTTGTATTTTTATTAAAATGAATATTTAACAATCAAAGTTTCAGGTGTTCTGGTATTTGTTTGATACATCCACATTTTTTCATCTATCCCAGACACAGCGTATGGAAAATGCTTCCCATTGGAAACCTGCTATTTTCCATGTATCCAATACATACTTAAATTGTGTATTAACATAATAATATCCAGTTGCCAAATATGAGTATCCACCACTTACCCGCGTACTTGTCCAAATGTTAGACTCGGCTCCCATTCCCTGCAACCTGTCGCTCATTTGTCCATTTCTCGAACCAGTGGCAGGTATAAATATCGATGCAAAATTATAAGGATTGAACAATAACATTCCTGCAAAAGCCATGTCAGTTCCTTCTATTTCATCAACAACAGTTGGAGTCGGATATTTTATCGCTTTATTTGTTAATTCATCTACTGCTACACCCTGATAAGTAAAAAAAGCCCCGTCTTTATTGCCGTTTCGTCTTTCAGTGTCTATTAATGGACTGCCATAATTGGGGTATCTCATTCTTCTTCTATCATAGTATCCATCGGCTATATATCCACGAATCATATTGGCATAATCACTATTGCCAAACCCGGTAATAGGGTAAAGCCAGAAAGATTGTCTAAGTTCGGAACCTGCAAAAACACCTGTATTGCCAGGCACGCCATCGGCAGGTGTCCGCCCCTCTTTACCGTTATGAAACGGACATATATTACTATTAGTCCTAATAGACGAACTTAATTTTTGTGCTCCATAAGGACTATAACCTCTGTAATATTCGCCTCCTTGAAAAAGATAACCTCCTTTGGAGGGATAATCCACAAATACACCTCCATTTTGAGGAACATCACAATAAGCCACTCCTTGATCGCCCGGTACTGTCAAATTGTAAGGTGAGATCTTTACTGCATTGGGGCGGCTACTGCCACTTCCATAGCTGTCTCCATCTCTCATCAGGAAATCAGGTTCCTCTCCTTGCCGTACGTATATAAGATGATTACCGCCATCATGAATTAATGCTACTAATCCATATCTTGGCTGTCCATATTTTCCACCCGGAAGTTTACTCTTAAGACCTATTCTGAAGAATACGTTTTTACCCGTTCCGTTTACGATCGACTTACCTTTTTCGGACGGTAAGAATTGACAATAGGCTTCTACATCAGCGGCAGTGCGGTAAATTGCATTATCCCCATCAGCCACAGCAGAGGTAGGTCCCATTCCACCACTCGACCACAAATAACTAGCTTCATTATATCCATAGGGATGCATAGTAATACCTCGATCTTGACTTGGATTGGTATCGAGTTCTATCCAATCTTTTCCCGATACCACAAGAGCAGTCCATTTTCTATTTGGGTCTTGTTCAATTGCTTTAACTCTTATCAGACGCTCTGCCGTTTCATCCCATCTATGAAAAGTACCAACATAAGTATAAGGCTTAATTTGTATATACCCTTTATATACATCAAGATACTCCTGCGTATAAACAACTTTTATTTTCCCTTGGTCATTACTATGAGTTAAGTAAAACTCACCGTTACGATAAAAAGATTTATCTCCCGCCACATAGTTAGGATCGAATCCGGCATTTGGATTTATGCTTACATACATATTTTTACCCTCTCCTTCTACCCTGTCATTATCATCCAGATATATTCCTTGTCTTGTTGAAAAAGCGATCTGATTCTTAAAGGATGCAGTACTCTTATCAGCAAGAGCTATTTTTTCAAACTCCATTTCTTCGGGAACAGAAGGCAAGTTGTTTTTTCTGGTAACTTTCACCACTTTGTACAAGTTGCCTATTCTAAACGTCAGAACACCTCCGGTAGAATTGGCTGTCAGATTAATTTTCACATCTCTGTTTTCCTCAATGTTCGTAATTGGTAATACGGGACTTCCCGACAAAGTCATACCTATACCGGAAACAGAAATTGAACCTTCCTCCCAACTGCTATTAGCCGTGTAATTCAAAGTGACGGCAGTTAAATCATTAATTATTCCGCTCTGATAAACAATTAATTCGCTATGAGACACACCCAAATATTCACTGCCGTTACTAACGATGTCATGCGAATAGGCATCACTTACATCTACTTCCACCTCATTACCCGGCATGTCATTCAATGCAGTATTGGCTTTCGCTTCAACCGAAGTACGATACCCTGTTGTCTGCACTTTTTTAATATTGATTAGATACTGATAATTGCGCTGCAAGGCAAGCTGGTTTTTATCTTTATCACGCAGATTAATGCGATAATATCCATCAATACCCTTATAGGTAGCTTTAACAATGAGATATGTATTATTCGATGCAGGTGACTCGTAGCTATAAAGCGGATTAACCGAAGTACCCAAGCATATCATATATTCCGGAGAATAACCGCCAACTTCATCCGCTCCCCAATAGTCGCCCTTAGCAATGGCAGCAGATGGCATACCTGAAAACACATATCCGCGTACTGGCGCATCGCACAGATTAGCACCAGAAACCGTAAAGGCAGGGGCTGTAACAGATAAAGTTATTTTAGCTGTAGCCCTTTCCATTAATATAACATCAGGGATGATAGTAGATTTAGATATATTGGGAACCTCTACCGGCAAGATAGAGACTAAAGGCGGCATGGCAGGTACGGACCTGATGCTCTTATTGCTGTCACTCCCCGGCAAGCGGTCTTTTAGTAGACTTGTTTTCACATCATCCAGCGTAGTAGTTCCTGGTATCCAGCTGTCTTTAACCCTGTCAATGATAATAGGGGTATTTGCTACAACATGTATCAAGCACTTTCTACTTTGAGGAGTGAGCGATGCTATATAGTTGTATTCACTTGTAGCCTCATTGGCAGATTGAATTTCTATAAACTTTTCATTCTCATCAAAGACTAGTAGAAAAACATTACCGATGGTATTTTCATAGATAGAACGGGGGGAAGCTTCAGACACCACCTCTTTAGCATCTGGAACAGCCAAATTGATTGTTACTTTCACTCCATTCGGATTATCCTTCCCAACGTTATCCACGAATGGTTCGTCAATGCAGGAAATTAAACAGCTACCTAAGAAAACCAAAATGATAAATATACTTATATATATATTTTTACGCTTCATAATAATTGTAATTATAAACTATGTAGATGTGGTTCCGGTAATATATGTCAGAGTTACCTTCCTCTTCAGATTCCCGGCTAGTATTTGAAATGTAACTACGAGTTTATCCCACAGAATGTTAGACGGAAGTTTCACATCAATGACCACATGCCCATTGTTCTCAAAGAAGTTACCGGCATTTATTTCTGTGGAATATTTTATCATATTCAAGTTAATAAGTGGCAGGTAATCGGAAGGAAAACCAGAAACATTCATTTCCAAATCACTCGAATCGTAATAGACAACACTGATAGGAGTCAGATTTATCAAGCTCTGTGGCTGGTTCGACCAAAAGAATATCTTACTACTAACATCGGGCACAGACGAGGACACAATCTGATTCAATGCAATATCAGATACATTCAAATAAGGAGCATTATGTTCAACGTCAACTTTACCACCATCCTTCCAGGGAGCTATAGATATTTTTGCTTGAACACCCTCTTTTTCTCCCAATTTGGTTATTTTGCCATCGACAATATAATGATGATTGCGCACTATGGAGTAATCGGTAATAATCGGAACATAGTTATTATCCTTATATATATTCTGTACTTCTTCGCCTAGAGGAATCTTATAGACAACCGGTATTTTCACACCTCCGGAGGTATATTCTCCTAATACTTCGATACATGTAAAAAGCTGAGAATCAAAAGCTTCTTCAGACAAATAGTATTCTGGAATATAAAACACCACAGGTTGAGTCGTTTTACTGGTTGCATCATATTCCAGTAATTGGTAAGCAGTCGAGAACAAGGCATCATTATCATACACTTTGGCAAAGAAATAGGAATAAATGGGTTGATTCTGTATAGAAACACTTTTCAACACAAAGTCTTCGCCATTATCATAATCCACATCCAATAAACGATCATAACCGAGTGTTAAGGTTACTTTTGCCACGGTACGTTTCAATTGCAATTCTTCGGTTAAAGATACATCACCTGCAACAAAATTGGCTCCTGTTTCTACATACATCAGAAAATAATCATCGGGAGATAGATATAAATTCAAATCATCGTTATTACCATTGTTGCCGATAAAGTCAAAATCAAGATCATAACGAATGATTAAGTTATTGAGAATAGCATACGAAACCTTGTCGGTAGTCCTTCCCAAATTCCAACTCGAAGGTTCGTTAGCAATGAAGCACACTTTTATTTGTCCTAAATCGCGTGGCAGGCGTTGGGTAACAGTGTATTTTCCGCCACCAACTTCCAGATCATCCAAGGATGCTCCTTCATAATATGAGTTCGCCACCTGCGCACCTCCGGAATTGAAAACCATCATCCTGAGTGTTTTGATAGTAGACTCATTTCCCAAACCAGCATTTCTTTCACCGGCTCGTGTGGACACTGACAACATTACACTATTGTGCTCTGAGGGCAGTTCATCTGTCAACAGCTCCTTAGTGCAGCCGACAACCAACACAACTATTATAACAAGCAGTGTTATGGGTTTTAATATATTTAAAGCAAAAGAGTAGATCACCTTTTTTTAATTCTAAATTTCGGGCTTAACTAAAATAATTTCCCAACCATGTACAAATATCCTAACTTGAAGTTCAGCAGTTATATCTATATCTATGGGATGCTCATAATACTTATCAAAATCTTCTTGCGACTGATAAATATATTCACCAGTCTCAGGGTTCTTTGCTTGAAGTAGTGTATTTACCACATCAATAGGTTGTTGAGGATAGGTAGCTTTGGTTACCGGATCTTGTATAGTAAGATACATTGCTTCTGCTTTATGCCTTACTATATCAAGTTGCATAGTCTTGATATCAACCACCATTGAATGTTCATCCAGATAGCGATAGATAGCAGGAAATCTCATCATACGTGCATACTCACCTATAGAATTATCATACTTGTAACGTCCGTTACGGGCAGAAACCCACACATTTAGAATATCAGCGGCAGCAGGAGCCGTTGCAGCACTGAAAATAGAATAGTTGGAGGAACGTTGTAAATTTTCAAGCCCGCTTATGGTAACTTTCAGAATATTAGTATTTCTAATAAGCTCTATAAGCTTTTCGTTAACCACTCCGGCTCGCACTTCCACCTGCTCGAATACATATTTTGAAATTCCGCTTTGGCGTGTACCCGCTGCACCGTAATAAAGATCATCAAACTCTTCTATCGTAGGAATGATATCTTCCGGATAATCATTTGCAATACCATAATTCAAAAAGATACGAAAATCTGCTAAAGTGGTTTTGCCAATATTCACTCCCATTTCATAATCATGAGTAAGAGGGTCATTCATATGTCCTTCATGAAAAGAATTGTTGAAGTCCTCATTGCTTCCACCCCACGCCATAATCGTATATTTGCCAGGAGCAAGCTGCACATTCATCACATAGCTATTGGTCAGCACTGCTCCTTGCCCCTGTTGCACATGGGCAAGCACTCCACCCTCATTAAAGAAGTAAACCTTCACTAACTGAACGTCAGGTCCAAAAGTGTTATCACCATTCAGATGGAGAGTAAAAGTAAATTTCAATCTTAAATCAGCCGAGCAATCATCTATATTTTCTTCCGTACAACCTGCTAAAAGCAGAAGTAACGATATCATCAAGTAACTCGTACACCTTACAAACATTCTTAACACTGTCTTTTAAATATTTATTTTTAGTAGGGCATATTTTGCCTCATTGGTGAGGGGTAGAGGAATCACCCTCATCCCCATCCCCTCTTAGATATATTATAACTCAGGTTTAACTGCTATTTCAGACCAATCTGCAACTGTAACTACTACATTCAAGTCATAGTAAGTTGTTTCGTCATACGGGTCATCGCCAATCTTATCATAGGCAGGTTGCAATTGACTCAAGTCGATGTTATAAATCTTACCCTTTGCCACAGTCAGATCACCTTTATCCACAGTGTTATAGGTAAACTTGGTAATGGTTAGATATCCGGTATAATCTTTTGTAGTGACACCATTCAACTGATATTGAACTTCCACAATCAAGTGAGGGGTATTGCCGTTAAAAATCTGATATCCTTTATCTGTACCGACATCAGTCATACCTGCAAGCGGTTTAGTGGCTGCATAAAAATCGGTAATCCATTTACCTGCGGTTTCCACACTCGTCCCGCCATTCTGTGTCCGAATATCTACTGTAGATCCATTACCTGTGATCTTATTTATATAGATATTATTTACAACTATAGACGTTACTGTATTACTATTCAACGTTCCTCCTGTTTGAGGTGTATTGAGTATTTGTATACGTCCTAGCTCGGGAACAACCGTTACTGAACAGGCTAATTGATGATGTCCATCACCACCGGGACCATTATCTACAATGGTTCCCGAACCGTAGTAGGGTATATTTACGAATTTACCAGTTATTCCGGTTTTAATCAAGCCGGACGGCTGCCAGTTGTTAATATCTGTTTGTTCTGTGGCAAGAACCGGCAGATTGGGCGTATTCAAGGCAGTAATAGTACCCCAATCATTATTTTCGGTTACAATATATGCCTCTACTGTTCCACCTGAGAAGTTCACAGGCTCCTTTTCGAAGACTTGTACAGTACCAGTAAAATCAGCTTTCGCAATCAGTATCTCTCTCACTTCCGTACCACCAGTATTTTTTGCTACTAATAACAAATAGCTCCAAGTGGGCAATGGCGTACTTACAAGTCCATCACCGCTTCTGGTGTTGAACCTCGACAAGTCTATTCTTACAGATAATGAGGTTTTGCCAGCATTCACATTATCTACGATTTCTTCTTGCTGTGAGCAAGCAAAGAATATTGTGGCCATAAAAGCCAATACTAAAAGTTTTTTCATTGTTGTTTTTAATAAATTGTTTAATAATTGTTTTTACTCTCCGCTTATTTTTTCATCATGTTATTAAAATTCTTTTGGTTAGTCATTTCATTCAGATTTCGTCTTGCTTCCGGCAATCCTTTTCCTGCGGCTTTCTGAAAATAATCTTCCGCACTATTCAAGTCTCCTTTAAACATATACAGTATTCCCTTCGTATTATAGTATTCAGGAGTCTCTGTTTCACCATCAACTCTAGTCAGATACTTCTCTGCTGATATCAAGTCATTACGTTCAAGAGCTGCTGTGGCAGCATTCAGATTGGCAATCATATTATTCGGAAACAACTTTACGGCAGTCTCAAATAAGTCTACAAATTCCTGAGCACCTTTCTCATAAGAGTTTGCCACAAGGAATATTTCATTAAGACTCAAATTTTGAGGACGGGTTTTCATCACTTCCTTCGCCTGATCCACATCAAAGTTCTTCACATCAAAATCAATTCGGCAAACGGCTTTACGAAGTGAAGGAAAGAATTCGCGCAGCATATAACGATAAGGAACGCCACCTGCAAGATCCATCAAAGCTTTTTTACGGCTTGTATTCGTAACGTAGTTTATCTCAGCCGGTACAGACTCAATAATGTCCAGCACTTGTTGACGATAAGGCATATCCGATGCTTCAACCTTTTGTTTCAATCCATTCCAGTTCTCACCGCCAAATTTCACGGTGTACATACTTCTAGGATAATCAAATTTTGCAAGCAGAAATTCTACGAGCGATTTAGCACGATTCTCCGAAAGCATTTGATTGTTGGCTATTTTCCCTTCAGGCGATGCATAGCCTTCCACACTGATACTCTTTACTTCGATAGCCGGATCATTCTTTACCTCAAGCACCAAATCAGCAACCTTTCTTAACTCGGTAGGATTATTCATGTATTCCGGACGGATCTGCCACTGGTTTACAACAAAGTCCAAATAAGATTCCCCAGTAATATTCCTGTGCTTTACACTTTCCACTTCCGGTTTTAGGTATGCAAAAGCAGGGAGGATCTCATAATAATCCGCTACTCTTGCTTTTTCAAGACCTACAAAGTTGACCAACTGTGACACTCCCATTCGCCGTGGAGGATTGCCGCAACCACACAAATCCTCATATATATCGAGTTTAGCATCCGCCATCCACGATTCATACTTTATTACCCAATCGTATGTCAGTTTTCTTGAGCTATCAGATTTGAATCCTTTCAATACCGCATACGGTGCTTTCTGGTTGTATCTGCTCAGTTCACGTTTACTCATCAGCGACATCTCCCGTTTGTACACATTAAAATCCTCACGCCCTTTCACCATTACTTCGGGCAGGTAAAGTCGCTTGTCTTGTGCTACCAAAGCAGGAATTAGACTGATTGATTTACGTGAATCAACATTTACTCCTGAAATGTCAAAATCAATCCGTAGGTAGACCGAATCTCCCATCTGTTGCAATGATAAAGGAGTAATATGTATTTTACCTGAATATTCTTCATGCTGAGCCCATACATTCGTGCTCAAAAGAAAAGTGATTATTATAAATAGAATATATTGTTTTCTCATCTTATCTATCTTCTTATTTAATCTTGCTGCTCTCTTATTTCAAATAGTATATCAACGACAGACCTGCCTTGGTAGGTCCCAAGTAGTTCTTGCTCTCGGTACCAATTTTCGATCCGCATTTCACACAATCATATTTATCGTAATGCAGGCGTGCGTACCCTACTCCTATATTGGCTTCCAAACTCCATCTTCTGCCCAAGTAGAAGTTGTATCCATACGATATTCCACCACCGTAGCCATATCCCTCATAACGGTAATTCCCGGAACCTTTCTCAAAAAGTAATGGTAACTCATGCCCAGAGATGTTATACTCAGTTCCCAAGCCATGTATTCCGAAAAAATGTCCACTGAACTTTCGGCAAAGCCAATAACGATACTCAACCTGCCCCAACCAGTGAACAAGTTTCTTATTATCGTCAAACGACCCGTCTAAATTCCAAGGATTATAACCACCACTAAATTCCAGTGTACTTCTTTTACCCAAAGCTAGTTCCAAACCTAAATTGGGTGTTAATGTATATGCACCATAAAGCAGATTTGTTTTGACGGCCACATGTTGCGAGAACCCTGAAACTGAGTTCACGGTTAAAAATAAAATCAATAATATCTTTTTATACATTCTATCTACTATCGCTGTTTACTTTAACAATTGTCATTTACATAAATTCTCTACAAGGATCATTGATAGACATTAGTGTGTCAAAACACTCTATCAACGAACATTATAAATCCGTAAATCAATATTACATTTCTTTTGAACTAAAAAGGGAAATAACTTTGGGAACAATTTCTAAGATCCAACTACTTTGCGGTTCTTCTTTAAGAAAAAACCAATTAGGATTATCATCTCTACAATCTATTAAGCCAATCTTCTTCATCTCATCAACCACATACATTATAACATACAAATTCAGCTTATTACATTTAATAACATACGTTATATCAATCCCCCCTGAATAATATTTATCTGCTAATTCGATAAGAGTTATTAATCCATAGCGTACTTTTTCTCCTGACTCACATTTATTCATAGATGATACGACACATCCTTCCACCAGTGGTGTTACTTCTTGATTTACTAAAACCATAATTCAACTTTTATATCCTTCAACAATCTATCAATTAATATTTTACAAAGGTATTATAAAACAGTATTCATACAAAAAAAAGGACATAGTATAAAACAAACAAAGTGTTTGTATAAAACGAAAGGCCAGAAAATAAAGCTAATTATTGAAATGATGATTGGTTGGATTCATTGCCAACAAGTAATTGTTCACGAATTTTACTAGGGGGATTTCCAAACATAGATTTGCAGTAATGGTTAAAATGAGAAGAGTCATTAAAGTAAAATTCTTTTGCTATTACAGAGAAGCTTTTGTTTGTAGTAGTCAGTTCATGATAAATATGTTTAGCCCTTTGCTTAATAAGCCACTGATAAGGACTCTCTCCGAAGTGGAACTTAAATTTTCGATTAAAAGCACTCAGATTCATTCCCGATAAATCAACAAATTCTTTTACACCTTTCATTTTTAAATAGTTCTTCATTACAAAAGACTCAAATTCATGAACATGGCATACGACTGGAAAAAAGAAATTCATCAACTCCTCCGATGAATAGTAAGCTCTCAAGATTAGTATTAACTCCCATTCTTTACACTCATATATATAAGGGCAAGTAATGTCATCATCCAAATATTTCTTTATAGAATAAAGAAATTCCATCAACCGGGGTTTTACCAATAAATTCTTGCAGTCAGAAACCGAATTCAGCCAATTATGCGCATGTTCGGAAAGTTGTTCTTTATCACAAGGCGTCAGAGCATTATTTCCGGTAAAAACAATGCCCATTGTGTCAGCGATTGTTTCCCACTCATATCTAGTATTCGTACGCCAAAGCGCAGCTTCCCTTGTTTGAAGCAATCGACCGGTGTATTCGTTACAAGAAACCTCTACTTTGCCATCCAAAATAAATACAATAGCATAGGCATTTACCACTTCGAAATAGAATTTCTCGCCTTTCCTGATCTCGACATAACTAAACTTACGATCAGCTGTTTTTGTGCACTTTCTGCAATCTTCGTATTTGCAATAATTCAATTCGCTTTTCATATTGCAAAATTACACACTTAAGAACCTCTGAATAAAAAAAGTTATTAGTAAAAAAAAAACAAGAAAGTTGTAAAAAACGAGTTAGCCAAAAAATATTGAATGATTAATATGTATTCATCCGCTTCTGTTCTTTCTCAAGAATAGCATTCTCACGTATCTTGGAAGGAGAATCACCAAACATAGACTTGCAATATCTATTAAAATGAGAAGCATCTGTAAAATGATACTCTCTTGCGATACTGGCATAGCTTTTATTAGTAGAAGACAGATCATAAAAGATATGCTTTGACTTCTGCTTAATGAGCCACTGATAAGGACTTTCTTTGAATAAAGCTTTAAACTTCCGGTTAAATGCGGCTAAATTCATGCCTGAGGAATCGACAAACTCTTTGAGCCCCTTCATTTTCAAGTAATTATTCATCACAAAAGTTTCAAATTCGTAAGTATCACGAACTGTAGGAAGGAAAAAAGACATTATTTCTTGAGGAGAATAATAAGCTCTGAATATAATAGATAATTCACGCTGTTTAGCTTTATGCATATAAGGACATGCAATTCCGTCTTCCAAATAGTTCTTCACAGAATAAAGAAACTCCTTCAGTCGAGGTCTAATTTGCAAACCTTTAAATTCAGGAATTGCACTAATCCACAAATCAGCATGTTCTTTTAATGCAATTCTATCACAAGGAGCCAAATCATTATCGCCAAAAAGCACAACCGCGGATGTATCGGTAAGCGACTCCCAACTACAGCTGGCATTCATTGGCCAAAGTACAATTTCATCTTCTCGAAAATGAACATTAATAAATTCATTACAAGATACCAACGCCTCCCCGGATAATATAAAAACTACGGTATAGGTATCAACCATATCAAATACATGCTTTTCACCTTTCTTTGTTTCAATGTATTTAAATCCTCTATCCGTATAATCTGTGCATACGTGACAATCGGCATGTTCGTTAAAATAAAGTTTAGGTTTCATATTGCTCCGTATAAGGTCAAACAACTACAAAAGAGAAATCAAAGCTATATATCATATATAACAAAAAACTATTTCGAAAAGTTTTGGATTTTCAAATGAAATTTAAAACATAAATTTCATGAAAGTCAATGACTTTTCAGATATGCAAAGAGGGTGAATCCCAAGCTCCCACCAACATAGAATTCACCCTCATTTAGTATTACTAAACAGATTTTTGAGTCGACCTTACAGTATCAATTTACTTCCACTTTAAATACTATAGATCCATCCTTACTATCATGCTCCGGCACGGTCAACGTCAACCCATCGGAGGTATGTTTCCATGTCACGTTTTCCTTATTACCCAACAAGGTAATCTCCTCAATATCTACTGCTTTGGGTAGATTTTGGGAAGCAAAGGAAGCAAGATTGTACTGTTTTCCTGTTTCCGGATTACCTTGAATGATGATATAAATCGTATTATCCTTAGTGGTGTAGCGAATATCATCCGTGGTATATTTCAGTTTCAAAAACTTTTCCCAGTCACCAAAACCGCCATCTGGTTCTTTGGTAGGTCCTTCTCCGTAAGTGTACCACGGACGGGTAGAATAAATAGCCTCACCGTATTTCTTCAGCCAGGCACCTATTTCGAGCAGTACTTCGCTCTGATCTTGCGGGATAGTACCATCGGCTTTGGGCGAAATGTTGAGTAGAAGGATTCCGTTCTTGCTTACGATATCAGAGAGAATATGAATGAGATCAGCCGAAGGTCTGATTACCATATCGTTTACATAACTCCAACTGTTAGTACTTATCGTTTCGTCGGCCATCCATGGACGGTCGTTTCCGGTAGTTTTACGGCTCTTTTCGTAGTTCTCGATACTCATTGAAACGGGAATATCACCCTTACGCACGATTGCGGCTTCCTTACCCTTTCGGGCCATTTCGTTAATGTAGTAGGCACAGAATTTTACTCTCCATTTTTCAGGCACTCTGCCTAATGCTGAGTCATGCCAGATAATATCAGGCTCATACGCATCGATAACTTCCTTGAGTTTACCAAACCAATATTTCTCGGCCCATTCTTCCAAAGGTACATTGCCGTAGAATATCTTCAACAACGAATCTTCCGATGTGGTAGGCATCCCTTCGATGAAAGGATAATAACTGGAGTCAAAATCTCTTTGGTCCGGTTTATCCGGATTAAAGCTTTGTAGATGCCAAGCGTGATGAAAAGTAGCAATCATTTTCATATTACGTTTATTCAGCGCCTTCTTCAACTCTCCGGTGACATCACGATGAGGGCCCATATCCATTGAATTCCAAGGGTTTATTTTTGATGCCCACATGGAGAAGCCGTCGCAATGCTCGGAACAAGGTCCTGCAAAACGTGCACCGGCCTTTTCAAACAGGTCAACCCATTCGTCGGCATTGAAATGCTCGGCCTTGAAAAGTGGAATGAAATCATGGTAGCCAAATTTAGCCGGATCGCCGAAATGTTCTTTATGATAGGCATAATTACCTGTTCCTTCCTGGAACATGAACCTTGGATACCACTCGCTACCGAAGGCAGGTACTGTGTATATTCCCCAATGAAAGTATATACCGAACTTGGCATCGTAGAGCCAGTCGGGTGTTGCTTTGTGTGCTGATAGTGATTCCCAGTTTTCCTGATAATCTGATTTCAATATCTCTTTTCTGGAGACGCAACTGCTGAAAACAAATAATATCCCTAATCCTAAGAAAATCAATCCAAATTTCTTCATTATTTTTCTGTTTATAAGTTTACATTATTCTTGTTTCTCACCTTACGATATATACATTCCTTATTGTTGCATATATCACAGGCATATTTACTTTTCTTTATCTGCTGACCGACGCCTATCAAACCGCTGACCGATTTTATGGGCAACATCAACGAACTGTTTGTCAACTGTATCCCGCAGTCGTTTAAAGGGAGTAGTCCGAATAGTTTCCGCTGATCTACTAAGGGCCAGTTACAGTAGCCGGGACTATAGCGGTTCGTGATTTTGCAACCTTGTGCAGCATAGCTGTTCTCTATTTGTTGTTGTATGTAGTCCATTGCACCTTCTACCACCATGCTGCCGAGAGTATCGACAACAAAGCCGCTGAGGTAATCATTATTTCTATCAAAATCCTGACGTAGTTGAGTAAACTTTTCGCCGGCCGTGCAGATGAAAAGAATAAGTTGTTCTGAATGTCTGAGGTATCCGCAAATCTGCCTACCACAATCAAGCACAGTATCTCCAATGGTTACCTTACCGGCTTTAAAGTCGATATCCTTAGGGTGGAAGATGGCATAACCTCCGCGTATCTGGCAGATATCGGAGAGCTGTGCATATAATTCACGAGCAGTGATTACAACCGGATTTTCATCCGAATCGTCCGTCACCCACAGGGTAGCAAGGACGGATTCGAATGAAATATTCAGTTGTCCGGATATTAAATCAAACCTATGAAAACTATCTTCCGACATACAATTCATTATATTCATTCAAAGCTTCATAAAAAGCACTGATGTTAGCTTCAGGTACATGAGGCGGTAAGTCGCAGCCGGTGGAAAGCACAAAGTTGGGGAAAGCTGCCGTTTCTTTCAGCAGATCCAGTGTGATCTGTTTTATCTCAGCCGGAGTTTTCATTTTGAGCACCCCTACCGGATCTACATTTCCCATTACCAGCACGTTGGCAGGGCAAACTTCGAGTATAGACTTCATGTGGGCCGCATTGCCGAAGTGATAGGCTGCCGCACCGGTTTCAAGCATAGCATCGGTGCACTGGCCTTTGTTGCCACAGTTATGAAGCACAACGATAAAAGTATCGTCCTGCACAGCTTCGACAAGGTGGCGGATATAAGTAGAGGAGAACATCGAGCAATCCTCATTGGATAACAATCCGGCAGCAGGTTCGGCAAGGACAACGCCGTTACAGCCTACCTTCTTCAATTCCTTGCAGTAATTGATAATCAGTTCAGTACACTTGTCCAACAGTATCCCTATTGCATCAGGTTCCATATAGCAAGCTACCATAATCTCCGACATATCAAATAGTCGCCCCGCTAAAGAGAATGGGCCAATAGCACCCGCAAGTACCGGTTTGTCGGTGATTCGTCGAGCCGATAATTCGTTCGCTTTCAAGTATTCGGGTATACGACCTTGACTCAGTTCAGGTACCCGGAGATTCCGAATCTCTTCTTCTGTCGAAACCAAACGCCCTTTGATGTGCGGCATATCATTCTCAGGAAAATCTATCTGGCAACCAAACGCTTCTGCTTCTACCGTTAAGTCCATGATTACGGTGGTAGCTGCCGAAGGAAAAGCTGTATGAAGCTTAAGAATGGCATCTGCATGGCATTCGCCACTTTGCACGGCTTCGCGGATAGAGCGCCCCGTCATTTCGATACCAGGGTGCGTCATAATGGGGATAGCAATGCGTTTCTTTTCGGCTATCACATTGCTTATCCATTCTTTCATATTTCGTCTTTCGGTCATGATGCTTGTGTTAATGTGTTTAGAATTTCGACTAAGTCCTGAGGCCCTGAGGCATAATAATCAGCACCTATCTCCTGTGCGAACTCGCCGCTTACGGGAGCACCACCGATAAGGGTTTTGATACCGGGGAACTCTTTCTTTATCTCGTTATTGATTTTCTGCATATTCACCATGGTGGTAGTAAGCAAGGCCGACATACCCACATAGGCTTCGGGATTTTCCTTGATGGCATTTATGAATTTATCGGAATTCACATCTACACCGAGGTCTATTACTTCGTAACCATTACCTTCAACCATCATGCTGACGAGGTTCTTTCCGATGTCGTGCAAATCACCTTCCACGGTACCAATGATAAACTTTCCTTTGATCTTTACACTTCCGTCATTGAAGTATTTCTTCAAGTGCTTCATAGCAGCGGCCATGGCTCTGGCGCTCATTAGTACCTGTGGAACAAATATTTCATTGTCCCTGAACTTTCGTCCGACCTTTTCCATGCCCAAAATGAGTCCGCCCGACAACACTTCCGAGGGGCTGATACCCATTTCCAGTGCTTTCACTGTCAGTTCGTCTACTCCCTCCTTGCCTTTCATTGCAGGTGGATACGGGGAAGCGAGATTTATCTTACCGATTTCAACACAATCGGCTATTTCTGTAAGTATTGTATGCATAATTAATTCTATTTTTGATTCGTTTTTAATTTATTTTGTCTCAGTCCGAAGTAGGTGATAAACAGGAAGCTTAGCAGTGGCAGGATGAAACCTAAGCCCATATTCTCTTTCCCGATAAGCCCCATTAACACCGGAAACACAGCTCCTCCGGCTACCCCCATTACAATGTACGAGGATGCCTTTTTGGTCTGCATATCGTTCATTCCTTCTACTCCCAGTGCAAAGATGGTGGGGAACATCATCGACATAAAGAAGAAGGAGGCGTACAGTGCATACAATGATGCTTTACCCACAGATGCAATGACCAGCACCATGCAAACAGTAGCCAACAGACCGAAGATTTGCAACAGCTTGTCCGGCTTTATCCACCGCATAATAAAGCTACTGCTCAATCGACCAACCAGAAAGAGAAACATCCCCCCGAAGCCCAGCAACTGCGAAGCTTGCAAATCGCTTAGCGAAGGATCGAGCTCCGTCACATAGTTGATAAAGAAACTGAATATCCCCGTTTGCGCACCGCAGTACAGGAACTGTGCAGCCACAGCAAATACAAAGCTTTTGTACTGCCAGATGGACTTATGGCTGCTATCCGTTGCCAAGGCTGGTTTGTCGGTGGAAGTAATCTGTGGCAATTTAGTCAGTGCAAATACCAGTGTAATCAGCAACACCACGCCACTTACCAGCATATAAGGTTTGGCCAGCGCCATATCATCGTTCGCGTCCGCACCGAATATCAGTGCACCGCCAATAACCGGCCCGATAATCCAACCGACGCCATTAAATCCCGCTGCGATGTTTATACGCTGAGCAGCCGATTCTTCCGGTCCCATAGCCGTGATATACGGATGTGCACCGGTTTCAATGATACACAGTCCGCAAGCCAGAATAAACAAGGCCACAAGGAATGGTATAGGCGAATGCAAGAAAGCTGCCGGCACAAAGGCCAGTGCTCCGAAGGCAAACAGTAATAATCCTACGATGATTCCTTTCTTATAACCTATTTTCCGCATCAGGAAACCTGCCGGAAGTGCCATCAGGAAGTAAGCTATGTAGGTAGAGAATTGTACAAAGCCCGATTCGGCCTTCGTCATGTCGAACACTCCCTGAAAGTGCTTATTCAGCACATCCAGTAAGCCGTGGGCACATCCCCACATCAGGTAGAGGCTTGAAACAAGCAAGAAAGCTACCAGAAAGCTTTTCCCTGTTGGAGAACGCAATATAGATTTCATCATAACAGCGGTCAGTCTAAATGAAAAAGTTCTTCCATATCTGCCCACCACTCACCATCGGTCCGTGTTTCCAGTGGCTGTTGGCATGGTTTGCACACTGCCCACCACCGCTGTGTTTCAGGATCAGCTGCCATTTTAGCCATATCCGCTTCGTAATCGGTGCCTACATATTCGTAGTAGCTGAACAAATATCCATCCTTATAATAGATACTATAATTGTTCAGGTTGCATTCCTTAATCATTTTCAGCACTCCAGGCCACACAGCTGCGTGCAATTCTTTGTACTCTTCCAATTTTTCCGGCCTCAGGCCAATAACACTACCGTATCTTTTCATGGTTTATAATTTTTTGATGGTATTGAACAATGCTTCTATATTCTCGGGAGGAATGTCGGTTAGGATAGCCTCGTGACTGGGTGAGATAATCAATCCGGTCGGGAAAATGCCTGCCAGTTCATTTACCTTATTACGAATATCCTCAGGGCTTCCCTTTACCAACAAGTATTGAGCGTCGACTCCGCCGCAGAATGATACCTGCGTCCCGAAGTCCTGTTTCAGCCGGCCGGGTTCCATCTTGGTGGCCAGTGCCTGTATGGGATGAATCACGTCCACCCCCAACTCTATCAAGTCGGGTATAATATCATAGATACTACCGCACGAGTGATGCACTACCTTTAGGTTGTACCGTTTAGCCTGCTCAATCATTTTCTGCGTGCCGTCCAATACAAACTCCCGTAACATATCCGGCGATACCATCAAGTTGTTTTGGCTACCGAAGTCGTTGCCAATCAGCACTGCATGTATCAGTCCCTCAGTGGCCTTGTAGAATATCTCGTTTGCTTTAAGATAGAAGTCCGTGATGCGGTCTATCACCGCTTTGAACATTTCCGGTTCCATCATCATCTTAATCAATGCCGTCTCCATACCGAAGGCTGCACAAGCATCCTGAAAATGTGATGACCATGCAATACCCATAATTGCATATCCTTCGGGCACTGCCTTTACTGCTTCGCGGCATATCTCAGGATCGATGTACTTCTCCGGATCGGGCCATAGAAAGTCATCCACCTTTTCCGGGTCCGAGTAATCTTCAAAGAAACCCGGTGCAGTGAGTGTACGTTCATCAACGTTAATCACTCCGCCCTTGGCAAAATTAAATGCAGCATAAATTGCATTACTCTCCGGAGAATGATAAGGTATTTCCACCGGATAAACATCATCTCCCAGGGCAGCTTTTAGTTCGTCCATATTCTTTACCCCGAAATGTGAGAACAATGCAGGTATAGCTTTGGGATCTGGAATTCCCAGCCAGGAAGCCGGCCGATCTATCGGTCTCCGCTCCACTGTGGCATAAAATCTTTCAATGTGATTCATGGATTATTCTTGTTAGTTTCGGTTGGTAAAATTAGACGGCATTGCCCAAAATAAGGTTTTCTAATAGACAAAAAAGGTTTGTAAATGTCTACAAAAGGTTTGCAAATTGGTAACTAAAAGCGGAGTAGTAAGTATCCACGAAGATGGATCAATGTAAAAACCTGAGGGGATAAAATTATAATTTTTTATCTTTGCCTGCAAATTAATTGATTATGGAGTTAAATGGTTATCGCCTTCTTCTTCCTGAAGGTACTTTGGATTACTTTGATCTTGTTGATGTGCAGG
>NZ_JASLER010000012.1 GCF_030151085.1 Bacteroides sp. | reverse complement strand
AACCAATACGCATAGAACATATACAAACAATCCAAAATCTAATACTATGGCATTTTTTGATTTCCTAAAACAAAAAGAATTTGCTGAAATAATCTGCCTTAAAAAAGACTTAGCGATTTCAGCAAATAAAGAAAGAGAGCTCAATTTAAAGATTGAAGAACTTAAAAAAGAATGCGGATCTCTTTCCAAATTCAAAGAGATAGCAGATTTGGACAATAAGAAAAGCGAAATACTGTCTAAAATAAAATCCGAGGAAGAACAGGCTGAAAAAATAATAGAAAATCAACAGTCAGAAATAACTCTACTTAAATCTAAAATTAAGGAGTTATCCGAAGAGATACAAAATAAAAAAGGAGAAATCGTAGAACTTGATGAAACAATACTTCTACAAGAATTTGGCATGTATTCTCCAATTTACGACTTTGCTAACTCTGAAATATATAAAGATAGACTAGATGCGGTTAAAACCGAGCAGAAGAATATGATTTTATTTAAAACTGCTGCAACTTGCTCCACTAATTGGACTTTAAATGGAAGTGAAGCACAAGGCCAAGTTATGACAAATCAAAATATCAAGCAAATTCTTCGATGTTTCAATGACGAATGCGATATACTTATAAGCAAAGTGAAGTTCAATAACATATCTGCTTTTTCAGAAAAGATACGCAAGTCTTTTGAGGCTTTAAATAAAATGAACTCCAAAAGTGCTGTTTCCATTTCATACGAATATTTATCTTTAAAAATAGATGAGTTGCAATTAGCTTACGAATATGCAGTAAAGAAGCAAGAAGAAAAAGAAGAACAAAAGCGCATACGAGAGCAAATGCGTGAAGAAGCCAAACTTCAAAAAGAGATAGAAGAAGCTAGAAAAGATATTGAAAAAGAACAGAGACACTATACAAATGCACTTCTGAAATTAAATAAACAACTTGAGTCTTGTGATGAGGTTGAAAAGGAAGTGCTCTTAGAGAGAAGACAAGACATAGAATCTCATCTTACAAAACTTGATGTTGCAATTAAAGACATTGATTACCGAGAAGCTAATAAAAAGGCCGGATATGTCTATATAATATCTAACATTGGCTCATTTGGCGAAGACGTATATAAAATAGGCATGACTCGAAGGCTTGACCCTATGGAAAGAGTGGATGAATTAGGTGACGCTTCGGTTCCTTTTAAATTTGATGTCCATGCTATGATTTTCTCGGACGATGCTCCGAAACTAGAAGCAGCATTACATCGTGCTTTTGAAAACAAGAAGGTTAATATGATTAATAACCGAAGAGAGTTTTTTAAAGTTACATTAGATGAAATCCAAGAGGTTGTTAAAAACAACTACGACAAAACAGTTGAATTCGAGAAAGTGCCACAAGCAGACCAATATAGAGAATCTATAAAAATACTAGAAAGTATAAATCTGAATTAAAAAACAAACTAAAACAATAATATCATGATTGACTTTTTATCTATCATACTCCTTATATTCGGAGTATTACAAATCATCCTCTTCTTCAAGATGTGGGGAATGACTAACGATGTAGACAAAATTAGAGAAAAACTTGAGGTACAGCCTGAGATGGAAGACCAGATAATAACCGAAGCTCAAATCCATGCCTTAAATGGAGAAAATGGTGAAGCGTTTAAGTTATATACAAAAGCATTCCACAAGAGCTTAATAGAACTATATAACAAAACGATTAAGGAGTATGGAGATGAAGACAATATGAGCTACAAAGAACGTAATGAATATTACCAATCAGAATACAATAAAGTTGTGAAGTACTTCTTAAAAAGAGTAGACAAAATAGGAATAAAACTTGATGTCGAGAAATTTAACTCATATGAGAAAATACACTTTATTATCTGTAAATCATAAACTTACAAGAGAATGAGAAGGATATTATTTATACTTATCTCCTTTTTCTTTGCATTAAATGTAAATGCGCAAGATACAATAAGGTATGTAACCACCAATCTAAATTTACGAGAAGCTCCTAATACTACTTCTTCAATTATAGCTCAAATTCCTAAAGGTACACAAGTTACTATTGATGAAGATTGTAACTGTATATGGATTCCTGTTAGCTACAACGGAAAGATTGGCTATGTCTCTACCAAATATCTTTCAAAACAAAAGATCGAATATTCAAACAGATCTAGTGAGTCAGTTAAGTATTATACAAACTCAAAAGGAGAACGAGTACAATCACCAACCCATTATAATTCTGCACCTTCAGGAGCGACTGCTTTATGCAGAGATGGGACATATAGTTTCAGCAGAAGTAGAAGAGGAACGTGTTCACATCATGGTGGAGTTGCTAAATGGTTAAAATAACAAATTAAAATAACAAATAATGAAAAAGATTATATTTTTTGCAGTGATGTTTCCGATGATGTTTTCCTCATGCTCATCAGAGGATGAAGATCCAAATGATAAAACAGAAAAATTACTCGCAAATACTTCATGGTTATATCACTCCGAAGATAATGAGCACATATTAAAAGAGTATGAAGACTACGAGAATGAACATCAGCTTAAAAGCATATTACAAATTTGCCCTTCTTTAAAATACACAGTTGGAGAACATCAAATTACAGAAAATGAAGAAACGATTGATTTGTGCAAAAAGGAAGGACATAGTAATCATATAGACGCATTATTAGAGTTCAATACTAATGACTGCACCTACAAAGAGAAAGCTTATCGACACATTCAAATTACCAATAGTTCTATTGGCAACTGTGATTATAAATTTAAAGAGGGAACATACATTGGCACATTATATGGAACTACCCACGTAGCTATCACTGTTAAAAGCTATGGCATTTATCAAGCAAGCACATCGGGGGATATTCTAGTTCTGCCATTAGATGGTAATTACACTTACTCTTTGAACATACGAAGATATACCAGTATAGAAAAAAAGGAAACATTAACCGACAACAGTTTCACGACTTCATATCAAGTGAGTGGAAATGAAATCACCTTCTCAAGTAGTGACAATATATGGAATGGCATACTGGATTTATCAAAAACAAGCATGAAGTTTAGCAGCAAGAAACCTGTAGATAAAGAATTATATGTATTCTCAATAAAATAAGTAATAAAATTATGATTGACTTTTTAACCATCGTACTACTCGTATTCGGAGTATTGCAAATCATTCTCTTCTTTAAGATGTGGGGAATGACAAACGATATTAGTAAAATCACAAAGAAACTTCAGTGCGAGAAAGATAAAACTTGGAATATACGAAGGGCTCTTTTATATGATGACAAGGAACTTGCCAAGAAAGAACTCATGGATTGCATTATCAGCGATTTCGAGAGATTTGGAGATGGAGGATATGGATTTAATTGCGTAGAAGATATTATTGCTAAATATGAACCTGCCTTCAAACAATTAGAAATGGAAATCCCTGAGAATCTCAAAAACATTAAATCATATTCAGATATAAGAGATATTATTAAATTCAACAAAGTATAATATTAACATTTCAATTCTACCATCAAAAACAGCAATTGTATAGTAGATTGCATCTCAAAACTAAGCCGGACTAACCTCCGGCTTTTTCTTTACCTTCTTCCAGGTGAAACACATAATCAATCACCTTCCTATTTGCTTTGTCCACCTTCTTTTGGTCAAAGTCTATATAAATACTTGTTACCCCCGAACCTATCTCATGCCCAAGTCCGGCAGAAATAGTTTCTTTAGGAATATCAAGAGAAGCAGCAATCGTAGCCCATGTATGTCGGGCCCAATATGAGGATATATCAGAAAATAAAGGTTGCCGCACTTTTTTCCCACCTCGCCCTACTCTTTCAACTTCTCCTATTTGCTTCAAAACGATTCCCATACGATGAAGGAAGTTCTTATAGTCAAGGTATTCATCCATGATATTGAGCAAGTATTTTTTTCCTCGATATTTTTCAATAATAGCCATAGCCTCCGGATGCACTTTTATTGAATATAATTTGTGGGTTTTTGCTCTCTTATACTCAAAACGCCCATTTACGAGCTGATTCGGTGTAGCCATGAATAAGTCAGCAGCATTGATTCCTATAAGGTAAAACATCAACATGAACATATCTCTGTATTTCACTTGATAATCCTCACAGGGGAAATCCCGTAGTATTCTAAGCTGTTCTACGGTCAAAGAACGTTTTCTTGTTTCTTCCTTCTTTATCTTGAATTTGCGAAACGGATATAAAGTGGTTATCTCCTCGTCTATAGCATAATTAAAAACAGCACGTATATTGCGAAGATGTATAGCATATGCGTTAACCTTCATATTTTCAGCCATCCATGTTTCAAAGGATGTTAGCCACTTCTTATCCATAGTATCAAAAGTACAATCAGGGTCGAACTCTACAACTTTATTCCGAGTAGTGCCATACACGGACTTTGTTCCTAAATTGTTCTTTAAGGCGACAAATTCATCCAAGTAATCTACAAATTTTCTCTCAGTTTTCTTGTTCCCAGTAAGCAGACTTTCTAAATGCTGTTTTAGCTGTTTATCAGTCATAGACCTTAGACCACCGGTAGAATGCAACAGAAGAAGCACGTTTTCAATGGAAGCCAGTATGTTCCTAATGGCGGTATTTTTTATTTTATAATTAGGCTCTTCCTTAGTATAAGAATTTCCAGTCCATGCTTTTTGTGTAGCATCAAACCCAATAGAAATTAGAAACTTCCCATTGTGTTGAATACGAAGTTTGATAGGAAATCGATTTCCTTCTTTCGCTCTTCTGGTATCAAGATAAAAATTAGCAGTAGCCATAGTTCCGTTTTTAATGGTGCAAAAGCACATTATATTTGCACCAAATTTGCACCACAAATATAAGAAATAGCCATCAAAAACCTTTAATTCCTCATTGATAATTTTATAAATAGCACAAAAAAAGCAGCTACATCGAATGTAACTGCTTGATTATCAATCGAGCGGCAAGCGAGGTTCGAACTCGTGACCCTCAGCTTGGGAAGCTGATGCTCTACCAACTGAGCTACTGCCGCAAACTGTTGTAAAACGTTGGCAAAGGTAACAAAATTCTCCTGAAAAAGACAAGAGTTTTTTCATTTTATTTTCTACTTTTGCGTATTCCATTAAAGCATAATCAACTATGAATATCGAAGAATTCAGGGAGTATTGTCTTACTGTAAAAGGAGCAACAGAAAGCTTTCCTTTCGATGAACACATTCTTGTCTTTAAAGTAATGGACAAAATGTTCACTTTTGCTTCCTTACGCCCAAAAGAAGGACGGTTCTGGGCCAACATGAAATGTAATCCGGAAAATCGGCTGAATTAATGGAATGTTATGATGGTATCCTTTTTGGCTACCTTTCTGATAAAAAGTATTGGATAACTGTATATCTGGAAGAGGGTGTTCCTGACGACCTGATAAAAGAACTGATTAATCATTCTGTACAAGAGGTTATTCATAAACTACCTAAGAGAAAACAACAAGAGTATCACTTTTTGTATCCGGAATAAAAGTGTGTATTCTTTTCAGCAGTATTCCTTGCCACTGCCATAGAATTCATGTACATTTGCCATGCAAAATATCCAGGCATCAATGAAAAGAATTATATTAATCACCGGAGGAGCTCGTTCGGGCAAAAGTACATACGCTGAAAATTTAGCACTCAGTTTCTCTCCCAATCCTATTTACCTTGCTACGGCACGTATCTGGGACGAAGAATTTCGTAAGCGGGTAATCCATCACCAAGAACGACGCGGACCGGAATGGACCAATATTGAAGAAGAAAAAGAACTCAGCCGCCACCAGTTGGAAGGTCGTATTATCCTCATAGACTGTATTACATTGTGGTGTACCAACTTCTTTTTCGACTTAAAATCGGACACCGATAGAGCACTTGCTGCCGCTAAAGCAGAGTTTGACCGTTTTACGGCACAGGACGCTACTTTTATCTTTGTCACTAACGAAATAGGGTTAGGCGGCACTTCAGACAATGAGATACAACGAAAATTCACTGACATGCAGGGATGGATGAATCAATACATCGCAGCTCATGCAGACGAAGTCTTTTTGATGGTATCCGGCATTCCTGTAAAAATTAAATAAAACGACTTCACTTATATATAATAAAACAATGAAAACATTTCATATTACTCGTCCTGACGAAACTATCCGTCCTGCCCTCATAGACAAAATCAATAATCTGACAAAACCTAAAGGTTCATTAGGAACTTTAGAAGAACTGGCATTGCAAATAGGTCTCATCCAACAAACACTAACTCCAACTTTACAGCATCCACAAAATATTATTTTTGCTGCGGATCATGGAATCGTAGAAGAAGGTGTTAGTCTATCCCCAAAAGAAATCACTTGGCAGCAAATCAGCAATTTCCTTCATGGAGGAGCAGGTATAAACTTCCTTTGCCGCCAGCATGGATTTACCTTGAAAATTGTAGATGCGGGAGTAGATTACGATCTCCCTTATGATAAAGGCATAATCAATATGAAAGTACGTAAAGGTACTCGCAGCTACCTACACGAAGCAGCCATGACCGAAAAAGAAATGGAACTTTGCCTGGAACGCGGCGCTGAAATAGTACGCCGTTGTCATGAAGAAGGAAGCAATATCCTCAGTTTCGGTGAAATGGGTATCGGAAATACTTCTTCGTCTTCTATGTGGATGACTTGTTTTACTGGAATTCCTTTAGAGCAATGTGTTGGTGCAGGAAGCGGATTAGATAATTCAGGCATTCGTCATAAATATGAGGTACTGAAGCAATCGCTCGACAATTATAAGGGGGATAATTCTCCCCATGATATAATCCGCTATTTTGGTGGTTTGGAAATGGTTATGGCTGTGGGTGCTATGTTGCAGGCTACTGAATTGAAAATGGTAATTCTTGTAGATGGTTTTATTATGACCAACTGCATTTTAGCTGCTAGCAAATTGCACAAAGAAGTACTGGATTATGCTATTTTCGGTCATTGTGGAGATGAATCCGGACATAAACTGATACTTGATTCAATTAACGCTAATCCATTACTGCACTTAGGATTACGCCTCGGAGAAGGTACTGGAGCAATCTGTGCTTATCCTATTGTTGACTCTGCTGTGAGAATGATTAATGAGATGGATAATTTTGCACACGCCTCAATCACAAAATATTTTTAAATTGAGAATAAAAAATTGAGAAATAATACTTGAGCTACAATGAATCTATTAGCGGCATTTATATTTTTCACACGTCTACCCTTCTGGAAAATCAAAGAAGTTCCGGCAGAATGCTTTAAGCATGTAGTACCTAATTGGCCGTGGG
Organism: Bacteroides sp.; assembly: GCF_030151085.1. Classification (GTDB taxonomy): domain Bacteria; phylum Bacteroidota; class Bacteroidia; order Bacteroidales; family Bacteroidaceae; genus Bacteroides. The sequence continues at coordinate 9,431 of NZ_JASLER010000012.1, read as the reverse complement.
TAGGATGGTTGACAGGGGGAATTATGGCAGGCGTTCTATGGCTGAGCGGACAAATATTGCCATTATCCATCGCTTGGATACTAGCCATTATCGCAAGATTGTTAATCACCGGATGCCTGCACGAAGACGGTCTTGCTGATTTCTTCGATGGATTTGGCGGCGGTACAACTCGCGAAAGAATACTTGCAATCATGAAAGACTCCCATATTGGCAGCTATGGAGTCATCGCTTTGATACTCTATTTTCTTTTGTTCTTTCAACTCAGTAACTTGCCGCTAAACACGCTTTGTATTCTTGTTTTCTGTGGCGATTGTTGGTCTAAATTTTGTGCATCACAGCTTATTAATTATCTGCCTTACGCAAGAAAAGAAGAAGATAGCAAAGCCAAGGTTGTGTACAATCGTATGAGTTGGAGTGAATTGCTAACAGCTTTTGTTGGCGGCGCATTACCTTTTATCTTATTTCTTCCTATCGGGATATGGCCTGCCACCCTGTTTCCACTACTCACTTTCTTTTTGCTATACCGATTAATAAAACGACGTTTGCAAGGATATACCGGTGATTGTTGTGGAGCCACCTTTCTTCTTTGCGAACTCTCATTCTATATAGGAAGTCTTGCATTAATATATGTCGAACAATAGACGTTTTATAATAAAAAAACAAATCATTAACCACTCAATAATTATGGAAGTTATACTCATCCGACATACATCAGTAGATGTTCCTCCGGGAATATGTTACGGACAAACTGACGTGCCTTTAAAACCTACTTTTGAACAAGAAGCTGCCGTTACAGCCGAAAAATTAAAAGTTTATTTACCTTTCGACCATGTCTATACCAGCCCTCTTTCTCGTTGTGTACGCCTTGCCACGTATTGTGGGTTTCCGGATGCTGAAAGAGATAAACGGATTATGGAAATAAACTTCGGTAGCTGGGAAATGAAGTCCTTCGACCACAACGATGATCCCCGCATAAAAGAGTGGTATGCCGACTATCTGAATGTAGCCGCCACTGGTGGAGAATCATTTGCTATGCAATACCATCGTGTCAGTCAGTTCCTTGACGAACTGAAAACAAAACCTTATAAAAAGGTAGGTATCTTTGCGCATGGAGGTGTACTAATCTGCGCACAAATTTATGCCGGGCTCATTAAACCCTCGGAAGCATTTAGCGCATTGACTCCTTATGGAGGTATTATAAGAATTGATTTATAATGGAATTGTAAACGAAATAATAGGTCCTTCCTCCGCTTCAGCCTGTACTTTATAAATGCCTCCGGAAGAATGCACAAAGTGAGCATTGATCTCATGCCGAATCAAGCTCGTTTTATTCTCAAAACGGGCTTTTGCCAATGGAGCATTTAAGACATCAAAGCAGAGGATGGATTTTATATGATCATAGTTTACACAAACAATTGGTTGATAATATTCCTCATCATTCTCTACAGGTGTTAAAAGGCTGGTAAGTAAGGACTCAAACCACTGCTTATCAGTTTGTACCTGCAAACTTTCAACTTCTGTTTGTAAAATAACTGATACTTTAGAATCTTCCTTCGCATTGATTGCTGTTATTACTTGACGACATAACTGAATTATATCACATTCGGTTCTTTCGTATTGGATTTTACCGGACTCCAAACGGGATAATTCCAGAATACTATTAATATATTCCAAAAGATTTTCGGCATTGGTCTGGATAATCTGGCCATACTCTTTTTTAGTATCCTGATCCAATTCTTTCGATTCGGTTAATAGCTCGGCAAAACCAACCACAGCATTCAATGGAGTACGGATATCATGACTTATTTCTGATTTTAAACGATCTTTAGTTCTATTCTCCTCTTCGGCCTGTAAAGCAGCTTCTACTGTCATCTTTTCAGCAATAGATATCTTCCTGGAAAGGATGCGCGTATATATATAAAATATTAGCATTAACAGTATCAGGATAATAAGAATCACACATCCTCTACCGTAATTGGTATCTTGAATCTTCTGCTTTTCCTGCAAAAGTTCGTCAATATGATAGATATCTTTTACTTGTTCCAACTGACTGGTAGAGAAAGCACTATTCAAAGAATCTTGCTTGTTAATCAGATAATGAAGCGTCTCGATTGCCCCATCCAAATCCCCTTTTTCGTATTGGGTACTCGCTTTGTAATTGATAAGCGTAGCAAATACAGTTACATGATTCTGCAAAACCGTAGGAATCACCTCGTTTACCAAAGCAATACTTTTGTCATACTCACAGGTTTTAGCATAATACTGAAGCTGAACCAGCTGTACATTCAGCCAAAAGACTGGATCAACATGTGAATCCAATAACTTTTTAGCTTTCTCAATATGCTCTTGAGCCATTGCAAAATTCTTACGGTTCATGAAGTGCAGAATATACTTTATCTCACAATCAACTTCAAAGTTAGTCCAGTTTTTCCGACAATTGGGTTCTTTAGAAATTACAGTTTGCAAAGTGGAATCCATTTCTATTAAATACGGTAATTTCAAACTATCATATCCGGCATTCCCATAAACTTGAGAAATACGCGAAAGGATATCCACTTTTAAACTTGTTTTTGTCTGAGGAGAGAAGCTTTTATAAGCTTTCAAGAAAATATCCAACGCTTCATTAGAACGACTTGATACTGAATATGCACAGCCCAAGCTGTTATAGGCAGCTATCTTTCCGTTATTACTTTTATATTTAATAGACTCTTTCAGAGTCTCCTTTGCTATATAAATCGCCTTTTCTACTTGTCGTTTTGAAGCAAGAGCGCGACTTATAGCAGCTTTCTCTTCCAGATAATAATCATAATTACCAACTTGAGGAGCAAAATTTTCCAAAATATCCACCCAATAAGACAAACTATCCGCATCGTGCTTTTTATCATAGCATATAGCTAAATAATAGGCCCCTAGATTTTCGTAAAGCACATTATTCTGCCGCTGCCCTTCTTGATATAAGCGCGTTGCAAAAGTCATATTATAAGGTTCATATTGATGCTTATAAGCAATGTTTTTTAGATATGCCAACCTCACCAAACTGGGTGGTAAAGCATCCACCACCTTCAAGATACTGTCTTGATACCGACCGGCATTGATATCCACAGCTATTAGCGGACTAAAATATCCACAAAGCATACCGACTATGATAAGTATTATCCGTTTCATATGGCTATGTTTGAGGGTTTTCAGAGTTATGCTTCAAAGGATGAGTAAAACAGAAACGTGCACCGTCTTTATATTGATTGTCCACCCATATCTTACCATTCATATAATCTACAATCAATCGGCAAATAGAAAGCCCCAATCCAGTTCCTTGCACAAAATCATTTAATTTCTCAAACCGTTCGAAAATTAATTGTTGCTTTTCCAATGGAACACCACAACCAGTATCTGTTACTGAAAATAGTGCTGTATCATTATCCGTCAGTTTCAAATTCAGGATAATAGAACCTTTCTCTGTAAATTTAGTAGCATTCACCAATAAATTGATCAGTACTTGCCGAAGACGTGTATCATCAGTATCTATCATCAATTCCGTCAATTCAGTATCAAAGCGCATTTCCACCTGCAATTTACGGGAAGCAACTACTGTCTCGACAACCTCATTACAAAGTTTCACTGCATCGTAGGGCTGAATATGGAAAGTAATATTATCATTTTCAAAATCCGAGAAATCCAGAATATCATTAATCAATTTCAATAACTGGAAAGAATTCACTTTAATAATTTCACAAAACTCCTGACGGGATTCATCATCAAAAGTCTCATCGTCCGACGTCAATACAGCTGAAAAACCAACAATAGCATTCAAGGGTGTACGAACCTCGTGACTCATATTAGAAAGAAATAAATTCTTGCGTTGTATCGCAGACTTTGCCTTTAGTTTCATTGCTTCCTGACGTTGAACTGAACGTCTGAGATAGAATATCTTCTTCCAACTGAGAAAGAGGAACAATATTAGAAGTATCGAACATAAAACTATACCAGCCAAATAAAAACGCATGGAAACAAGGCGGTCATGTTCATTTTGATAAGCTAACTGGTCTGCCTGAAAACGAGTACTGAGTTGCTCTATTTCTTTGGGGTAGTTTTTGTCAAAAGAAGATTTAATGAACGAGAACAGTTTTCCTAATTGTTTATAAGCATCTTCCTTTCGCCCCATTTTCACCAACAAATCAGCTCTTTCATGCAGGGTTTCTTTATAAATATTTTGGTCGCCTTGAGAATATTCCGTTTGCAAAAACTTATCGTATTCCTCCAATGCCTTTTCGAAATCTTCAATTGCTACCAGATACCGCGCATTTACAATAAAAAGAAATTGCTGAATACCAGGTATCAGTTGCATTCTTATCTTTTCTATTTGGTTAAGGTGCTGGCGTGCAGCTTCCACATTATTCCGAAACAGTTGATATTGGGCATTCGTGATATGCCGTATAGCCAATTCTTGCACTGAAATCTGATTTTCGGGATAAGAATTCAACCGTGAGATATAGTGACCGGCAGCACCTTTATCCTGTATAAGGATTTTATAATTAATCAATTCCACCAATAACATCCGAATGTGCACATCCTCTCCTTTCATTCTATCCAGTATGTCCAAAGCTCTTTCGTATGCAATACCGGCTTCCTTATACCTACCTGTATAGGTATAAACTTCTCCCAAAGCATTTAAAGCAAGAGCATCACCTAACGGATATGATAAAACTCGTGATTTAGAGTACATCTGTTCGCTCTGTGCAATAGCCATACGTACTTCTCCACGAAAAAGGTAAGATTTAATGAGTATCCTTTCGAATTCAAAATAAGACTTGTACTGCTTGGAATCATCCAAAAAAGTCAATAATCCGGCAATATTCAGTGAATCGCTTTCTTCTTTGGTCAAATAATCAAATCCAAGGCTGGTATGAAATAAGGATATTACTTCTTCCACAACGCTTGCATCATATTTTCTCAGCGAATCTTCTTTGTCTTCTGCCAAAAGAAGGAAAGTGTTTCCGGCACAAAATAGGAAATATAATATGTATTTTAATAATTTCCTCATGTAATATATTGAGTTGTCCTATGCAATTTCTTGCTATTCAATGTTACAAATATATTACATTCTTTCGAACGAGCAAAGAAATAGTTAGAATAACAACGTTTTAAAAGTAAGATGAAGACAATGTTGCTGTTAAAATTACCAATACGACCATCAACCACTCTGCACGTCGATTGATATGAACAGAAATACGCATATCTTCAGTATTCAGAAGCCGATCATTACAGCCGATATAAGGTTTCCATACTTCCTCTCCAAAATAATTATGCGGACCTCCGAAACGACAATTCAGAATCCCTGCAAGAGCCGCTTCAGGATAACCGGAATTAGGGCTGGCATGCTGATTTCCATACTTGCCGACAAATGCGAGCAGCGAAAGACGTCCCGAAGCCAACACCATAAGAAATGCCGTCAGGCGGGCAGGAATATAATTAGCAACATCATCCAGACGAGCAGCAAAACAGCCGAATTTACGATATCGTTCGTTTTTATATCCTATCATCGAGTCCAACGTATTCACCATTTTATAGGCAAGCATACCCGGAACTCCCAATAAAAGATACCAGAACAAAGGTGCTATCACCCCGTCGCTAAGATTCTCGGCTAATGTTTCTAAAGCAGCGGTACGCACTTCTTGTGCAGATAATCCGGAAGTATCGCGTCCTACAATACGGGCTACCTGCTTTCTGCCTTCTTCCAAAGAACGGTCAACAGCTTTAAAAACCTCGCGAACCTCACGAACCAATGTAGTTCCCGCCAAACAATAGAATATCAAAAGAATCTGTAGGGTCAGGAGTAATCCCGGGGAAAAGAATGCAGCCCATCGAAGGAGGAAGAAAGTAATCAAATAAATACCGGCAACAAGCACGACGGTCATCAGTGTACCTTTAATGAAACGCCCGTTCCCCTTGTTCAACCGATGCTCACAAAAAGAGATCGCTTTACCGAAAGCTACTACGGGATGGGGCATCCAAAGCGGATCACCCAACCAATGATCGAGCAGCCAAGCAGTCAGTAAGGGGAGGTTTAAATTAAAGGCAATGCCTAAGAGTATGAATATATTTTCCATCTTAATTAACTCTTCACTCAAATCATCATCCATTGTTTTATTGCTTCCACAAGCCTGTCATTTTCCTCGCTCGTTTGCGTGGCTATGCGGAAGAAATGCTCGTCAAGACCGTCGAAGTTGGAAGCATCGCGTATGAGAATGCCATGTTCTCCGGCAAGATATTCTTTCAATGCGGAAGCTTTGCCAAAACGAAGACGTACCAGCATGAAATGTGTTTCGGTAGCCCATACTTCGAGTCCGCCGAGAGATTGGAGGACGGTACGCAGACGTGCTGTTTCCTGCAAATAGGCGGGGACATCCAAAGGATTGGGAACATCGTGTTCCAGCAGATGAAGCCCTGCTTCAATGGCAAGTTGATTTACCGACCAAGGCATACGATGGGAACGTAAACGTTTCAGTAATCCCCCGTCACCGGTTATATAGCCCAAACGCAACCCAGGAACAGCATAGCGCTTTGTCATGGAGTGCAATAACAATACGTTGGGAAATTCCGCTGCTTCGGCAGGAGAAAACAAAGGGCGTAAGGTGAAATATTCATAAGACTGGTCTAAGATGAAGCATACCTGCGAATTACGTTTGATAAGTTCAGTAAGATACGCTTTATCAATGACTATTCCCGTCGGATTATTCGGATTACAGAGCCAAAGCATTCGCACCTCTTCTGGTAGAAGGAATCTTTCTTTTTCTGTGGGAAGTTGGTATAAGGAAGTAACCTTATGTCCATGTATGCGGCAGGCATCGGCATATTCGCTGAATGTAGGCTGCACAATGGCAGTATTGGTACCTCGGAAAGTCTGTGCTATAAGATAAATAGCTTCAGTCGCCCCATTCGTCACGCATACGGCATCGGCTGGCAGATGATGGCGGCGTGCAAGGTGAGCTTCGAGTGTGTAGGGTTCAGGTTCGGGATAATTCCCAATGCCTTCGATCCGGGCGCACAAATGTGCTTTCAGATCAGAAAGATCCACTTTGCTATAGACATTGGAACTGAAATTCGCCGTTATCGGGTGATTATATTTATAGGAGTCGTCTCCGTGTCCTTCAATCATGATTTTTCTGTAAGTATTTGATAGATAAGCGGTATATTCACATGTTTGCGCACGTGCTGGGCAAGCTTGTCATATTGTTCTTCTTTAAAGCGATAGTAATCGAAAGTTTCCGGTGTCTCAGACAATTTGTCGGCAAAAGGTCGGAGAAGGAAATCTACAAATTGCGGATTATCAAGTATACCGTGGATGTAAGTACCCATACAGGTAGAATCCACAAAGTAACCGTCAGTACTCCCATCTTCGAGTATATTTAAGGGAGATGCGGGAGTATCTTCTATAGGGACGGTGGTGCCCATGTGTATTTCATAGCCTGTCATCATTCCTAATTCTTCTTTCAATCGGAATCTTACTTGCCTCGTCACCTTTTCTCCCATCATCTGCGTACTAATAGGCAATAACCCAAGACCGGGCAAGCGCTCTATATCACCTTCCACATGATCGGGGTCGAGTACTTCCTGCCCCATCATCTGATAACCGCCACAGATACCCATTACGGTAGCCCCTTCACGATGAGCACGCAGAATAGCTTGTGCTACCCCATTACGACGCAATTCGTAAAGGTCATCGAGCGTACTCTTACTGCCGGGTAACAAAATAATGTCAGCTTTTGCCAGTTCTTCCACATTATTGGTATAGAATAGATGCACACGTGAATCACGTTCCAATACATTGAAGTCAGTAAAATTGCTGAGATGGCGCAGCAGAATAACAGCTACGTTTACCTTACCACGTTCGGCCCGTACGGATTTGGTAGCAAGTGCTACGGAATCTTCTTCTTCAATATAGATGTCTTTATAGTAGGGTACGACGCCAACTACGGGAATGCCGCACAGCTCTTCCAACATCTTTACACCCGACTCAAAGAGACGGATATCTCCACGGAATTTATTGATAAGTATGCCTTTGACGCGTTCACGTTCTTCGGGACGAAGCAGCATCACAGAACCGTAAGCACTGGCAAATACACCACCACGGTCTATGTCGGCCACCAGAATGACATCAGCCTTGGCATGAATAGCCATAGGCATGTTCACTAGATCTGTGTCACGCAGATTGATCTCGGAGATACTGCCGGCACCCTCCATCACAACAGGATTATATCGCAAAGCAAGACGATCGAAGGCTGAGCAGACTTCCTGCCTGAGTTCCTCACGTCCTTCTTTTCGAAAATATTCGTATGCACTACGATTCCCTATGGGACGCCCATTGAGTACTACTTGCGAAGTGTGATCGCTTTGAGGTTTCAGCAGCAAGGGGTTCATATCTGTATGGCAAGGTACACCCGCCGCTTCAGCTTGAACAGCTTGTGCACGCCCTATTTCGAGCCCTTCGGGGGTAGCGAATGAATTAAGCGCCATGTTCTGTGCCTTGAAAGGAGCAGGACGATAACCATCTTGCAGAAAGATGCGGCAAAAAGCGGCGGCGATAATGCTTTTGCCCACGTCGCTACCGGTACCGGCAAACATGATAGGATGAAGTTTCTCCATTGGTTTTGTTTTAGCTGGCGGCAAAGATAATGTAAACTAAAAACCTGCACAAGTATTGCCTTAACTACCTTTCATAATCTATGCTATGAGTCTAGGTATTCTGTTACCAAACAGCAGGTCAGGGAGAGACTGCCTGCGTCATTAGGGCGAGACTCGTCACGTCATTAGGGCGAGGCTCATCACGTCATTAGGGCGAGGCTCGTCACGTCATTAGGGCGACGTTCAGGGCATCATTAGGACGAGGTAACAAGCTCCCATTTAATTTAAAGTTGAACAATCCCACCTCCCCTCTTGTTTCTACCTGAAACAATTCCTAAACCGAACGAACTTATGAATAATCTATTACGCCGGAAAGTGTTTCCGGTTGCTATCTGCGCACTATTTTTCACAGGTGGAGTAACCGCACAAACTTCCCTCCCCCTCAGCTTTGCCGACGCCCTGCAACAGATGCAGCACGGCAACCGCAGCCTGCAAATAGCCGACAAAGCCATCGAAACCGCTCGTGCCGAACGGGATAAGCTGAATGCCCTTTGGTATCCCAGCCTGCAAGGAGCCGGAACCTTTGTACACATGTCCGAAAAGATAGAAGTAAAGCAACCTCTTTCTCAATTCACCGATCCAGCCAAAGACTTTGTACATCAGCTCTTGCCCGACGACCAATTCATTTCGGGGATATTGGACCAAATAGGAGCCAACACACTTGTCTTCCCTCTCGCTCCCCGCAATCTGACCTCCGTCGGTCTGACTGCCGAATGGATCGTATTCTCCGGCGGTAAGCGCATACGTGC
>NZ_JASLER010000090.1 GCF_030151085.1 Bacteroides sp. | reverse complement strand
CGCCCGAAGATCAGTCGGTAGAACATCTCTCCGGTGGTGAGCGTCGTCGTGTAGCTCTATGCCGATTGTTGTTGCAAAAGCCTGATGTACTTCTTTTGGATGAGCCTACCAACCACCTCGATGCCGAATCTATCGACTGGTTGGAACAACACTTGCAACAGTACGAAGGTACGGTAATTGCCGTAACCCACGACCGTTACTTCCTCGATCACGTAGCCGGATGGATTCTTGAATTGGACCGTGGCGAAGGCATTCCTTGGAAAGGCAACTATTCCAGCTGGTTGGAACAGAAGACCAAACGTATGGAGATGGAAGAGAAGACTGCCAGCAAGCGTCGTAAAACCCTTGAACGAGAGTTAGACTGGGTGCGTATGGCTCCTAAAGCTCGTCAGGCTAAAGGTAAAGCTCGTTTGAATTCATACGATAAGTTGATGAACGAAGACATCAAGGAGAAAGAAGAGAAACTGGAAATCTTCATCCCCAACGGTCCGCGTCTAGGTAACAAGGTGATCGAGGCTAAGCATGTGGCTAAAGCATTTGGAGACAAGCTACTCTTTGATGATCTCAACTTCATGCTTCCGCCTAACGGTATTGTAGGTATCATCGGTCCTAACGGTGCCGGTAAGACTACTCTTTTCCGTCTTATCATGGGATTGGAGAACGTGGATAAAGGTGAGTTTGAAGTAGGAGAGACTGTAAAGGTGGCTTACGTAGACCAACAGCATAAAGATATTGACCCTAACAAGAGCGTTTATCAAGTTATCTCCGGTGGTACGGAACTCATCCGCATGGGTGGACGTGACATCAATGCCCGTGCTTACTTGTCACGTTTCAACTTCTCGGGTGGCGATCAGGAAAAACTTTGTGGAGTACTTTCCGGTGGTGAACGCAACCGCTTGCACTTGGCACTCTGCCTGAAAGAAGAAGGAAATGTGCTTCTGCTGGACGAACCTACCAATGATATTGACGTGAATACCCTTCGTGCTCTCGAAGAAGGTTTGGAAGATTTTGCCGGATGTGCCGTAGTAATTAGCCATGACCGCTGGTTCCTCGACCGTATTTGCACACATATTCTAGCTTTTGAAGGGGACTCAAATGTCTTTTTCTTTGAAGGTTCTTATTCTGAATATGAGGAAAATAAACAGAAACGTTTGGGTAAGGAAGAACCCACCCGTGTGCGTTACAGAAAGCTTATGAACGATTAATTTTCGTGAAATACGGAAGTTAGGCTATTTGAACATATTGACAAAACGAAAGCTCCGCATGAAAATGCGGGGCTTTTTTTGTTTAAAAAAGTTTCAAAGATGCTTCAAAGCGCTAAAAAAATGTAGCATATTTGTAATATATATGTGGTTTATATTAACTATATTTGCGACTCGAAACATAATTTAATCTTTAATTAACACTATCTATTAACAAAAAACAGAATTATGAGAAAAAATCTAATTCAATTCCTGTTGGTTGCTGTATTGTCGGTATTTTGTACCGCTGCAATTGCGCAGACAGCAGTGAGAGGTCAGCTTGTTGATTCAGAAACGGGAGAACCGTTAGTGGGTGCTGCTGTAATGGTAGACGGTACTTCACAAGGATCGGTGACCGATATTGATGGCTATTTCAAGCAAAGTGTTGCTCCAAATAGCACATTGGTATTTAGGTATGTAGGTTATAAAGACCTTAAACAAAAGGTAGCACAGAAGGGCGCTTCTGTAGATTTGGGCGTAATCAAAATGCAGCCCGATGCGGTAATGTTAGCGGACGTTACAATTACTTCTTCAGTAGCTGTTGCTCGTAAAACTCCGGTGGCTGTATCTACAGTAGATCCGGTATTCATTGAAGAAAAGTTGGGTACAAAAGAATTTCCTGAAATCTTGAAATCTACTCCGGGTGTACACAGTACGAAAGATGGTGGTGGTTTTGGTGACTCTAAGACTGTAATCCGTGGTTTCAAGCAGGAAAATGTAGCCGTGATGATTAACGGTGTGCCGATGAACGGTATGGAGAATAATAAGGTGTATTGGTCCAACTGGGCTGGTTTGTCTGATGTTACTCGCTCTATGCAGGTACAACGTGGTTTGGGAGCTTCCAAAGTTGCCTCTCCGGCTGTAGGTGGATCTATCAATGTTATCACGAAGGGAGTAGAAGCCAATAAAGGTGGTTTTGCTTCTTACGGCATGGGTAACGACGGTTATAACAAGATTCTGTTCGGTGTATCTTCTGGTCTGAGCAAAGACGGATGGGCATTCACTTTGATGGGTGGAAAGACTTGGGGTGACGGTTATATTCAAGGAACCGAGTTCGAAGGTTATAACTGGTTTGTAAGCATTGCCAAGCGCTTCAACGATAATCATCAGTTGACTTTGAGCGCTTTTGGTGCTCCGCAGAGTCACTATCAACGCAGCAGTTACGATGGTCTTACTATTAAAGGATGGCAGCAAGTTAAAAACTATATGGGAGGAGACAGTCCTTATAAATATAATGCTACCTATGGTTTCGGCAAGAACGGCGAACGCAAAACTTCGGGCTATAATGAATATCATAAGCCTCAGATTTCATTGAACCACTTGTGGCAGATTGATAGTAAATCAAGTTTGAGTACAGCTCTGTATATGTCTATCGGTCGTGGTAACGGTTATTCCGGTCAGGGCGACGCGGCACACTCAAGTGGTTGGTATGGCTCTTCAAATGGTATGTTAAATACGACTTATCGTAATGCTGACGGTACATTTGCTTACGATCAGATTCAAGAGATGAATGAGCAGAGTACTACCGGTTCGAAAATGGTGATGAGTAAGAACCTGAACAACCATATATGGTATGGTTTGCTCTCTACTTATACCACTAAGATTGGTGAACACTTAGACTTCTATGGCGGTATTGACTTCCGTTACTACAAAGGTTTGCATCAGAATAAGATTATCGATCTTTACAATGGTGCCTACTACATTGACCGCAATCGCGCCATGGTAAAAGACGAAAACTTTGCAGGTGCAGGAACCAATGAATTTAAATACAAGAAACTGGGTGTGGGCGATGTGGTATATCGTGATTACGATGGTTTCGTTATGTCCGAAGGAGTTTTTGCGCAATTGGAGTACAATCAAGACAAATTGAATGCATTCGTTTCCGGTTCTATCTCTAATACTGGTTATTGGCGTTATGATCGCTTCTACTACGACAAGGCACATGCTAAGTCAGATACAAATAACTATTTAGGCTTTAATGTCAAAGGTGGTGCGAATTACAATTTGACAGAAAATCACAATGTTTTCTTCAACTTGGGTTATATTACCCGTGCTCCGATGTTTGAAGCGGCTTTCATTAACTCTCAAAACAGTCATGCATTGAATCCCGATGCAAAGAATGAAAAGATTTTGTCGTTCGAATTAGGATATGGCTATCGCAGCCGTTTCTTTACAGCCAATGTGAATGCATACTACACCACTTGGATGGATAAGACCATGTTCAAGCCGGGAGATTTTGACTATACTGATGAAAGCGGACAGAAGATTCAAGACCGATGGACGGTGAATATGCAGGGTGTAGACGCACGTCACATGGGTATAGAACTAGATTTTGCGGTGAAACCTTTCAACTGGTTGGATATTACTGGTATGTTCTCTATTGGTGACTGGCGTTGGGACTGTGATGCTAACGGTTATTTCTATAACACAGCAGGCGAGCCGATGAAAGACCTGAATGGTGGTATTGCTTCCGCTGCCGGAGCCGAAGATCACATGAAGGCGAATATAAAATTGGATGACATCCACGTAGGTGGAGCCGCACAAACAACAGCTGCTTTAGGTCTTAATGTACGTCCTATGAAGGGTGTGCGTGTTGGATTGGATTGGAACTTCTACGGTCGTAACTATGCCGACTATAATATTAATGCCTCTGATTTGTCACCAACTAAGCCATTGGTAATTAACGAACCTTGGAGAATTCCCTCTTATAGTACAGTAGACTTGAACGCCGGATATACTTTCGACTTCGGCAAAGTACGTGCTACTTTGAGTGGTAACATAGATAACCTCTTCGATCAGGAATATATTGCCGATGCTTTCGATGGTTCGGGCAGCAATTGGGAAACAGCTTACCGTGTGCTCTATGGCTTTGGCCGTACCTATTCTGTAAGATTGAAGTTCAATTTCTAAACCTTATTTAAAGAAGTACGATTATGAATAGAAAAATGATATTTAGTTTGTTTGCGCTGATGCTTCTTTTGGCAGGTTGCGACTATAATGATAAGTATTTTGATGGTTACGATGATAACCCGATAGCTGATATTATTCAGTATGAAGGTGAATTTACAGGAAAGTATCCTGCTGAAGGGTATTTCAGCGATCGGGCTGCGCTTCAGACTGAGTTAAACAGCATGCTGAAAGGAATTTATCCTTATTGCGATAAAGGTTCTACAGCTAAAGTGAATGTGCAATACGGAGATATTACGCAAGACTATGCACCGGTTGCAGCCGATGAAGAATATACATTAGTTAAGGAAGATTACGATTCAATGGGTACAGAACCTGGTCAGCCGGGCAAGTATGATAACTTCGATGCCAACATGGATGTAGATGCTTTTCTGACAGCGTTCTGTGATGTGAAGTATGCTAGCCTTGCCGCTGGTAAGATTGTCAGCGTTACTTATAAGTTTTATGGTGGTGGAAAAACTTCCGACTTAGTGAAAACTTATAAGAAAGTGTCTGACGGATGGGAAGAGTATAGCAGTTTTGCACCCGACAAGGAACTTACATTAGCTACCGAAGACTACGACGCTATGGGCACTGAAAGCGGTCAGCCGGGTAAATACGATAATTTCGATGCCAATATGGATGCAGATTTCATCTTAGGCATTTTCTTGAAGCAGAAATATGCATACGCTAAAGCGGGAACTACTTGTGAGGTGACTTATAAGTATTATGCTAATAAGGTGACTTCGGATGTAAGTGCATTGTATAAGTACGACGGAAATGCGTGGACTGCATACGATCCTTTTGCTGAAATCCTGACGGTATCTACAAAGATTGCAGAGCTTTCTTTCGATGGTACTGCTTGGACTGTACTTCGTTTATTGGGTGGTACAAAGACTATTACTTTTGCTGCTGCTGACTATCAGGCATTGGTGGACTGGGTTATTGCAAACAAACCGGCTTTCTTGAGTGACCAGAATCCTACTCAGGAGGAATATTACTTCGGTTCATCCGGTAAGTATGGTAATATCAACAATAAGTATAGCACATGGAAGAGTTTTTATAATGTCGACGGTTATCTGACTGGTAAGTCTGATGAAGAGATACAGGCTATTATGGATGAACATTTGGCTTTCGGTATTGCTGAAGTTCTCCTTCCTACTTGGATTGACAAACCAGATTCGGGCTTGAGCTATGTGGTAGTTTACAAAATGTACAGTGGACGTGGTGATGGTAACTACGCTATGTCCTTCATGTTCAATGAAGAACTAGGTAAGTTTGAAAAAACGGGAGGTCCGGTAGCTCGATAAGAGTAGTTGGATTTTATAATAAAATAAATTAGGAGAGGGGCGTCATCCGGCAAGGATTGACGTCCCTCTTTATTTAGTGGTTTTACCTCATTCAATAGTATCTTAATTATAAATAAACATCCCGTATATTTTTCAAAACGATAAAAGCGGTCTTGATGAAAATAAATGGTATCTTGTCATTTAATAGCTTTTCTATGCTTTCTTCTTTTTGATATAGGTACAATGAAAGGAAAACCATGTTGCTATAGATTACATCGTTTTAAATCGATTATCAAATTTTATAATCAGTGCTTTTAAATAAGATTTCTTTAACACCGTGCAATCAGTGATGATTTTTGCAGCATATTTTTCCAAACATTCCTATCTTTGTCTTTGTTTATGGCAAACACAATTTAAATATAATGAAGACATCTTGCGCTGTAATATTTACCCTTATCGTTTTACTCTGCCTTGCCGGTTGGGTTTGTCCGACTTATGCGGGGCGATATACTAAGATTGCTTTGGTGCACTCTTATGAAGAAGGAAATGTAGACGCTGAAAGGACACTTAAAATATTGAAGAAGGAACTGCAAAATGTAGGTGTGAATAGTGAAATTCGGGAGTATTACCTTGATTGCGATGAATATGGTGCAAAGTCTGAAGAAGAACGTGCTTCGCTCATCATAGATGATCTTACGGAATGGGGTGCGGTGCTGGTGGCGGTGCTTGACGATCAGGCTACTTATTCGATAATGGCATGTAACAATCCTCTAATTCGTGATATACCGGTGGTTTTCAGTGGTGTGAATTATCCCAATGAAGAATTGTTGCAACAATATCCTAACGTAACGGGTTACGTAGATATACCAGACTATCTGAACACCGTGCGCATGGTGGAACGTATTATGGGCAAATCGCGTATTTGCGTACTAAATGGGCAGACGTTTCTCGACCATATTATCTGGCAATCGTTGTGCGAACAATGTGCCGGTCATGGTTACGAAATTTGTGATGGAGGTTTAGACCTGCATGTGTATAATCACCGAACGGTGAGAGGAGGAATCGTTTCGCTTTCTATGAAGAGCATACTGGAGAATGAAAAACTGGATACTACTGCAATCGTTAGATTGGAAACAAATGCCTTGTCTTTGCAGAAAGTTACTTGGGCAGGACGTGGCAGTCGTACGCTGTTTCTTTTTACCAAACGCGATTTTACTACAGTAAATTCTGCCGCACTTTTTCGGAATCCTTGTTTTGAAACAATCAACGAGGGTTTTGGAGTACTCGATCATAAGATGGGTGGTTACTTTGCACCGCTCGAAACACAGTTGAAAGATATGGCGGGAGCCATTGTACAGCGGCTTCATGGGCAAATGCCGGAGTGGCAGGTGCAGCAATCCGCCAAGCAGTATGTGCTGAATTGGCACACTTTGCACCGCTATAATATCCCTCTTGGCAATATCCCGTCGGAATATATCGTTATGTATATTCCCTTCACGGAGCGTTATCATTATCATATTCTGTTCATTTCCTTTTTTGGCGGTGCCGTACTGTTGGCGCTTATCTTCTATCTGTTTCGCAGTCTCAGACTGGAACGCCGTCGTAAGCGCGAGGCGCAACGAAACCTGCGATATGAGCATGAGACGTTATCTCTTGCCATTGAAGGTGCAGCCACGTATGCTTGGCGAATGGATGGGGAGGATATTATATTCGATTCCCAGTTCAATGACCTGATACATCATCCGCATAAGCTTATCGAATTGAATGAAATTCTCCGCTTCATTCATCCCGACGACCGCTCGGAATTCCTTCATAGCTTTAAGAGGATTCAGTATACATCACGCCATAAGGGACAATACCGTTGCAATTTTACCGGTAAGTATCAGTGGTGGGAGTTCCGTTATAATACTATCCATACGGACAGCAAGCCGGTTATCACCGGTCTGTTGCAGAACATACAGGATGTGAAGGATTGGGAAGATGAGTTGATACAAGCCCGTAAGCTGGCCGAACATGCAGAATTGAAACAATCGTTCCTCAACAATATGAGCCACGAAATCCGTACGCCGCTCAATGCCATCGCCGGATTCTCCAATATGCTGGTTTCCGATGTGGAACTTTCCGGAGAAGAGAAGCAGGAATTTGTGGACATCATTAACCTGAATACCCGTTTATTATTAAAGCTTGTAGACGATGTGTTAGAGTTAGCGCGTATTGAGTCAGGCACTCTTCCCTTTAATTTGCAGGATGAAGATGTGCGTACGATGCTTGAGAACATTTACCTGACTCACCAGCTGTTAATTCATTCACCTTTGCAATTCCTCAAGGACTTTCCCGATGAGAACGTCAGCGTGTATGTTGATTCCATGCGCCTGACTCAGGTACTTACCAACTTCCTGAACAATGCCAATAAGTTTACGTCCGCAGGTTATATCAAGATAGGGTATTCCTACGTGCCCCAATTACATGAAGTACGTATCTATATAGAAGATACGGGAATCGGTATTTCTGCTGAAGAACAGAAAATTATCTTTGAACGTTTTTATAAGCATAGCGAATTTTCGCAAGGGGTAGGATTGGGTCTATCCATCTGTATGCTTATTGTCGACAAGATGGAGGGACGTATTGAAGTAGAGTCGGAAGTGGGCAAAGGCAGCCGTTTTACTGTGATCCTACCATGTGCTGATAGATAGCAGATTGTAATGTTTACTCTAATCTTAAATATTGTAATATATATGTAACATAAATACATTTTATTTTGCGTATCTTTGTGTCGGTTTTGAGAAAAATAACATATAAGAAAACTAATTAAAAGGTATTATGTTAAAAAGAGTAAGACTCATACTTACGGTTGCATTACTTCTAATGGCCGTAGGTGTAAATGCGCAAATTACCACAGCTTCTTTAGCTGGTAAGGTGACAGATGCTAGCAAAGAGCCGATTATTGGTGCGACTGTTCAGGCTATTCACATGCCTTCAGGTTCGCAGTATGGTACAGTGACTAACGTTGACGGACGCTATTCAATTCAGGGTATGCGTACAGGTGGTCCTTATAAGGTTACTATATCCTACATCGGTTATCAAACAGTGGTATATCAAGATATCACCCTCCAATTGGGTGAAGTTTACAACTTGGATGTAGAGATGACTGAATCTTCCGAACTTTTGGGTGAAGTAGTTGTAACGGGTACCAAAACAAAATTCTCAGCAGAAAAGACGGGTGCTACAACCAATATCAATTCTGCACAGATCAATCAGCTTCCTACTGTAAACCGCAGTATCAGTGACATTGCCCGCCTTTCTCCGTATGCTAATGGCATGAGCTTTGCCGGTGGTGACGGACGTTCTACAAACTTCACTATTGACGGTGCAAACTTCAATAATAACTTCGGTTTGAGTTCTAACCTTCCGGGTGGTGGTAACCCCATCTCTATGGATGCTATCGAAGAAGTACAGGTAGTTGTTGCTCCGTTCGATGTACGCCAGACGAACTTTATCGGTGGTGGTATCAATGCCATTACCAAATCGGGTACAAACTCTTTCAGAGGTACTGCTTATACTTATTACCGTAATCAAGATATGCGTGGTAATCGTATCAATGGCGAAGACTTGGGCGCACGTGCCGATGAGTCCAAAACGACCTACGGTTTTACACTGGGTGGTCCGATTATCAAGAACAAGCTGTTCTTCTTTGTGAATTATGAAAAAGAGACAACTCCGGGTGAGGTTATTAAGTATCGCGCACGCGAGGCTGGCGAAAAAGTGGATGGTATGGTATCTCGTACTTTGAAGTCGGATATGGAGAAAGTATCCAAACACCTGATGGATAAATACGGTTACAATACAGGTTCTTACACGAGTTTCCCTGCCGACGAAGAGAATACGAAACTGCTGGCTCGCATCGACTGGAACATTACAGACCGTCACAGACTGAGTCTACGCTATAACAATACGAAGAACATCGCTTGGAATGCTCCTAATGGTAATTCTTCCGATACAGGTAAACGATTGAGTGACAATCGTGTGGGACCTAATTCTATGTCATTTGCCAACAGTATGTACTCTCAGGATAATAAGGTACAATCTTGGGCAGCCGACTTGAACAGCCGCTTCACGGATAAAATTTCTAATCAGTTGCTGTTTACTTACACCAGCATTGAAGATATGCGTGGCACAAACTCTTCTCCCTTCCCCTTTATTGACATTATGGCAGGTAAAGGAGAAGACGGTAAACAATTGATGGAATCTTATATTAGTGCCGGTTATGAGTTGTTTACCTACAATAACGGTGTAAACAACAAGGTTACGAGTATCATTGATAACTTCACTTTCTTCACCGGAAACCATAAGATTACTGCCGGTATTAGCTACGAACACCAGTTTGCCAATAATGCCTATATGCGTAATGGTACAGGATATTATCGCTACAACAGCCTTGACGACTTCTTGAATGGTGCCGCTCCTGAATCTTTTGCCCTTACATACGGTTTCAATGGCAATGCTAATCCCAAAGCACAGGTAACCTTCAACCAGCTAGGTTTCTATGCTCAGGATGAATGGAACGTGAACAATCGCTTGAAACTGACTTACGGTATCCGCTTTGACAACTTGATGTTCGACGATAAAGACATCCAACGCAATGACGCCATTTACGCTCTAGACTTCGGCGGCAAGAAGATTGATACTGGCAAATGGCCCGGTAGCAACATGCAGTTCTCACCGCGTATAGGTTTCTCTTGGGATATATTAGGTGACAAATCTCTGAAAATGCGTGGAGGTACGGGTGTATTCACTGGTCGCCTTCCATTGGTATTCTTCACCAATATGCCTACCAACTCTAACATGTTGCAGAATTCAGTGACCTTCATTACTGATTATGGAAAAGGTATCGTGGATCCTCGTTTGGCTCAACTGGCTGGTGGTATGATTACAGATATGAATCAGGTTATTGAAAAATTCAATCTGCCTACTACAATAGAGAAACACGTGGCAGGTAGCAAAATCTCCGGTGTTGTTGAAGACTTCAAGATGCCGCAAGTATGGAAGTCATCCATTGCGCTCGACTATCAAGTGCCGGTATCTTTCCCTCTGACTGTGACGGGTGAATTTATGTTTACTAAGAACATCAATGCCGTAACCATCAATAACATTAATATACAGAATCCGGATGCTTGGAAGTATAACAAAGTAACTACTACTAAGGGGCCTGATGGAAAGGATGTGAATACGACGGAACTACTACATACGGGTATGCAGCGCTTCAATGGTGCGGACAATCGTATGATTTATTCTTATTCACCTATTAGCAATACAGATAAAAATGTAAAATACACTGGTGACTATGTTTATTACAGTGGTAAGAATGCAGTTGTAATGGACAATACATCCAAAGGATATGGTTATACGGCAAACATTACAGTGAATGCCCAACCCGTTGATAATTTGATGGCAATGTTGGCCTATACACATACTGAATCTAAAGAGCTTTCCGGTTTGCCGGGTAGCGACCCTGTTTCTACATGGACAAACTTGAATACGATTGATGGTCCTAATTTTGTGGATGCACAGCGTTCACAGTACGTAGTGCCCGATAAGGTGATTGCATCTGTTAGCTATTATATTCCTTTCAGACATAAAGGTCTGCTTCGAGGTACACACTTGAATTTGTTCTATGCAGGCTACTCTAGCAATGGTTACAGCTTTATGTACTCCAATGATATGAATGGTGATGGTAGTGCCAACGACTTGATGTACATTCCGAAAGATGATAGCGAAATCAAATTCAAGACTGATGATGACCGTGTTGCTTTCTGGAATTTCGTAGAACAAGACTCTTACTTGAAGAACCACAAAGGAGAGTATGCCGAAGCATACGCTGCCCGCGCTCCGTGGGTACATCGCTTTGACTTCCGTCTGATGGAAGACTTTGAATTCAAGATTGGAAAAACTAAGCATAATATCCAGTTGAGTTTTGATATTATGAACGTAGGTAACTTGATTAATTCAAAATGGGGTATTTCCAAAACTAACACTGTTTCTAACAATAATAGAATCCTGAAGTATGAGGGAGTAACCAGCGATAAGGATTTGACTCCGGTATACTCTATGTATAAAGTGAATGGTGAATATCCTACTAAAACATACGATACTTATCAGAACTACAGCGAATGCTGGAAGCTGCAAGTAGGTATCCGCTATATTTTTAATTAATAATTCTCGAAACACTTGACATCGCTTTCGCAATGTTGTATATTTGTAAAGTGAATTTATAGATACTTCAATTTTAAATTAGGATAAACGGAGAGGCTTTGCTTCTCCGTTTCTTTTGTCTCTCCACGTCTTCTTATTTGAAATACCTCATGTTTGCTCTCCTAATGCTGCACTTTAGCTCCCTAAACCTCAGGTTTAAGCAGGTGAAATGGCTGGCATTTGCCTTGAAAACCTCTGTGGTTTTGGCGAAAAGCCCCGGCATTTCGGACGTTGAGGTGTGGCAAAATGGATGGTCTGTTCAGAGTAAACAGATGATGCGTTTGAGGTAAACAGACGGTCTGTTTTGGGTAAACGCATCATGCGTTCCGATAACACAAATGAGAGGCTCTAGCCTCCCGTCCGTTAATCTTCCGTAAATCTGCTCTTGACAAGGAATATGACAAGGGCTGTTCTGAAATTGTTTCGGAACAGCCCTTAGTGTTTTGTGCTTCTCTTCGGTATTATGATTAATTATTTGGATTTATTGAATTTCCACCTCCATTATTGCCGGATTATGGTCACTGCAAAATTCCTGAGTGGGAGAGTAGTAACTCATTCCTTTTAGATCAGGAGAATGGAATATATAGTCGATGCGCAATAACTTCTTGCCGTAGCGGTATGTATACATATACCCGTTTCCTGCTGTACGGAAACCGTCTTTAAGGAAATCATTCAGGTAATGATACGTATAAGAAGAAGGGATGGAGTTGAAGTCACCGCAAACCAGCACCGGATAAGGACTGTTCTTTGCAAAATAACCGATGGTATAGGTTTGTGAAGCACGTTTCACGAAGTTTTCATGCAATGTTTCAGCTGCATCTTTGGCTACTTGGGCTTCGCGGCGTGTATCGTCCGTTGCCATTTCACGTTCCCATTTGCTGCGCTTTTGGCTGACGCTGGTAGTCTGTAGGTGATTGTTAATCAGGCGTACGGTATCTGCCCCCAACACAACATCGCACAACATGCTACAGTTTGCACTGTTCGGATAAGAAATGAAACGTTCGTGTATCAACGGATAACGGCTGAATACGGCAATGGGTAATACCCCTTTGATAGAATCTTCGGTCGGAATAAGGGAATATTGCCAATGTGAGAGCGCTTTGCGTATACTATCAATCGGGAAGTATTGATTAGCTCCGAACTCTTGGAAACAGAGTACATCCACCTGTTCTTGCTGCATGTATTTGGCAATCTCCTTGCAGGAATATCCGGTGATTTCATTGCCGAAGCTATGGATGTTGTAAGTGGCAATCTTCAAATACTTGCCGTTAGGCGTTCTTTCTTTGCTGGAATGGAATTGGATGACGGAAGTCAGGTAATTCCAGTTGCAGAAGAATGCTATCAAAGGGACAAATGCCCAGCACTTGCGAGCCAAGCCCCAGCACAGAGCTACGATCAGGTTGCAGATTAATAGTACCGGAACAGCCAATCCCAGCAATGGCATTAAGACCGAATCAAGCGGCGCTACGCTCCCTGAGAATGCTGCTACTATGGTGATAATTGCCAGGATGAAGGTGGCAATTATCAAACAAATCTGAAACAGGCCTTTAACTGCTGACTTTCCCATGTCTTTTACTTGGCAACATTATTGATTGTTTTTCCTCCCAGATAGGCTTTGATATTTTCAAGCATGATAAGCATCAGGCGTTCGCGTGCAGCGGTACTTGCCCAGGCAATGTGTGGGGTGATGTAGCAGTTGCGTGCACTCAATAGAGGATTATCGGCACGAGGAGGCTCTTGGGAGAGTACATCCAGTCCGGCAGCATAGATTTCGCCATTGTTCAGGGCATCGGCAAGGTCTTGTTCGTTGATAAGCGGGCCACGTCCGGTATTAATGAGAATGGCGGTATGCTTCATCATTTTAAGGCGCTCTGCATTCACCAGTTCACGGGTGGAGTCGGTGAGGGGGCAGTGCAGGCTGATGATATCACATTCACGAAAGAGTTCGTCCAACTCCATTTTGCGAACTTCGGGCGGTAACTGGAAGTTGGTCTTTGAAGTGTAAGCACAAACTTGCATGCCAAAGCCAATAGCGATACGTGCGGTAGTGAAACCGGTATGTCCTAAACCGACAATACCAATCTTCTTACCACGCAGTTCAATGAGCGGAGTATCCCAGAAACAGAAGTCCTTATTGCTGGACCAGCGTCCTTTGCGTACTTCCTCAGAATGGTGTTGTACTTGTTGGGTTATGTTCAGTATATGAGCAAAAACCATCTGTGCCACAGAGTCTGTACTATATGCGGGAATATTGGTGACAACGATGCCTCGTTCTTTGGCAGCGTTCACATCTACAATATTGTAGCCGGTAGCAAGTACGCCGATGTACTTCAGTTCGGGCAAGGCAGCCATATGTTCGGCTGTAAGCACTGTCTTGTTGGTAAGCAGAATCTCTGCACCGGATGAACGTTCTAATACTTCTGCAGGGGCGGTACGGTCGTAGATGACACACTCGCCCATGGATTGCAGTTCGTCCCAACGAAGGTCGCCGGGATTGGCGGCGTAACCGTCTAATACTACTATTCTCATCAGTTATATATTATTAGTTATGAGTTATTCGTTTAGTTATTCCCTTCCCCAAAGCTGCTGCATCCGTTCTTTATGTTTTTGTTCGGCAGCATTTAGTTGAGGTTCCCAGATACGTCGGTCTTTCAACTCATCAGGCAAGAATTGTTGCTTGACGAAGTTGCCCGGATAATCATGGGCATATTTGTAATTCTCGCCATATCCCAATTGTTTCATCAACTTGGTGGGAGAATTGCGTAGATGCAGAGGTACGGGAAGATTGCCCGTTTCGCGTACAAGAGCCAACGCACTGTCGATGGCAAGGTATGCCGAGTTGCTTTTGGGACTGGTAGCAAGATATATAGTTGCTTCTGCCAAGGGGATACGTCCTTCGGGCCAACCTATCTTCATCAGGGTATCGAAACAGGCATTAGCTATGAGCATTGCATTAGGATTTGCCAGTCCGATGTCTTCGGAAGCGGAGATTACCAGTCGGCGGGCTATGAAAGCAGGATCTTCACCGCCTTCTACCATTCGAGCCAGCCAATAGATGGCACCATCCGGATCACTTCCACGAATGGATTTTATGAATGCAGAGACAATGTCGTAATGCATTTCTCCGTCTTTATCGTAGGCGAGGGGATTCTGTTGCAAGCGCTCAGTTACCATTTCGTCGGTAATGACCACTGTGTTCTCTGTTTCAGATTCTACTACCAGTTCGAGGATGTTCAGTAACTTGCGTGCATCTCCTCCACTAAAGCGGAGCATGGCGGTAGTTTCTTTCAACTCTATCTTTCTCTCCTTCAATACGATATCGGTAGTAATAGCCCGTTGCAACAAATCCAGCAAATCATCTTTCTCCAAAGACTTCAGCACATAGAGTTGGCAGCGTGACAATAGCGGACGAATGACTTCGAATGAAGGGTTTTCGGTAGTTGCACCTATCAACGTCACTACCCCTTGTTCCACCGCCCCCAGCAAAGAGTCTTGTTGCGACTTACTGAAGCGGTGTATTTCATCAATGAACATGATAGGACTCGATTGCGAAAAGAAGCGGTTGCTCTTGGCTCGCTCTATCACATCGCGTACATCCTTCACCCCACTGGTAACTGCACTAAGCGTATAGAAAGGAGTCTCCAACTTATTAGCAATGATCTGTGCCAACGTCGTTTTTCCAACTCCCGGAGGTCCCCACAGAATGAATGATGAGATTCGTCCTGCATCAATCATCTTGCGTAACACCGCATTCGGTCCCACTAAGTGTTTCTGACCGATATACTCATCTAATGTCTTGGGCCGAAGCCGCTCTGCTAATGGAGGCATGGGATTTAGTGATTAGTTATAACTATTTTAGAATATCATCATTATCATAAACCGTATACCGTCATTCTTCACACCGGGAATATCGGTGTAAGTCAGTCTTCGTACATATTCGATGTGCAATAGTTTGAAGATGTTGTAGATACCTACGCTGGCTTCGATATAGGGTGTCTTGCCCATTATATAACTGGTAGGCATGCCATCGCGCATGGGGAAGAGGAATAAATCGGGATTGCTACTCTTGTAGGGATTGTTCTTATCGGTCAGTGTACCCCAAAGGCCGCGGATGCGGAACATTTCGCGCCATTTCAATTTCTTGATAAGCGGAATGCGGTTGAACAACTTACCATTCATGTCGTAGCTCAAGTTGAGGGAGGCATAACGGTCGTTGAGGAACTCCATATTATTAATAAGATTGAAAGATTCGTTGTTCTGCGAGATGTACGAAAGATTTGCCATGGGCAGGTTCAGCAAGGGGAAGGGAACGGTGTTCCACTGGGCACCGGCACGAGCCGTAACATCCAGTTTACCCCAAGAGCCAAACCAGAAACGCTTGCGTATGCTGGCTTCCGTCAGGTTGAAATTGTATTCTCCTCCCAACACGCCTTTGAAACCGGCCGTGTGAGAGAGACTAAATATAGGCGCATCCAGTGATACCGGTACACGCCGTTGCTTGGTGTTGACGTATGTTTCACCCGGAGCATAACGCAAAGTTACTCCCAGCTCGGTGGTGGTGATGTCGTGCACCAACGTATTCTTTTCTCCCCATTCGCCGGGTGTCGTGCCATTGTTCTTCCAATATTGCAATTTACCCGCAGGCTGATCGTTACGGTGGCGTGCCATGGCTTGAACGGAGAATCCGGTATTGGTTTCCAATTCATACGTAAGGGTAGCGTCGCGCATGTAGGACATCTGGTCGACCGTAGTCCACTTCCAGCCGACAAACAAGTTGTCCTTGTCCGTAGCCAGATACTTGTCCATGGGCGACATGACGTCGTAAGTATATTTAAAGGCGATATAATGCTTCGGGAACTCCCACAAAACGTATTCACGCTTATTGAAAGAGTAAGCTACTTGGCCCGAATAGAACCATTTCTTGTCCTTTGTACCGTAAGCGCCATAGCCACTCATACTCCAGTGCGGGTCAAGATTACCGGTAGTCATACCGCTAAGACGGAAACGGGTACCATTGACGTAATTGCTGGTAATGGCTGTATTGATAGGTCCGAAGTCAAACTTGCTTGGATGCTTCTTGGAACCTGTTTCTACAAAGTTTTCAATCAATGCCTTAGCGCCAAAGATAACGTATTTGAAACCCGGTATCTGTTCAATACGGTTCATAAATACGTCCATATTGCTTTCTTTCTTGGTTAGCGGCACTTGGCGTACTTTTGCCCAGTATTCATCGCCTTTGTTGAGCATGTTTGCGTCCTTAATGACGTTTCCTTTCAGACGGAAAAGCCGTGGCTCTATATCATCGAATTGATAATCGGTGTATTTGGTACTTCGTTGTACTTCCAAACCTTGGATACCTTTCACGAAAGCCAGTTCTACAGTCATATCGTCGTCGGTCAATACCCAGTTACCGTCGGGCATTTCTTCGAATTGTTGCACAATGTCGAGGTTTTCTACAAAGTTGACTCCTGTCTTTTTGGGCAGGTTCATCGTAGCTTTTTTCACGGCGTATGTAGAATCCTTCACCACGTAAAGATGCCCCGTAAACCCGAAATCCTGTGGGTTCTGAGGTACGAAGGTGAGGTGCACGCACTCTTGCTTGTCTACCATCAAGGTATCCATGAGGTAGTATTTGTAGAAACTGATGGCTCCGCGTCCGATGGGACTGACAAAGCGGCGTTGTAACAGACGGATGTCGTCGTCATATATGTTAACCTCTGAGAATACGTCCGTCAGGATAGTCCCCAGCATATCACCTGTACTGAAAAACTCTTCAATACCTGAGGAATTCATACCTTCAACAATGGTCTTTTCGCTTTTGGGACTTTTACGATAGATGGTTTTGGAGGCTGTTTCCTTGATGGAGATGGGGAGAATCATCTTGTTGGTCTTGGGAGACAACTCCACTTGGTCTTTGAAGAACGAGAATTTTTTGTAGATGCCTTTTTCCATCTTCTCAGGAGTTACATCGTTGATGGACATCTTCATCTTTTCGTACTTCTGGTACTGATAGTAATCGTTTTCCTGCAATTTAAGGGCCTTCTTGTTCTCAATGACCTTCTTCATAAACTCCACAGCAGGATTGTTCTTGCGTGAATATTTCTCCTTTTGTGGTTTTACTATGACTTCGGAAAGCATGATATCGTCGGATATCATTTTTACATTGAGCACTTTAGTGCCGGGTGCGAACTTTACTTTCTTGGTAATATAACCTACTGCTGAAAAGGTCAATTCATCCCACCCTTTACGGGTTTCAACCTGATATTCTCCTTTAGCATTTGAAATTCCACCTACTCCTTTACCCTCGTATTGTACGGTAATATACATCAATGGCTCGTGGGTGAGAGAGTCTGTTATGACCCCTTTTATCTGTGCAGATACGCCGATAGAGGCGAATAAGGAGAGCAGAAAGAGAATGAAAAATATATATTGTCGCTTCATAAATTATTCGTAAATGAGGTTGCAAAGTTAACAAATTACTGTGAATCAAGAAGCAAATATAAATTAAAGAAAGATGATAAGTTCTTAAGCCTGTATGTAGAAGGGGTATTTATAAGCTATTAATATCGTGCAAACACGAAGTTAACATTGCGTTTACACGATATTAATAGCTTGTGATACACGAAGTTAATTCTTTGTTTGAGGTAAATGCATTACTCTGAATCAACTTCGTGTAAAGGCTTGTTTGTCATCCCAGCAAGGTTTGTACGATGCGTTCCGCAGTCCGTCCATCCCAACGGTCGGGCAGGGTAGTGTGTTTCCAATTGCCTTGAAACAAATTATCCAATGCGGCAGAAAGGGCGAAGGAATTTTCTCCTACCAGTTCGTTGGTTCCGATACGCCAAGTTTCCGGATGTTCGGCGTATGTGTTGAGCGTAATGCAAGGCACATCGAGGAAGGTGGCTTCTTCGGCAATGTTACCGGAGTCTGTAACAATTCCTTTCGCCTGGTTTATAAGAAATCCGAAGTGTAGATAACTCTGTGGAGGCAGAATGTGCAGGTTGGGAGCATTCAGTTCCAATGATTTCACGGCTTTCTCCACGTAAGGATGCAGCGGGGCAACAATAGGCATGCCATTCGCTTTATCCAATAATGTTTGCATCAGAGAGTGCAGCACTGCTTTTTTCTCTAACAGGTCGCGGCGGTTGAGGGTAAGCAATAAGTAGTTGCCTTTGCGCAAACCAAGAGTGGAGAACCACATCGGTTGTATCAATCTATGGCGGTTATAACGGATGGTATCTATCAGAATATTGCCTACATAATGGATATACTCCGGTATCATGCCTTCCTGATTGAGGTTACGATTGGCTACCATACCGGCTGTAAAAAGATAATCGGATATAGCATCTACGATGGTGCGGTTTACCTCACGCGGCATATTCATATCAAAAGAACGGGTTCCGGCTATGACATGTGCTACTTTCAAACCCCGTTTCTTGGCTACGATGGCACAACTCATGGTTGCTGTCATATCATCCACCACCAAAACAACCTGTGCCGGATTAAGATCCAGCTCTTTTTCGAAAGCAAGCATAATGGAAGCCGCCACCTGTGAATGATCATGTCCGCTTATACCTAAATAAGCATCCGGTTTTCTCATAGAAAGATCAGAGAATAGAGAAGCATCCAAACTTGCATCATCTTCCCGTCCGGTATAGACCAGACGGTATGAAACATTTTTTCCTGCATCTTTGGCCAAATCGATGGCACGGCAGATGGGGGCTATTTTCATAAAGTTGGGGCGTGCGCCCGATACGATGGTTATTTTCATTGTTGACGGTTTAAAAGATGAGACAAAAATACGTTTTCTTAAGGAAATTATTTGTTACTTTGCCAATAAATTAACTTAGATATGCCAACATTTGTTCAGATACTCGATTTCATTGGTACGTTTGCGTTCGCTATCAGCGGTATACGTTTGGCTTCGGCAAAACGGTTCGATTGGTTTGGAGCCTATGTCGTAGGTTTTGTGGTAGCTATAGGTGGCGGTACGATACGTGATGTGCTGCTGGATGTTACTCCCGGCTGGATGACCGATCCTATTTACCTTATTTGTACCGGGCTTGCTCTGCTTTGGGTTATCCTCTTCGGCAAGTATCTTATTCATTTAAATAATACGTTCTTTATTTTCGATAGTATCGGTTTAGCGCTATTTACGGTGGTTGGTGTGGGTAAGAGCATTGCCCTGGGGTATCCGTTTTGGGTAGCTATCATTATGGGTAGTATTACCGGCGCCGCGGGTGGTGTAATCCGTGACGTTCTTATCAATGAAATTCCGTTGATCTTCCGAAAAGAGATTTATGCCATGGCGTGTGTGGTAGGTGGAACAGTCTATTGGTTTTGCGATTTTATAGGACTGGAATCATTCTTATGTCAGACTATCGGCGGTGCATCCGTGTTTGTTGTGCGCATTTTGGCAGTAAAATACAATATCTGTCTACCCATACTTGCCGGGCATGAGGATGAATCATCGTCCTGATGGTAAACCTCAGTCATTTCAAATAGAACCCCCTGGCATTTCAAACGAATATTCCGGGCATCATAACTGAAAATCCCAAGCATTTTAATAACAAATGCTTGGGATTTTCGTTTAAATTTTACCGAATTATTTAAATTAAGTGTTTTCATCTAATTCACATATTATTAGAAAAAGATCGCTTTTATTTAAAAATAAGACCTAAAAACTATCAATATGAGGGGGGAAATCTATCAAATGATAGTTTTTGCCCTCAAGAAAAACCGTAATCCGTCCCCCTGATAGTGAAATCTTCCTTATACTTGCAACCGAGAAACCTAAACCATTATTAACTATTAAAAAACGAGACAAGTATGAATACTTACAGTTTTAGAAAAGATTTGCTTGCAGTGCAAGAAGAACTGCTTCGATTTGCATACAAGTTGACCGCCGACCGCGAAGAAGCGAATGATTTGTTGCAGGAAACGTCTCTAAAGGCTTTAGATAATGAAGATAAATATGAACCCGATACTAATTTCAAGGGTTGGATGTATACCATTATGCGCAATATCTTTATTAATAATTATCGTAAAATAGTTCGCGAACAAACTTTTGTTGACCAAACTGATAACTTATATCATTTGAGTATGCCCCAAGATTCCGGTCTGGCAACTACCGAAGGTGCATACGATTTAAAAGAGATGCACCGTATTGTTAATTCTCTACCACGTGATTATAAAGTTCCTTTTTCCATGCATGTTTCAGGTTTTAAATACCGCGAAATTGCCGAACGCCTTGATTTACCTCTCGGAACCGTAAAAAGTCGCATCTTCTTTACTCGACAAAAATTGCAAGAAGAATTGAGAGATTTCGTATTATAATTAATGTATTACATTATAATGCTACATAGTATTAAACACTAAGTATAAAATATTGTTTTAATTATCAATATGATATAAAACATATCTTTAGTGCTAAATATTTAAGGATTGTTCTTGACTATATGTCAGAATAATCCTTTATATTTGTATATGTTAAGTTAACCGAAATGAAAGAATCACTTATTACTGACTATGATGAAAAAGGAAATTAAATTCAGTCTTGTATACCGGGACATGTGGCAGTCTTCCGGTAAGTATCAGCCTAGAGTAGACCAGTTAGAACGTATTGCTCCGCTGATTATTGAAATGGGCTGTTTTGCTCGGGTAGAAACGAATGGAGGTGCATTTGAACAAGTGAACCTGTTGTACGGCGAGAACCCCAATAAAGCCGTTCGAGCCTTTACTAAACCTTTCAATGAAGCGGGTATTCAGACGCACATGCTGGATCGTGGTTTGAATGCGTTGCGTATGTTCCCCGTTCCTGCCGATGTCCGTCGGTTGATGTATAAAGTAAAGCATGCGCAAGGTGTTGATATCACCCGTATATTCTGCGGACTGAATGAGACGCGAAATATTATTCCTTCCATCAAGTATGCCCTCGAAGCAGGTATGATTCCTCAGGCAACGCTGTGTATTACCTATTCTCCTGTTCATACGGTGGAATATTACACCCGCATTGCCGAGAAACTGATAGAAGCCGGAGCACCCGAAATCTGTTTGAAAGATATGGCAGGTATTGGTCGTCCGGGAATGTTGGGCGAATTAGTCAAGGCTATTAAAGAGAAGCACCCCGAAGTGCTGATACAATATCACGGACATAGCGGTCCCGGACTTTCCATGGCTTCTATCCTCGAAGTCTGCGAGAATGGTGCCGATATCATAGATGTGGCTATGGAACCTCTGTCTTGGGGTAAAGTCCATCCGGACGTAATCTCTGTGCAAGCCATGTTGAGAGACAAAGGTTTCCAAGTACCCGATATCAATATGAAGGCTTATATGAAAGCCCGTGCCATGACGCAGGAATTTATTGACGACTTCCTGGGCTATTTCATTGATCCTACCAACAAGCACATGTCTTCACTTCTGCTGAAGTGCGGTCTTCCAGGTGGTATGATGGGCTCCATGATGGCCGACTTGAAAGGTGTTCACTCCGGCATCAATATGATATTGCGAGGAAAGAACGAGCCCGAACTCAGCATTGACGATTTGCTTGTGATGCTTTTCGACGAAGTAGAGTATGTATGGCCTAAACTGGGATATCCTCCTTTGGTAACTCCTTTCAGCCAGTACGTCAAGAACGTAGCGTTGATGAACGTCATGCAACTGGTGAAAGGTGAGGAGCGTTGGACCATGATCGATAACCATACCTGGGACATGATTCTCGGTAAGAGCGGACGTCTGCCCGGAACACTTGCACCGGAGATCGTAGAGTTGGCTAAATCCAAAGGATATGAGTTTGTCGATACCGACCCGCAGTTGAATTATCCCGATGCATTGGATACATTCCGTAAGGAAATGGATGATAACGGTTGGGATTATGGAGAGGATGATGAAGAACTTTTCGAACTGGCTATGCACGACCGCCAGTATCGTGATTATAAATCGGGCGTTGCCAAGCAGCGTTTCGAAGAAGAGCTTCAACGGGCCAAAGATGCGGCTATGGTAAAGGGTGGTTATTCGGATGAAGAGATCAAAAAACTGAAGCGTGCCAAGGCCGATCCGATCATTGCTCCTGCCAAGGGGCAAGTACTTTGGGAAGTATCTGTTGAAGGTCCTTCAGTTGCACCTTTTATAGGACGCAGGTATCTGCACGACGAAGTGTTCTGCTACTTGTCCACTCCGTGGGGAGAATACGATAAGGTGTTGACCGGATTTACAGGTCGGGTAGTTGAAATCTGTGCTCAGCAAGGAACTAACGTTAATAAAGGAGAAGTAATAGCCTATATTCAACGCTGCGACATCTTCTGATAATCCTCTTTATAAAAATAGGAAAGAGGCTGAACTTTGAAGATTCTTCTCAAGGTTCAGCCTCCTGTTTTATGGACTTCTTGCAATAGAATTTCATGATTCTTTTTTGTGCGGGCATCTTTTTTTCATACATTTGTTGAGTTGAATATTTAGGTTCCGCAAATCAATTTGTAATCCAAGGCGTTATGTATCAGATATTAGTAGTAGAAGACGAGCAAAGAGTAGCCAACCTTATCAAGATGGGGCTGGAAGAAATCGGTTATCAGGCAGAGGTGGCATTCGATGGCTTATTGGGCTTGCGTTTATTTAAGTCCCATCATTTTGATTTAGTCATTTCAGATGTCATCCTCCCCAAACTGAATGGCTTTGAAATGAGCAAGGAGATACGGAAAATTAATCCCGGTGTTCCCATTCTGATGCTTACAGCCCTGGGTACTACTGACGATAAACTCGAAGGATTCGATGCCGGAGCCGATGACTATATGGTGAAACCGTTTGACTTCAGAGAACTGAATGCCCGCATCAGCGTATTGCTGAAACGTAGTCAGGAAATTGTTCGCCAACAACCGGAAAAGCTCACTTATGCCGATTTGGAGATTGATTTGAATTCAAAGAGCGTATGGCGTAGCGGTCAAGCCATCAAGCTTTCTCCTAAAGAATACAATCTGCTGGTCTATATGGTTGAAAATGCAGAAAGAGTGCTGAATCGTATCGAAATTGCCGATAAAGTATGGAACACACATTTCGATACCGGTACTAATTTTATTGATGTCTACATCAACTATTTACGAAAGAAGATAGATAAAGATTTCGAAACGAAGCTGATTCATACCAAGACTGGCATGGGGTTCATGCTGACAGATAAGCCATGAAGATTCGCACCAAACTGACTATACGCTATACAGCGGTGACTGCTGTATTGTTTTTACTCTCCATGTTGGCGGTATACTGCTTTAGTGAGCATACCCGTAGCGATACCTTCTTTCGTACACTGCGCAAAGAGGCGATTACCAAAGCCCATCTGTTTCTCAATAACCAGGTGGATGCCAAGACTATGCAATCCATTTACTGGAATAATCGCAACTTTATCGACGAAGTAGAAGTGGCGGTCTATACTCCCCGGTTCGATATGCTCTATCATGACGCTTTGCAGAGTGATATCATAAAGGAAAACAAAGAAATGATAGATAAAATCAGGACGAAAAAGGCCATCGAATTCTACATCAACGATTATCAGGGCATTGGTATGGTATACACTTTCCAAGGCAAAGACTATGTAGTTACAGCCGCTGCCTATGATGGACATGGATATATGGCACAGGCGGCATTGAAAGAAGTCTTGTTCGCCTTGTCACTGATTGTTCTGAGTGTATTGGTTATAGTCGGCTATCTGCTTGCCCGTAGTTCGTTGGCTCCGGTGGCATCTATCGTGAAGAAGGCAGAGGAGATCACTGCCTCCCGGATAGACAAACGCCTTCCGGTAGAGAATGAAACAGACGAACTGGGCGAACTCAGCATTGCCTTCAATGCACTGTTGGACAGACTGGAGAAAGCTTTTTCTTCCCAAAAGATGTTTGTCAGCAATGTGTCCCACGAACTGCGCACGCCAATGGCTGCCTTGACTGCCGAGTTGGAACTTATTCTGCTAAAGGAACGTACTCCGCAGCGGTACGAGGAAGCTATTCGCAACGTACTACAAGATGCCCATCGCATTGTGAAGCTGATTGAAGGATTGTTGAATCTGATGAAAGCCGATTATCTGCCCGAACAAATCAAGATGGACGAAGTCCGTTTGGATGAGTTGCTCCTCGATGCCCGTGAGGTAGTTCTCCGTGCCAATCCGAACTATAAAGTTGATTTGATTTTTGAACAGGAAGCTGATGACGATTCTGTGCTTACCGTATCGGGCAATACTTACCTGTTGATAACTTCTTTTGTAAATCTCATAGAGAATAACTGCAAATATTCCGATAATCATTTTTCGCAAATTCATATATCCTATTGGCAAGATATGTCTGTACTTCGCTTCTCTGATACCGGAATAGGTATGACCGAAGAAGACAAGAAGCGGCTTTTCGAACCTTTCTACCGAGGTGCGAATAAGCAGTCTGTACAAGGATATGGCATTGGCATGACACTGACTCAGAAGATAATATCCCTGCACCGGGGGATGATAGAAGTTTATTCCCATCCGGGTGAAGGAACCATATTTATAGTAAAGCTGCCACATGTGTGATCAATGATTAATGTTTAATGTTATGTTGCCGTAATGCGCAGCCCATTAAACATTAATCATTATTTCTAATCCTTTTCTAATATTACTCTAATAATTCTCTAACGTTCTTTCCGGAGGACACCTCCTACCTTTGCAGCGCTTAAAGGTAAAGAGAGTACTAACTATTAGAATGTGAACGTATGTTCGCAAAAGAAAGGAGGAGACAATGATGTGGAAGAAGAAAAAAACGAATGCCCATTATCTTTTTAATGCTGAAAAGGTATTTCTGGCTGCAACACAAACTAAAGAATCCGTTTATTCTTATTTTCAGACTACAGCTTGCGGCTTATTACCCGAAGATGTAAAGAGCAGGAGGGAGCAGTATGGATTAAATGAAGTTGTTCACGAACAAAAGAAGCGTCCTATACTTCTTTTTATTAAGGCTTTTATCAATCCATTTATCGGAGTGCTGACAGCTCTAGCCATCATATCGCTGGTTATTGACGTGGGAATGGCCGACCCGGGCGAGAAGGAATGGACGGGTGTCATTATTATTGCCTCCATGGTCATATTCAGTTCCATACTAAGATTCTGGCAAGAATGGAAAGCAGGTGAAGCCACCGATTCGCTTATGAAAATGGTAAAGAACACCTGTAGCGTCAAGCGGGTGGGGCAGCAAGAAGAAATAGATATCCGCGAACTGGTTCCGGGCGATATTGTCTACATAGCTGCCGGTGATATGATTCCTGCCGATATACGTATCATCGAATCCAAAGATCTGTTTATCAGCCAATCGTCCCTAACCGGAGAATCCGAACCTATTGAAAAATACCCCGAGATACACGATAAGCTGAATCGCAAAGGTAGTGTAGTCGAACTGGATAATATCTGCTTTATGGGTTCAACTGTAATCAGCGGTTCGGCTTTGGGTATAGTATTTGCAACGGGTGGTTACACTTATTTAGGCACAATAGCACGGAGTATTACTGGTGTAAGGGCTACCACCGCTTTTGACAAAGGTATCAGTAAAGTCAGTTTCCTACTGATTCGCTTCATGTTGGTCATGGTACCGTTTGTCTTTCTGGTGAATGGATTTACTAAAGGAGACTGGTTCGAAGCATTTATCTTTGCTGTATCGGTGGCCGTTGGTTTGACTCCCGAAATGCTTCCTATGATTGTTACAGCCAATCTCTCGAAAGGAGCGGTGGCCATGTCGAAGAAGAAAACGATTGTCAAGAACTTGAATGCCATTCAGAACTTCGGAGCAATGAATATTCTCTGTACCGATAAGACGGGAACTATAACCTGTGACAATATTGTTCTCGAAAAGTATATCAATGCCGATGGAACTTCCGATTCGGGCAAGCGCATACTGCGTCATGCCTTTTACAACAGCTACTTCCAGACAGGATTGAAGAATCTGATGGACAAAGCCATCCTGTCTCATGTACGCGAACTGCAACTGGAGCATCTGAAGGACGATTATTTCAAAGTAGACGAAATACCTTTTGATTTTTCCCGCCGCAGAATGTCTGTTGTGGTGGAAGATAAGCAGTCTAAAAAGCAGATTATCACCAAAGGAGCCGTAGAAGAAGTGCTCGCTATTTGTTCGTTTGCCGAGTTTAACGGTGAAGTTCACCTTTTGACAGACGAATTGCGTATACAAGCTACAGCCATCAGTGAAGAAATGAATCGCGAAGGCATGCGTGTATTGGCCATTGCCCAGAAAAGTTTTATTGATAAAGATCATGATTTCGAGGTAGGCGATGAAAAAGAGATGGTATTAATAGGCTATCTTGCTTTTCTTGATCCTCCCAAACCATCGGCTTCGCAGGCTATCAAGCAGTTACACGAGAATGGGGTGGAGGTGAAGATTCTTTCGGGCGATAACGATGCCATTGTTAAGACAATTGCCCGCCAGGTAGGTATCAATGCAGCCTCTTCATTGACAGGGTCGGAAATAGAACGTATGACTGATGAAGAGTTGATACCTTTGGTAAACCGTACCACCCTGTTCTCCAAACTGACACCTTTACAGAAGACGCGTATCATACAAGTATTGCAGGGACAGGGCAATACGGTCGGTTTTCTCGGCGATGGCATTAATGATGCATCCGCTTTGCGTCAGTCCGATATCGGCATTTCAGTCGATTCGGCTGTTGACATTGCCAAGGAAAGTGCTGACATCATCTTGCTCGAAAAAGATCTTATGGTACTGGAAGATGGTGTGATCGAAGGACGGAAAACATTTGGAAATATTACCAAATACATCAAGATGACAGCGAGTTCCAATTTTGGGAATATGTTCAGTGTGATAGCGGCCAGTGCGTTCTTGCCTTTTTTGCCGATGCTGCCTATTCATCTGTTGATTCAGAATCTGCTGTACGATGTGTCACAAACCACGATACCTTTCGACCGTATGGACCCGGAATATCTGAAGAAGCCTCGTGTTTGGGATGCTTCCGATTTAAGCCGGTTCATGATTTATATTGGACCCATCAGCTCCATCTTCGATATTGTTACTTATTTGGTGATGTGGTATGTGTTTAGCTGTAATAGTCCGGAACACCAAACCTTGTTTCAGACGGGATGGTTTGTGGAAGGATTACTGTCGCAAACATTGATTGTGCACATGATCCGCACCCGTAAAATTCCGTTTATCCAGAGTCGTGCCACTTGGCCTGTGATGGGTTTGACTTTCCTTATCATGGGTATAGGCATAGCTATTCCGTTTACTGCTTTCGGGCGTTCAATTGGATTGGAACCGTTGCCACTCAGTTATTTCCCTTGGTTAGTCGGTATTCTGCTTGCTTACTGCGTGTTGACGCAATTCGTGAAACAATGGTACATGAAAAGATTTACAAGATGGTTGTAGAAATAGTGGAAGGGAGTTGTAAACATGCTCAAGAAATGGATTTTATATCTGAGTTTTGCAGGGGGAAATCTCTGCGGCTCAGCACAAGTAGTTGATGCTATATATACTACAGAGGTACAATATGCAGGAGATAATAAATATAACTGGGTCAATCTTCTTCGTGTAGAAGCCTCTTTGCCGGTAAAGAATGGCTCGTTTGATCTTGTATCTCAGCATATCTATAAGCTGAGAAAAGAAAATGTAGCCGATGATTGGCAGGTGTTTTCAAATATAGAGGAGGATAACCTTCCATTTGCTATTGCTGTATTAGGATATAGGCAGAATTGGCGGAACATGTCACTGTTTGTAGGAGTGCGTAATGTTAACGAGGACTACTTCGATTCATCTGTCACTTCTTTGTTTACAAATAGTTCTTGTGGGATATTTCCTACCTTGTCTGCCAACTATCCATTGCCCAATTATCCGTTATCGGCACTATGTCTGGATTATAAGTTACAGGCGGGTAATTGGTCTTTAGAGAGTTCTTTGTACAATGGAGTGGCACATTCAGCCTTTTGTGGTGATGGCGGTGTTTTTGCGCTTAATCCCCGAAGGGATGGAGTTTTTAGTATTTCATCTTTAAGTTATCAATCGAATGTTGGGAATTATTTTTTCGGTTTTGCTCTACATAATAGGATGTATTCTAGTAATGTGGATGGAAATCCGATTCAAAATCCGCCGATACAGGCGGAAGAAGTGAACCATCAGATGAATGTAATGTGGTGGTGGTATGCAGAACAGCTGCTTTACAAAGTTGAAAATAAGCGCATTGATTTGTTGGCGCAGTATTCGGAAAACCGCTCTGTTACTATTGGGTGCAGGCAGTATGCAGGCTTAGGAGCAACTTATTCTGCAACCACTTTGGAAGGTAAGAAACGGGAAGCAGGAGTGATTGTAGATTATGCGCGTTTTACTTATGGCTATGAAGTAGCTTGTGAAGTTACTTATAAATGGCACTTGACAGATCGTTTGTCTTTGCAACCTGCATTATATTGGATTAAGAATTCTCAAAGAACCTATTGCATTGGTATGCTTCGGGCTAGTTGGATGATAAAGTAATTCGTTCGAATGGAAAGCTTTTCTAGAGGCTGATATCTATTTTGTTGATACAGCCTCTTCACTTTTTTCTATTTCAACCATTTCTTTAAAGCCTCTTTCAGTACTTCCTGAGTGAAAGGTTTGGTCAGGAAATCGCTGCAACCTACTTCAAATGCGGCTTGTTTGTCATGCTCATAAGCATAGGCGGTAAGGGCTATGATAGGAATGTCCGGTGAGAGTTCACGGATAATCCGTGTGGCATCCAGTCCGCCGAGGTTGGGCATTTTCATATCCATCAGGATGAGGTCGGGCTGTAACTCTTCGAACATGGTGACGGCTTCCATACCATCATTGGCACGTTTCAGATTATAGCTGTGGCCTAGTATGGCTTTTATCAAGGTATAATTGCTGTCTGTATCTTCGGCTACCAGAATGGTTTTGCAAGAAGAATTCTCATCTTGTTCTTCAATTTTGTTATCTGGCTGGGTGGAAATACCTTCAGCGCTATCGATAGTGGGATTCATCTTTTCTTCATCCTCACTTTTCGATTTGTTACCTTCCTTTTTATCTGCTGGAAGGGTGAAAGTGAATGTTGTTCCCACTCCGTATTCCGAACTGACTGATATAGTTCCTCCTAAACGTTCGATGATTGTTTTGCAGATCGACAATCCCAATCCTGTGCCTTGTGCAAAGCTGTTTACTTTAACAAAACGTTCGAATACACGGCCTACCTTGTCCGCTGCAATACCTATACCTGTATCGGTGACGTGGAATACAATATTGTTTCCATCTTGATGATACCCGTAACTTACCTTTCCGGTGGTAGTAAATTTAAAAGCATTTCCAATTAAATTGGAGATTACCTGGAAAATGCGGTTTTTGTCTCCCTCGATAACAATGTCTTCGTCCGAAGGTTCGTAGATGAGTTCTACTCCGTTAGGGCAACGGAAGATATGTGCATCGTGTATTTCTTTGCAAAGAGGATGCAAACGTACCGGAGTAATTGTAAACTCAACGATTCCCGATTCTATTTTTGACAAGTCGAGAATCTCATTGATGAGCTTTAGCAGACGTTCGTTATTTGCTTCTACGATATCATAATAGCCTAGGCGCTCTTCGGTATCATCACTTTCGGCAATGATGCGCGAGAAACCAACGATGGCATTGAGTGGAGTTCGTATTTCATGGCTCATATTAGCTAGGAAGGCAGATTTCAGTTGATCGGAAGTCTCGGCTTTTTCCTTGGCAATGAGTAACTCACGTTTCATGCTTTCAATTTCAGTAATGTCCCATTCAATGCTAAGTAGGATGGGAGGAAAATCACTACTCTCAATCTTTATTTTACGCTTATCAAGGAAGATGGACTTGTCGTTTATATCCCGTTCTTCTGATACCCAGTGCATTTCTTTACCGTTTTCGGCTATTTCGACGTCTTGTGCTCTTTTTTCTTGTGCTATTTCCAAAGGATAGAAGTCGAAATCGTCTTTCCCTAATACCTCATGTATGGTGGAGATATTGCGGTTATACGATTCGCGGTTACGATATAAATACTTAAAACCATTTTCTATGTCTTTCACTACGATACCAGCCGGAAGATGTTCAATGATTTTGTCCAGAACCTGATTGAAGCGCTTGATTTGCTGTTCATGATTGATGCGTTGGGATATATCCCGTCCAAATACCCACATCGTTTCTATACCTTCATCGCTGGTTACCCAATAGGCATTTCCTTCGTATGCCAGTATTTTGGGATAATCCTCCAAAGGGTGGTAAATGATGTAATTATTGTTTTCCGTATCTTTTCTGGCGGAAGAGATCATCTCTTTCCATACTCTTTCACCTTGGTATGGATCGATAGTATATAGATTAGCGAATTTCAGTTGAGTAATGTCTTCGGTATTTCCTATACGATGATGTTCCTTAAAGCTACGATTGGCAAAAACCAACGTTCCGTCTTCGCGAGCGGCAAAGATGTCTTCGATGGAGTTGTTGATGGCATGTGTCAACAGGTTGATATCGTTGCGTCTTTGTTGAATATCAGTTATATTCTGTATGTATCCTTCGAGAATGATATTTCCATTTTTGTGCCGTTCGCGTGAGAAAGCTTGCAAGCGAACATAAAAAATCTGATTATCAAAATGGATGCGATAGTCTACAGAATCTTCAATATCCCCTTTCAGGTTCCGTTCGAGCCAATTATTAAAGGTATCCCAATCTTCGCGGAGAATGTGTTGCAGATACATATCCATTGCGATATTTTGCTCAAATTCACTGCACATGATGCCGGTATGCCCTTGATAACTGAACATGTGAGTGGCGGATTCGTACTTCCATCTTCCTATGAGGGCTGCTTTTTGAATCTCGTTAAGTTCGTGGTTTTTCTTTTCGAGTTCCAGTTTACGTTGGCTACGTTCGGTGATGTCGCGGTATTGGCAAAGTACCATATCATCGTAGGGGTACATGATGCATTTGAAATAATAGATTCGTTTCCCTAAGAACAATTCATAATTCTGGGTGGAGCGGACTTTACGAGTCAATACTTTTTTGAATTCAGGATATATTTGTTGGTAAGTAGAAGGAGGTATTAACTCGAAAAGATTCTTTCCCAGTAAATTATCTTCTTTCAAGAACCAAAGATCTACATTGTAGACTGCGATATCCACGCAGATTCCCTCTTTATTCAAGAGAATCATTGTATCTGAGGTTAGCGTTAACAGCCTCTCGGCGTTATTTGCATTTTTCAGAATATTTTCCATTTTGCTTTAAGGTATTAAATTTATGCCCTTTTAGCCTTCTCCCATGCTCCGCTTTTATTGCCTTTTCGTTTTCGCAGGTAGTTGAATCCTCTTATGACATTGATATTCATAAAGAGGAAATAGTAAGGTATAAAGAGTATTTTGTTTTTTATTTGCTTCGTTGAAAGGTAGTAGCCCCAACTTCCCATGAGG
The DNA here is from genome assembly GCF_030151085.1 of Bacteroides sp. Classification (GTDB taxonomy): domain Bacteria; phylum Bacteroidota; class Bacteroidia; order Bacteroidales; family Bacteroidaceae; genus Bacteroides. The sequence continues at coordinate 48,631 of NZ_JASLER010000090.1, read as the reverse complement.
TAAAAAATCGCTTGTAGTAGCCAGATAACAGCGTACAGTAAAGGAGTGTTTGTCGTGAAGATGAGAATTGTGTTGAGGGGAAGCAATAGAAACAGTAATATGGGTGTGAGCGACCAGCGCAGTACCCGGTGTGATATATATTGGAAACTGAATATTCCGTAACGGAAAATATTTAAGAGAGGACGTAGTCGCCAGATGGATTGCAAGCCACCGGCAGCAATACGTACTTTGCGCTTTTCTTCTTCGCGCATATCCGCCGAACCGCTTTCAACGGCGTATGCACCGGCACAATAAGCTATGGTGTAACCATGCATCACAATGCGCAGCGATAGGATGAAATCATCAAGTAAAGTGTCTGTTTTCATCTTCTCGAACAATTCGCGGCGGATGGCAAATAGTTCACCTGCTGCACCTACTGCCGAGTATAAACGTGCATCCAATGCTTTGAGAGTGGATTCGTATTTCCAATACATTCCTTCACCACCGGAGGCGGCATTGTCTTTGGTTTGCATGGCAATACGTTTTTCGCCTGCTACACACCCTACTTTAGGGTCGGTAAAGGCATATACTATTTCCCGTAAAGCTTCGGGGTTCAAGTGAGTATTGGCATCGGTAAACACCACTAGCGGAGTTTTCACGAATTCCACGCCCCGGTTAAGAGCAGCTGTTTTGCCTTGGCGTTCGGGTTGATGAAGAACGGTAGCTTGCGCCCAACGTGCAAGATACTCGTTGGTGTGGTCATTGCTGCCATCGGTTACCCATAAGATATGAAGTTTGTCCGCAGGATAGTCCAGTTCAAGGCAGTTGCGCATTTTTTCATCTACAACTGCTTCTTCATTATATGCTGCTATAAATAGGGTTAGTTCTGGTAAGTCTGCATCAGCAGGCATAGGACGACAAGAAGGTTTGCGAAAAGATTCTTTTATCTTAACGAGGATGTATAACAGAATTCCATATCCTATGTAGGTATAGAAAACTATAAAGACACTTACCCAAAAGAGTATCTCACAGACTTTCATTGTATCAGATTATATTGTTTTTTGGTGCTATAAATAATTATTGCTCGCCAAAAGTATGGATAATCTTTTTCTGATGCAAGAAAATGTTTGAAAAAACTTTGCAAATCGGTGCAAACCTTTGCGTATGTTAAAAAGCTTCAGTCATATTGAAATAGAATAGCGTTTGGTTGTTGACGGTATTCTTTCCTAAATCCAGACGAACATTCATGCGGGGCTGTACCTCAATACGTAGTCCAACGCCATAGTTGGGCAATACTCCTTCTATTTTTCCCGGTGTGGGACCCATAAAACCACAGCCCGTCCAGGCTACGAAACCAACATGATTGAGCATACGTTTTATCCAGGTACTCTTGTCAGTGTTAATCATCTGGCGGTATTCCGCCATTACTATGTGCGAAGACTTGTCGCGATATTGTCCCATGTAATAACCGCGAAGGTCGAAAGGAGTGCCTGTGAGGGCGTATTGATTCAGAGGGATGTCACCAAATACATTTTTAGACTGTGCAGTCCAGGCAATCACTTTACGCTTTCCTACGGATTTGTATTGACGGTAATCTAATTCCAATCGGTAGAAATTATTATTACTGCCGATGATTTTGGAATACATCATTCCTCGGAAATCGAGATAAAGCCCCTTGTAGGCGTTTGCCGGAAGGTCACGACTATCGTACGTCAGCAGGAAACCGACACCGGAATTGAAATTCTTATATCCTTTGTCCGTTCCTCCGGCTTCCTGATAGAAAGGTTGCTCTATCAAATGCTTGGCAGGGTCTGTGATATGGTCATAATTGATGTCGATCTGAGGTCCTGCAAAAAAGTTGCTGTGCCCTAAACGGAACAAGAACGACGGGTTTATTTGAACGCCACTGTATCGGTATTGGCTGGTGGTATCGCTACGGACATAATCTTTGTTGGTAGAATAACCAATTCCATAGATGTTTTCTTGTGTATTCTTATAACTGAATTTTCCGAAAATACGGAAGCGGTCATCTTTGAAGAACAGTTGAGGTTTTGCCATCAGATTGATTCCTCCATTAAACATCAATGCGATGGCAACGGGTACAACAGAACGCAATTGGGTTGTATCGCTCGGATTCATACGGAAAGTCATCAATGAACTTCCGCCTATCAACACTCCAAAGTCCGGAGTATAACTGGGACCACCTAAAATGTTATAATGGAAATTTCGTTTGGCTACTTTCTGCTTACGTAATTCGCTTTTAGTCAATGTGCGAGTCGTGTCGTTTGTTTCTGAAACTTGGGCAGAAACGGTGGTTGCTACTATTAGCAACGCAATCATACCTATTATATATCTTTTCATATTCGCTTGAATGTGGGTGCAAAGAAAACTATTATTTTTGAATTAGTTTTCAACTTGATGTACAATAAATCTAAAGATTTTACTAAAAGTTTCAAAAAAGCAACTAATTTTGCACATTGTCAAATTACATTTCTAAACATTTTATCTAATATGAATAAACGAATAATCTCAGTAATTGTTTTTAGTGTCACTCTGTTTTCTATGTACGCGCAAGGCGGAAAAGGGGGGATCAGTGACGCGATGCTGAAACAGATTCAGCAAAGTTATCAGGGTACAGCATCCGATAAAGCTATTCGTAATGCTATTTCTAATAATGACATCCGTAAGTTGGCTGTAAACTTGGATAATCAGAAAGGAATGGATACTAATTTTTCTATTAAAGTAGACTCAAAAGGCATTACAGACCAGAAATCTTCCGGTCGTTGCTGGTTGTTTACAGGGCTGAATGTAATGCGTGCCAAGGCATTGGCTAGTTATGGTTTCCCGACTTTCGAGTTTTCTCAGATATATCCGTTCTTTTGGGATCAATTGGAAAAGTCCAACCTTTTCTTGCAAGGCATTATCGATACGAGTGATAAACCATTGAGCGATAAAACCGTTGAATGGTTGTTTAAGAACCCATTGAGTGATGGCGGTACATTTACGGGAGTTGCCGATATTGTAACGAAATACGGTTTGGTACCTAAGGAGGCGATGCCTGAAACCAATAGTAGCGAAAGTACTTCTCGTATGGCAAATCTTATTTCTCTGAAATTGAAAGAGTATGGTTTGCAACTGCGTGAACTGGCAGCTAAGGGCATTAAAACCGCAGCTTTGGAGAAAGAGAAAACGGCTATGCTCGGTACTATCTATCGTATGCTGGCGTTAAATCTTGGCGTACCTCCTACGGAGTTCGAATTTGTTCGTAAGGACGCCAAAGGCAATCCTGTTGAAACGGAACATCATACCCCGATGTCCTTTCTCGATAAGTATGGCGACAAACAATTATTGACCAACTACGTAATGCTTATGAACGATCCCAGTCGTGAGTATTACAAATGTTATGAGATAGATTACGACCGCCACCGCTACGATGGCAAGAACTGGACATACGTCAATCTTCCCATTGAAGATATTAAGGAAATGGCGATTGCTTCTTTGAAAGATAGTACCATGATGTATTTTTCTTGCGATGTAGGCAAGTTCTTGGATTCGGATCGTGGACTGCTCGATGTGAAAAACTATGATTATGAATCATTGATGGGTACATCCTTCGGAATGGACAAGAAACAACGTATTGAAACCTTCTCCAGTGGCTCGTCACATGCAATGACGCTGATGGCTGTAGACTTAAATAAAGAAGGAAAACCCGTGAAGTGGATGGTTGAAAATAGTTGGGGAGCCGGAAGCGGTTTTCAGGGCCACCTCATTATGACTGATGAATGGTTCAATGAATACATGTTCCGTCTGGTAGTGGAAAATAAATATGTCCCTGCCAAGATTATGGAATTATTCAAACAAAAGCCTATACGTCTGCCGGCATGGGACCCTATGTTTGCGGAAGAAAAATAAGAGAATATCAATCGGGGAAGAAAACCCCTGGATTCACCTTTAGAAATGCCTCGCGTTTGCTTCGGAAACGTGAGGCATTTCCGTTTAAAATCCCTGAGGTTTGTGGGATAAATGCGAGGCATTTTAGTTGCAAACATGAGGCGTTTTACCTGCAAACATGAGGCTTTTCAGTAGCAAATACGAGCCCTCAGAAGGCGGTATTTACTTTCCGTGCTCGCAAACGGTGTGAATTGCGGAAATTTATCCGTAATTCCTTTCTTTTTTCCTCTTTATTCACATTATTATTTATTACTTTTGCGGGCAAATTAATGAAACCATTATTTTATATAAACGCATGGCAAATGTAATTAAGTTACGCAAAGGCCTTGACATTAACCTGAAAGGCGCTGCTGCCCAAGAGTTTATGTCTGTAGAAGAACCGGGATTTTATGCATTGATTCCCGATGATTTTACAGGTGTCACTCCGAAAGTGGTGGTGAAAGAGCAGGAGTATGTGATGGCTGGGGGACCCTTGTTTATCGACAAGAATCATCCTGAATTGAAATTTGTTTCGCCCGTAAGCGGCGTAGTGACAAGCGTAGAACGTGGTGCCCGTCGCAAGGTGCTGAACATCGTCGTAGAAGCTGCCGCTGAGCAAGACTATGAAGAATTCGGCAAGATGGACCCGTCTAAGATGAGCGCTCAACAGGTGAAAGAAGCACTGCTGCAAACCGGTATGTTCGCTTTTATCCGCCAACGTCCGTACGACGTAGTTGCTGATCCGACGGTAACCCCGAAAGCAATTTTTATCTCTGCTTTCGACAGCAACCCGCTGGCTCCCGATTTCGAATTCGCTCTGAAAGGTGAAGAAGCAAACTTCCAAACAGGACTCGACGCTTTGTCCAAAATGGCAAAGACGTACTTAGGTATTAGTGTAAAACAAAAAGCAGCCGCTCTGACGCAGGCAAAGAACGTTACTATCACTGCTTTCGACGGACCTAATCCGGCAGGTAACGTAGGTGTACAAATCAATCACATTTCTCCTATTGTAAAGGGTGAAACGGTATGGACTATCAGTCCGGAAGCCGTTATTTTCATCGGAAGACTGATGAATACCGGTCGTGTAAACATGACTCGTACAGTGGCTGTAACCGGTTCTGAGGTGTTGAAACCTGCTTACTGCAAACTTCAGGTTGGTGCATTGGTAACAAACGTGTTCAAAGGTAATGTAACTACCGACAAAGATCTCCGTTACATCAGTGGTAACGTGCTGACCGGTAAAAAGATTGCTGCGAATGGTTTCCTTGGCGCTTTCGATAGTCAACTGACGGTGATTCCCGAAGGAGATGAAATTCATGAAATGCTGGGTTGGATTATGCCACGTTTCAATCAGTTCAGTGTCAATCGCTCTTATTTCAGCTGGTTGATGGGTAAGAAAGAATATGTGATCGATGCCCGTATCAAAGGTGGCGAGCGTCACATGATTATGTCTAACGAATACGATCGTGTATTCCCGATGGACATCTTCCCCGAATATCTGGTGAAAGCAATCATTGCAGGCGATATCGACCGTATGGAAGCTCTGGGTATCTACGAAGTAGCTCCCGAAGACTTTGCACTTTGCGAGTTTGTGTGCTCTTCTAAAGTAGAAGTACAACGCATCGTACGTGCCGGACTTGATATGCTTCGTGCTGAAATGGCGTAATTCAATTAAAAATATTAGAATTAAAATTAATAATGAAAGCGTTAAGAAATTATATCGATAAGATAAAGCCGAACTTTGAAGAGGGCGGCAAATTCCACGCATTTCAGTCTGTGTTCGACGGATTTGAGACATTCCTGTTCGTCCCCAACAAGACTTCGAAATCGGGAGCGCATATTCACGACTCCATTGACAGCAAACGCATCATGTCAATCGTGGTTATTGCGTTGATACCGGCATTGTTGTTCGGTATGTATAACGTAGGTTACCAGCATTTCCACGCTACCGGTGCTGCCGGCGGCTTTGTAGAAATGTTTGCGTACGGTTTTCTGGCAGTATTGCCTAAAATTATAGTATCATACGTAGTGGGTCTCGGCATTGAGTTCGTAATTGCTCAATGGAAGAAAGAAGAAATTCAAGAAGGTTTCTTGGTTTCGGGTATCTTGATTCCGATGATCGTTCCCGTTGATTGTCCGTTGTGGATTCTGGCGGTTGCTACTGCATTTGCTGTAATCTTTGCGAAAGAAGTATTCGGTGGTACTGGTATGAACGTGTTCAACGTTGCTTTGATTACCCGTGCATTCTTGTTCTTCGCTTATCCTACAAAGATGTCCGGTGATGCCGTATGGATTCCGGGTGATACTATTTTCGGTTTGGGTGGTGAAACATTCGTGGATGGTTTTTCCGGGGCTACTGCACTTGGAGTGGCGTCTACGGCTACCGATCCTAATGGGTATCTACCATTTTCCTGGGATATGGTGACTGGCTTGATTCCGGGCTCAATCGGTGAAACTAGTGTGATTGCTATTGCCTTGGGTGCTATTCTGTTGTTATGGACAGGTATTGCAAGCTGGAAGACCATGTTCTCCGTATTCGTAGGCGGTGCATTCATGGCATTTATATTCAACACTATCGGTCCTAATACTGCTATGGCTCACATGCCTTGGTACGAACATCTCGTGCTGGGTGGTTTCTGCTTCGGTGCTGTATTTATGGCTACCGACCCTGTAACTTCAGCTCGTACAGAGACAGGTAAATACATCTTCGGATTCCTGATCGGTGCAATGGCTATCATTATCCGTGTACTGAACCCCGGTTATCCCGAAGGTATGATGCTTGCCATCTTGCTGATGAACATCTTCGCTCCGCTAATTGACTACTGTGTAGTACAGAGCAACATCGGTCGTCGCGAAAAACGTGCAATCAAGTCTAACAATTAAAATACCGGAAAGAAATGAATACCAATAGTAATAGTTATACTATCATTTATGCTTCGGTAATGGTTGTTATCGTTGCATTCTTGCTGGCATTCGTAAGCTCTTCTTTGCGTTCCATTCAGAACAAGAATGTAGAACTCGACACGAAGAAGCAAATTCTTGCTGCCTTGAACATCAAGGACGTGAAGGATGCCGAAGCAGAATATAATAAATATGTAAAGGGCGATATGCTGATGAACGTTGACGGTACATTGGCTGAAAACACAGGAGCTTTTGCCACTGGTTATGAAAAAGAAGCCAAAGAATACCAACGCCTGCATGTATTTGTAGCAGAGGTAAATGGTGAAACTAAATATGTATTCCCTGTTTATGGTGCCGGTCTTTGGGGTGCAATCTGGGGATATATTGCTCTGAATGCTGATAAAGATACAGTATATGGTGTATACTTCTCGCATGCAAGTGAAACTCCGGGTCTGGGTGCTGAAATTGCAGGTGCACAATTCCAAAATGAATTCTTAGGTAAGAAAACATTGGAGAATGGCGAAGTTGCTCTCGGCGTTGTAAAGAATGGAAAAGTAGATAAACCTGAATATCAGGTGGACGGAATCTCGGGTGGTACCATCACTTCTGTAGGTGTTGATGCTATGTTGAAGGTTTGTCTAAGTAACTACAAGAATTTTTTAACTAATAATGATGAGGAGAAATAAGAATATGGGATCATTGTTTTCAAAGAAGAATAAAGAAGTATTCTCAACTCCGCTTGGATTGAATAACCCCGTTACCGTACAGGTACTGGGTATTTGTTCTGCCTTGGCTGTTACTGCTAAACTGGAGCCTGCTATCGTGATGGGTCTTTCGGTAACTGTGATTACAGCATTCTCTAATGTAGTGATTTCATTACTGCGCAAGACAATTCCTAACCGCATCCGTATCATCGTTCAGTTGGTAGTGGTTGCTGCGTTGGTAACTATTGTAAGTGAGATTTTGAAAGCATTTGCTTACGACGTGAGTGTACAGCTTTCTGTTTACGTAGGTCTGATTATTACCAACTGTATCCTGATGGGACGTCTCGAAGCGTTTGCTATGCAGAATGGTCCTTGGGAGTCTTGTCTCGATGGTATCGGTAACGGTTTGGGTTATGCCAAGATTTTGATTATTGTAGCTTTCTTCCGCGAGCTTTTCGGTTCAGGTACATTGCTTGGTTTCAATATCTTGAACTATGAACCATTGCAGAAGATAGGTTATGTGAACAACGGCTTGATGTTGATGCCTCCTATGGCGTTGATTATCTGCGCTTGCTACATTTGGTATCAGCGTGCTCATCACAAAGAGTTGCAAGAAAAGAACTAATCAGTAGTCAAGAATTCAGTAATTTAACTACTTGCTACTTTAACTACTTAAATAGTATGGAACATTTATTAAGTTTATTCGTCCGCTCCATCTTTGTGGACAACATGATATTCGCTTTCTTCCTCGGCATGTGTTCTTACCTTGCCGTATCGAAGAATGTGAAGACTGCTGTAGGACTGGGTATTGCTGTAACCTTCGTATTGGTGGTTACTCTTCCGGTCAACTACTTGTTGCAGACCAAGGTGCTTGCTGCTAACGCAATTATTGAAGGCGTTGACCTCAGCTTCTTGAGTTTTATTCTTTTCATTGCCGTTATTGCCGGTATCGTGCAGTTGGTGGAAATGGCTGTTGAACGTTTCAGCCCTTCACTTTATGCTTCATTGGGTATCTTCTTGCCGTTGATTGCTGTAAACTGTGCCATCATGGGTGCATCTCTGTTTATGCAACAACGTATCAATGTAGGCGAAAGCGATCCGAAATACATCGGTGACGTATGGGATTCAATTTCTTACGCATTAGGTTCAGGTATCGGTTGGTTACTGGCTATTGTCGGTCTGGCTGCTATCCGTGAGAAGATGGCTTATTCTGACGTACCCGATGCACTGAAAGGTTTGGGAATCACATTCATTACTGTAGGTCTGATGGCTATTGCGTTCATGTGTTTCTCTGGTTTGAACATCTAATAAAGAAAGGAATAAGACAATGGATATGAATTTGATATTAGCGAGCGTTGCGGTATTCCTTGTGGTTATCGTTTTGCTTGTTGTTATCCTGTTGGTTGCCAAGAAATTCTTGGTTCCGTCGGGTAATGTAAAAGTGACTATGAACGGCGATACTGTACTGGATGTAGAATCCGGTTCTACGCTGCTCAATACGCTGTCTGTAAATGGTGTATTCCTTTCTTCCGCTTGTGGTGGTAAAGGTTCTTGCGGACAGTGCAAATGCCAGATTTTGGATGGTGGTGGCGAAATCCTACCTTCCGAAACTCCTCACTTCAGCCGTAAGCAAGTCCAGGATCACTGGCGTTTGGGTTGTCAGGTGAAGGTGAAAGGCGACATGGATATTAAGATTGACGAATCAATCTTGGGTGTAAAAGAGTGGGAGTGCGAGGTTATCTCCAACAAGAACGTAGCTACGTTTATCAAGGAGTTCATCGTTGCGTTGCCTAAAGGCGAACACATGGACTTCATTCCCGGTTCTTACGCACAAATCAAGATTCCTAAATTCAAAATGGATTATGATAAGGATATTGATAAGAGCTTGATTGGCGACGAATATCTGCCTGCATGGAAAAACTTCGGTTTATTCGGCTTGAAGTGTACAAATGACGAAGAAACCATCCGTGCATATTCTATGGCTAACTATCCTGCTGAGGGAGACCGTATCATGTTAACAGTACGTATTGCTACGCCTCCTTTCAAACCGAAAGATCAAGGTCCTGGTTTTGTTGACGTAAATCCGGGTATTGCTTCTTCTTACATCTTCACACTGAAACCGGGTGATAAGGTAATGATGAGTGGTCCTTACGGAGACTTCCATCCTATCTTCGATTCTCAGAGAGAGATGATGTGGGTAGGTGGTGGTGCCGGTATGGCTCCGCTGCGTGCACAAATCATGCACTTGACTAAGACGTTGCATACCACCGACCGTAAGATGTCTTACTTCTATGGTGCACGTGCGCTGAATGAAGTATTCTATCTGGAAGATTTCTTGCAGATTGAAAAAGACTTCCCGAACTTTACATTCCATCTTGCATTAGACCGTCCGGATCCGGCAGCCGATGCAGCAGGTGTGAAATATACGGCAGGTTTCGTTCATCAGGTAATCTACGAGACTTACTTGAAGAATCACGAAGCTCCCGAAGATATTGAATATTATATGTGTGGTCCTGGCCCCATGTCGAAAGCAGTTGAGAAAATGCTCGATGATCTCGGTGTTCCAGCACAGAACCTGATGTTTGACAACTTCGGTTAAGCGACGATTGTTTTCGCTTAATTTTTAGAAATAGAAGCGGCAGTTGATGAGAATCAACTGCCGCTTTGCTCTTTTTATAAAGTAGACTCTTTTTTTAGAAACAGTTTACTTGTCACTACCTCCTTTTTTATTCGTACTATTGGAGTTAACCATGTCATCAACTTCTTCAATAATATTATCTGCAGCCTGAGATGTTTGGAGGGGAGTGTTTTTAAACCCTAACACTTTTACTTCTATAAAGCCCATAGCACGTTGCATTTCAGGCGATAGAGTACATTGTGCGGAACATTTATATTTGGTAGAATCGAACTCCAGAGAGTCTATAGACCAATCTTCAGAGAGCTCAGGAGTGAAGAGTACATTATTGGTCTTTACTGTATAGCCTTCACATATCAAGTCACGTACGGTTCGATCGTACTGGTCTATGATATAAGTTAGTTTGCCATAACTTATTTCTACCCCTTCTTTTATAAGTCGTTCGGCTATGTCCTTATGGCTTTTTACGATCTCTTGAGTAGATAGCTCTGCGGATTGTTTTGTCGTACTCTCTTTTTCGGACTGGTTTATCCACAGCCATATTTTCCAAAAATAATAGGATGCGCCCATTTGTTTGTTTTTAATTTAGTATTAGTAAAATCTGTTTATATCAAATTTTCCTTCTCAGAGGAATCTTCTTTCTTTAAAAAACGCTGTGCAAAAATAGCATATCATTGTTTATCAAGACTAAATATAGGAGGGGACAAAAAGTGGACATTTGGATATATTTGGGGGGACATGAAGTAAGACGTTGATTTACAAGAGCTCGTGATATATAGATTCTGAAGATATTTATGTATGTTTGTCTCCGTTTTATTAAAAACACTTATTTTTAATATATAAATATGTGTATGAACCTGATGAAAGTAAAGAAAATACTACTGCTATTTATTTTGTTGCTTCCTGTCTTGGCAGGAGCAAATACTCAGCAACATGAAGTTGATAGCCTTGAAAGTATCTTAAAAAAACATACTACTGAAGATACAACTAAAATAAATCTACTTAATAAAATTGCCTGTGTACTTTCCAATCATAATGCAAAGAAATCGAGAAGTTATGCTGAACAATCCGAAGGACTATCTAAAAAACTTCATTATCAGAAAGGAGAAGCCGAAAGTCTTTGGATAATAGGACTTGCCATTCGAAAAAGTGACAGAAAAAGAGCACTTGAGTATTTTGGAAATGCTATTGAAATAGCCAGAAATACAAAAAATGATGAACTAATAATGAAGTTGCTATATAATGTCACCCGAGAACTGAGTAATGATGGTGGTGACTCCGAAGATATGCGACGGCTTCATGAAGTTGTTGATCTTGCAAAGAAAAACGGAGATAATGCAATGCTTGGGGCCGCATACAGGCAGTTAGGGTTCATTCATGGCCGTCAGAATAATTTTCCTGCTGCAGCCGAATATTATCTATCTGCTCTGAAAATCAATGAACAAATAAAAAATCAAACAGGCATATTTTATAGTCTTCTAAATGTTGCTGCTGTTCAAGCCGATCAGAAAGACTTGGATGCAGCTGTCCAAACAAGTCTGAAAGCATATCTACTGGCCAAGAAAGAAAATAACCGGAAATGGATAATTCTTAGTCATATACGACTTGGGGGATTATATATAGGTAGAAACCCCTCTTATGCACTTCAGCACCATCAGAAGGCTTTAGCCTTGACCAATGATAGTGATGTTTCCGACCGTGCTATTATTCTCACGAAAATAGGAAGGATCTATATTAATAAAGGTGACTATGATAAAGCCATGACTGTTTTCGACGATGCTTTAACCTTGGCTACTAAGAAAGGTCTAAAGCGCACTTGTAGCGAGTTATGGCATGCTATGGGAGTTATCTATTTAAAACAGAAAGACTATGATAAGGCGATAAGTTATACACTTAAATCACTTGCATTGGCTGAAAAGACGAAGCTCCCGGATCTTGAAATCAAATGTTACGAACAACTATCCACTCTCTATGCCGAAACAGGAGCATTCAACAAGGCTTATCAAAATCAGGTACTGCTTAAAGCGTTAAATGACAGTATCTTCAATGAAAAAAACACTCGGAAAATAGCTTTTCTGGAAAGTTCGTACAAATATGACAAAGAGCGACAAACTTATGAAATGGAGAAGGCAAGCCAGAGTATGGCAATCAGGAATCAAAAGCAAATTATACTTTTTCTTATCATCGTTTCAAGCCTTATACTTTTTCTGGCATTTGCTATTTATTGGTTCAATAAGTTGAAGAAGAAAGTACTTCAACTCAAAATTGAGAATATCAATCATGAACTTGAAATGAATCAGAAGGCAATGGCTGCTGCTACGCTCAAGCTGGTCCAGAATTCTGAGCGCGATGCTAATTCCATTAAGATACTGGAGAATGTAGAAAAGAATACAGTAGAAGAGAGTCAGAAGGAAATCAAATCATTGATAGCCGATTATAAATTTAAATCCTATAATTCGAATTGGGAAGAGTTTGAAATCATGTTCGAGAAGATTAACACCTCATTTTATGAGAAACTTAACACAAGATATCCAACGCTCACACCTAATGAGAGAAAACTGTGTGTGTTCCTTAAATTGAATATGAGCAATAATCATATATCCCAAATTACTTTCCAATCGGAGGAAGCTCTTAAGAAGGCACGTTTACGACTACGGAAGAAACTAGAGATAGATCGTGATGTAAACCTGACTGCATTTATACAAAGCTTATAAAGAATGAAGAATACTGGATAACTTTTTTCGTGCAAGCATGAAAGTTCTGCGTTCTATTTGTGTTATCTTTGCCGTAAATCAGATTATTCAAGTTTCGCAAGTTAAAAAGAAGAGTTCACATGCGGGCATAAAAAAGGCATAGGGATTTCTGTATGTTGCAGAAAATGAGTATCTTTAAAGTGCTCAAACAATACAATACTCAGCCCTATGCCGTTGCACAAAGTTACAGACTTTCTTTCAGAAATTAGCACATTCTTTAAAAATAATGATGCGCATAAAGCAATGTATTCCATGAAAAAGACGGATCTCATGATTGACATGATCAGAAGAGCCATCAAAAGGGGCATCAAGTTCAGATATGTTCTGGCTGACAGTTGGTTTGCCAATAAAGAGATCATCCGTTTCATTCATTCCCGTCACATTAAGTGTGATTATTTGGGTATGATAAAGATAGGTGAGAAAGGAAAGACCACTTACGTTTTTGAACGAAAGTGTTTTACTGCTCCTGCATTGATCAAATTGCTTGTCAAGCGCGGTCAGAAAAAGTACAGCAGAAAACTTCGTTGTTATTACATAACCGCTGATGTGACTTTTGCCGATACTCCCGTACGTCTGTTCTTTGTAAAAAGAAGCAAGAACGGTGTATGGAACGGCTTGATTACAACCGATACTGTACTTGGCTTTTTTGAAGCTTACAGAATTTATTCCCAAAGATGGGCTTTGGAAGTCGTATTTAAGGAATACAAAGGGTTGCTTGGGCTGGGCAAATGTCAAGCCAACAACTTTGCTTCGCAGATTGCAGCCACTTCCCTGATCGTATTGCAGTATAACATTCTCTCTATTGCAAAGAGATTTACAGCATACGAGACAATGGGAAAACTCTTTGAAGCTGTTTCCAAGGATTCCTTGGAACTGTCCATTACTGATCGCATTTGGGGTGTTCTGCAAGAAGTCATCATAGCAATAGCCACACTCTTCGGATTGACTGATGAGGACATCTATGAGGCTATTATCAACAGATCGGAAGAGATGAAACATATTTGTGATATTTACAAATTAAAACTTGCAAGTTGAACTTGCGAAACTTGAATCAGATTACATTATGAAACCTGCAGATATTCTTCGCAATTTAAAGACCATCCTTATCTGTAGTCTGCGCCAATCCATGACGGGGCGTTACATCATTTGATAGAAACAGTTTTTGCCAACATGTAGTAAACCATAAAATGTTGATTGTAAGAACTGAAGATACTGGTATTATTTATACGAAAAAGACAGAGGGAGAGGATGAGTGTGACTGTACTTACACCAATATGCTTCTCCAAAGAAAGGTGGTGGAGCAAGTTCCTCATACTGAATTGACTGAACGAGGTACTAGGTTATCATTCGTTACATCTTTATCACTTAAAACTTTTGTCGTCTCACTTAAATTCTCTATTTTTGCTTCCATAATCATCTCCTTTTGATTATTGTATATTAGTCTTTTAGCGATAGCTAATATATGAATAATTATCGAGAAACTATTGTTTACGTCTTCTATTTAGGGGTGAAAAACTTTAGTAGCTATATTGATATCAGGCTTGAGTTTGAAAAAGTATAGAATAATATAGAAAGAGTGAAATGGAAATACACAAGATAATTACCAAACTGGGTTTTGAAATGCAAAATAAGTAGTGGATTACTCGTGAGAGGTAGTAGGTTGTATTACGTATAATTAAGAAATAGCATATGGAAAATTGGGCGAAACAGATGGCTTACCCGATTGATGATATCATTCAAGAAGTCTATCAGAATATAGCAAATAAGAATGTAATTCCTGTGATTGGTGATGAGATGGTCTATGTGGTCAATGCGAAGGGTAAAGGAGAAGCACAATCTTTTCAGACGGCATTAGTCGATTGGCTCTTTAACAAGTTCCCAATGCTTTGTGATAAGGCTCATCAAGAAGATTATCGTAGCATATGCAAAATGGGCTTGAAAGGTATGTCCTTTCTAAATAAATTGTTTAGCAAATGCAATGATAACCTCAAAACGGGTATTCGTGCTTTCCTAAATGAAAAAGGAAATTTACTTCGGCTGCACCCTCAGGTGGAGCAATTGCTTTTGCATGCCGATTTTCCATTGATTATCACTACCTCTTATACTAATGCTATTGAGCAACTGTTGGAAAATAGATACGAATCGCTTTCTTATTATAAAGAGAAGTCGAAACAGGATATTGGTAATATTGTCATCAACCAAGATGATTGTGAAGTGATTGATAAACGAACTATTTATCATTTGTTTGGAAAAATCAACTCCAATCTGCCTTGTGTAATCACTGAAATTGATTTTCTTTCTTATCTTCACTGCCTTCACGACAAACAGACACAACCAGAACGTTTGATGAACTATCTAAAGAATCGTTATTTGGTGGCATTGGGATGTAATATGCCTGATTGGACGTTTCGTTTTCTGCTTTGTTCGTTTAAAAATCTGACCAAAACTAATTCTGAAAGTAAAAGCAACAAGTATAATGGCGGGGTACTACAACCAAAGATTGATGAGGATATGGTAGAATTTCTGTCCAATATCGATTACTATTCCGGTTGTCAGATTGATAACTTCTTGGAAAAGTTGAATCAGAAACTCTCTGAACGTGTTAAAGTCAGCGTGTTCCTTTCTTATAGCGAGAGTCCACAAGCTACTACTTATCAAGCCATTTTAAATGCCAAACAGCAGTTGGAAAATTATTTTGATGTTTACTTCTTTCCGGATCGTCCTAGTGAGTTGACCCAACAATATTGGAATGACATCCGGAATGGATTGGAAAAGGCGAGGTATATTATCCCCGTGATCACTCCTAAGTTATTGCGTGTTATTGAGCGTTCACCCAGGCTTGCTGTAGAGCCCCAGCCCGATGATAAGCAGGAGAAAGGCATTATCACAGAGTGGAAATATGCTATGGAGATTTATGAGAAGAAATACAAACCTACTCTTTATAGTTTACCCCTTTTGCTGGATGGTTTGACTGTTGATGATACGAAGGATACTTTTATGGATTCTAACAATCCCGGTATTGTACGAATTAGAGAACTTATTTTTCCCTTAGGAGGTAGTCAGCAAGCTGATTCTATCGACCAAATAATAAAAGTGATTCAAAATATTAGTAGATAGTTATACTATGAACGCTCTTGATTCTAATACAAATCCTTGGAAAGATATAGCCGCCTATACAGTGGCAGATGCTGCGAGTTTTAAAGGAAGAGACTTTGATATTATTCGTTTTGCTGAATTGATAGAAAGGAATGTCTGTTCCACACTGTATGCGGAATCGGGTATCGGTAAGACTTCGTTTCTACATGCGGGTATTGTACCTCGTTATATTAAGAAGAACTATTTAGTTAAAACCATTGTCTTTAACGATAGTTTTTGGAGTATGATGCACCAGACTTCAATGGAGTGCCAGAAGCTAGAAAGTGAGCCTACGAAGAGTAGGGAGGTGTTGAAACTGCAAGTACTGAAGCATAAAGCCGAGCTGTGGATGATAGAGCAACTGTTGGGATTCCCTGATTTAAAGCTTTCATATCGTTATCAGAAAGAGGTGGATGAAGAATGGGTATTGCCATTTCGGAAGCAATCGCTTTGGTGGTTGTTGCATGCTTACACTTTCCGTAGCGGGAGTGACAAGCAGAGTAAGGAGCAGATGTGGTTGTTGCTCTTCGATCAGTTTGAAGAAGTATTTGTCAAAACTAGCGATGAATTGATTCATCAAGCTCTTTTTCAAATCTTTGATGAACTTGCCAGTACCTTGCCGCCTGCTGAAGTGATTTATAAGTTAGAGGAGTTGGAGAAGCAGCATCAATATCTGGAAATAGATACAACCCCTAACTACCGTATCGTTTTTTCGATGCGCAAAGAGTATCTTGCAGACTTTGACTATTGGACCAATCAATTCTATTCCATCCCCGAACTACTTTATAGTCGCATGCTACTTCTACCCTTTACGGTAGAACAGGCATTGGAAGTAGTGACGGAACAACAGCAAGGCGGACGGCGTGTGGTCACATTCGATGATATTGCTGAACAGGTTGTTATGCGTCTGCAAAGTCACAACCAACGGCAGAAGTCCGGTGATGGTAGTACTAATGTAGTGGAACCGTTTATGCTTTCAGTAATCTGTAGCCGCCTCTATGCCTATGCGAATAAACAACAGAAGGCGATGTTGCATCAGGATGATTTGGAGGCAATAGACATCTCTAACCTGCTTTTTGATTTCTATTTGGAACGTACCGGTCGTTTGAAAATATCTGCTCGCCATCTGCGTAAGATAGAGCATGAGTTGGTAGATGAGCAGGGGGCTCGCAATCGTGTGAAGCCTGATACAGGAGCACTCCGTAAGATAAATTTTAAACAGCGTTATCAACAGTCGTTGGAGAATGAACATCTGATTCGTGGTGTGGATGGTTATGTGGAGTTGATTCATGACCGCATAGTGGAGGTCATTGCTCGCAAGCGAAAGACTGAGGAGGAACATAAACGAAAGCTTGGGTGGCGCAGCCTGCTTGTAGGAGTGATTGGTTTGTTCATCGCTTTTACAATCGGTAATGAGTTGTTCACTTTCAATTCGTCTGATCCGCGACCTATGTTGAAGAAGTATATTCATCTGGATGAGTATTGGAATTGGAAGCGGGATTTGGAGGATAATAAAGAAATCTATAAGGATTTGGTTGTCCGGATGGTGGTGGATTCGGTAGGTGATGATCGTTATGTCTCAATCAATGGTTATCCCAACCTGGAGCATCTGATTGTGCGGAGCCGTAAACAGATAAGATTGGGTATTGGTAATTGTCCACAACTTAAGACCCTTACATTGTCTGATTCTATCCGAGGGCTTAGATTGTCTGATTGTCCCCAATTGCATCATTTGCGTTTACCCTCCAAACTGCAGGATTTTTGGAGAACAAGTGGCTTGGAGTTGACATCTATAGATGTAGGTGATAATCCTTGCTTTGCTTGGGAAAATGGTCTCTTGTGGGAGCTTGACCGTAGGATAGAGAGGGGTAGAATTATAAATGATGCTATAGTTTATGCACTTCCTCAAACAGATACTATAGTGCCTTTTCCTGCAGTCTATCAGGAGGTGGATGTCGCGGAATATGGAGGACAGCGTTATCACAATGCCTTAAAAGGAGTGGACAACTATCGCCTTGTGCAACGGGATGGTATTTTGGAGAAGATTTGGTTTAAGCACTGGGTTGATACGCTTGATTTGAGCCAAGAGCTTCTTATTGATTCGATAGCAGACGATGCGGTGCGTCAGTCCAACTATTTCCGAGTACTGTTGCTACCTCCCCATCTGAGAGGGATAGGCAGAAATGCCTTCGCGGCTTGTGACAGTTTGCGGGAAGTACGTTTTCCGTATTCACTTCGGACTATCGGCTATTGTGCCTTTGCGGCTTGTCATCAGTTGCAGGAGATAACACTTCCCAGCCGACTGCAGCAATTAGGAGATCGTGCCTTTGCCGATTGTACCGGCTTGCAGCAGGTGGGATTGCATGGAGTATCTAAATCCTTCTATTTCCATAACAGTCCTTTTTATGGAGCGGATAATATCAGAGAGTTTATTACGCCGGCTGATTCTTCCTGCTATAGGGTAGAGAATAATGTAGTTTATTATAGAGACGTGCCTGTGGTAGGCCACCTACCGTTACCTCTTGAACGTACTGATACTATTGCCCGGCGGGGCAGTGTTGCCTATTACTATCAGAAAGGTCGTATATGGGAAGAGGGGGATGATTATAAAGGCATTCTGTGTAATTCGCAGACCTCACTTCGTACTTCATTGACATCGTATCGAGGTGGGTATTATCTAAAAGGTTATGCTAGTTTAATTTGTAACCGGACAGGCCAAGCTTTAGAGTGTCTCTACCTTGTACCATACAGGAATAATTTTGCTATTGATTATTATTTTGAGAAGACTCCTTGCGGATTGCGGGAGATTCACTCTCCTTTTGTTTTTCCAAATAATAAGATATTATTGGATGATTCGTTGAAAGCTCAGATCACACTCTATGTACCTTCCGGATGTAGTCAATACTATTTAGAGAAGAAAGCCTATCAGGGATTCAAAGAAATCAGAGAGGATGGTTGTATGGAGCGGTTATGGACTTTGGTCCATTTTTATGCTATTAGTCCTCTGAACTTTTTTGTGCTCTATCCATTGTGGGGTACAGCTATAATCATTGGTGTCTGTATCGCTATTATTGTTGTGTTTGGGTTGATTAGAAGAAATTTGATGCGGAGAACAGATCAATCCTTGGAATTTAATCGTCGAAAAATCAATCGGTATGCCTTTTTCACAACTCTCTGCTTGCCTGTTTGTTGGTTCATCTTTTACTGGACTGCTCTTTTAACTTTGAATTTGGGATGCATTGGTGCGAATATCATAGCTATTCCGTTGACATTTTTCTTTACTTGGGAGCTGATTTACAGCAAACATGCCAATGTGCTCCAAGATATACAATTGGTTTTCAAACGTTTGTCCCATTTCTATAGAGATTTACGTAAACGGGAGTTTCGTCAGCAACTCTATCATCATTGGAAAGTCAGTTTGTTGCATCGAATAAAAAGATGGCATCTTTTAACAGCTTTGGGATTGTTTTTGTTGATTGGTGGCAGTTATGAACTTTATCAGATACGCAAGACTTATCGGCAAACTATTGCCTCGGCTACTGTATGTCGGGATAAAGGAGATAATGAGCGTTTGCATGCTGCGCGCACTTTAACCACTTTACGTCCGTCATTCTTATTCCTGTTGCCCGATGCAGAGGTGCATTTGTTGGATAGCCTTTGTACGGATTATATCGATCAGTTCGACAATGGCAAACCGATTACCTATAGGGATGTCAAGACTTTCGATGTCAGCGAGGATGAACAAACCCTGGTGACGGTTTCCGCCAATGGTGATGAACGGATGTTATGTGTTTGGTCATCAAAGGATGTTTCGGTAAAGCATCAGATGTATTGTGGTTCATCGAACCGTTCCATTACTTCTGTCCGTTTGAACTCCTCTGGAGATAAGCTGTTGGCACTATCGGATGATGCGGTTCTACAATGGGACATAGCCACTGAAACCTTATTGACGCAATTGACGCAGAAGGATGCTAAATTTAAGACGGCAGTTTATACTCAGCGAGGAGCTCGGGTAGTTTCTGTGGCGGATAGTCTCTATCTGTGGGATGTCGATCGAAAACAACATAGAGGTATCTTGCGCATAGCGGATAAGGATAAAGTACGGGGAGTAACGATCTCGCCCGATGCCAGCTTGCTGTTTGTGGCTTTTGAAGATCAACCCGCTATACTTTGTGAAGTAGAGAGCGGTCACTGCTCCGCTTTGTCCGATGCCTTGGATATAACAAAGGCAGTCTTTAGTCCCGAAGGTGGGATGTTGGTTACTCTCGGGAAAAGCGGCACTGTGCAGATTCGTAACCTCTATACCGGCAAGATAGAGAAAGAGGTGGATGACGTGCAGGCATATAGTGAGCGTTTTGGATCATTTAATCGGTCAGGGGATAAATTGGTTTTGCAGCGTAGTAATAAAGGAGTTAAGATCGTGGATTTGATGTCATACAATGTATATTTTCATTATATTCCAGAATATACCAATGAGCCTGTTTTGGGTCGTAACTCCGACGTGATTTATCTGCAGATAGGACGGAAACTCGCTAAGTATAGCCTTTCCAAACAGAAAGTTTTGCAAAGCTATGAGTCTGGTGGGCATGGAAGTTATACTCTGCAGAGTGTAGATGTCAGCAAGGATGCTCGATGGCTTGTAACCACCTCAGGGGATAAAAAGGCACGCTTCTTTGATCTGCAAAAAGGAGTGTATATTGATGAGACAGAACAAGCAGACAGTATTACAGATAGGTTCGCGGTCTTTTCGAAAGTCCCCAAACCACAACTTACCTGTGATGATGGAAAAATGGTTTATATAGCTTTAGATTCGGTCAATAGAAAACCATTGCGACGTATTACTCAAAGTCAACCTAATTCTATGGCTCTATCTCCTGATGGAAAGTGGCTTTTTACTTGTTCTGGTTTGGATGTATTCCAATGGTACCTTCCACATACTTTGAAAGAGAAACTTCTCTTTTTGCGAAAGATTGTGGAAAAGGAAGAGCCCTAAGTGTCTCTCTGAATAAAATGTTCCTCGGAATATAGAATGCCGAATTGTCGTGGAAAGGTAATAGCCATTCTTGCAGGAATACCTATATTTGCAACAAAAAAAATGATTATGCTGGAAATAAAGACAATTCTTCAATCTTTGAACATTGAGCAGCTTACTCCCATGCAGGAAGCCACTTACAAGGCTTACACTAAACAGTGTGACCTAGTATTGCTCTCACCTACAGGTTCGGGCAAGACACTTGCGTTCCTGCTTCCGCTGGTACAAACATTAAAAACAGATGTGCAAGGTGTGCAGGCTGTAGTATTAGTTCCCTCTCGTGAGCTTGCTTTACAGATTGAAACTGTATTCAAAACTATGAATACCCCCTTTAAAGCTATAAGTTGTTATGGAGGTCGTCCTGCCATGGAAGAACATCGTACAATGCGAGGTGTCAATCCTGCAGTCATTATAGGTACTCCGGGACGAATGAACGATCATTTGAAGAAAGAAAATTTCAATGCTCATACAGTAACTACATTGGTTATTGACGAGTTTGATAAATGCCTTGAGTTTGGATTCCACGATGAAATGTCTGAGGTAATCGGGCAATTGCCCTCATTGAGAAAACGCATACTGCTTTCTGCTACAGATGCTGAAGAAATTCCACGGTTTGCAGGCATTGGCAGGAAGGACGAGTCTTCGGATGTTGATTCTTCACAAGCCAATTTGATAAAATTGAACTTTCTTTCTACAGAACCCGTTTCTTCACGATTGAATTTGCAGAAGGTTATTTCACCTGAAAAAGATAAACTCGAAACACTATATCGTCTGTTGTGTACATTGGGAGAGTCTTCGACTTTGGTATTCGTCAACTACCGCGAGAGTGTGGAACGAGTAACTGACTATCTGAAATCAAAGAAATTCCCCTGCGATGCCTTTCATGGAGGTATGGAGCAACCCGACCGCGAACGTGCCCTTTATAAGTTTCGTAATGGTAGCTGCCCCGTATTGGTATCTACCGATCTTGCTGCTCGCGGATTGGATATTCCCGGCATAGACAACATTGTTCATTATCATCTTCCCGTAAACGAAGAAGCCTTTACTCATCGTAACGGGCGTACTGCGCGTTGGGAAGCAAGAGGCTCTTCTTTTCTTCTTCTGCATTTCGAAGAACAGTTGCCCGATTATATAGCCGAAGATACTCCTGTCTTTGAATTGCCGGAACAAACCCCGAAACCTACCAAATCCCATTGGACTACTATATATATAGGTAAGGGCAAAAAGGATAAACTAAACAAAATAGATATTGTAGGTTTCTTATATAAGAAAGGTGGTTTGGCAAAAGAAGATATCGGGCAGGTAGATGTAAAAGAGCACTATGCTTTTGTGGCAATTCGGCGTGGCAAAGTAAATCAACTTCTTACCTTGATCCGCAATGAGAAAATCAAAGGAATGAAGACCATTATAGAGGAGGCAAAATGACTTTTCTTATAAATATTCATTTTTATTTCACTTTTTCTACCGAATAAAAAGCAATCAATCTTATTAGCTTTCAATTTACCTTTTATTATGGTTCATGATAAGTAAAGATAACAATTTGGTGTATATTTCTTGTATATACCAATAAAAAGTAAGGTAAATGAGTGTGAATAGTAGAATTTAATAGGGAAAGATTTGTAATGCAGAAATATTTCCGTAATTTCGCCAAGTCGAAAGACACAAACTAACGAAATTGTATAACCAAAACAAACTTCAAATGAAAAAGCATAATTTCAATGCAGGACCTTCAATTCTTCCGCGTGAGGTGATAGAGGATACAGCGAAGGCTATTTTAGATTTCAATGGATCCGGTCTTTCTCTCATGGAGATTAGCCACCGTGCTAAAGACTTCCAGCCCGTAGTGGACGAAGCCGTAGCATTATTTAAAGAACTACTCAACATACCCGAAGGTTATTCGGTACTGTTCTTGGGTGGTGGTGCTAGTCTGGAGTTTTGCATGATACCTTTCAACTTCCTTGAAAAGAAAGCTGCTTATCTGAACACTGGCGTATGGGCCAAAAAAGCGATGAAAGAAGCCAAAGGATTAGGAGAAGTTGTAGAAGTTGCCTCTTCTGCTGAAGCCAACTATACATATATTCCTAAAGACTATACTGTTCCGGCTGATGTAGATTATTTCCATATTACAACAAACAATACAATTTATGGTACTGAGTTGAAGAGTGATCTTGACGTAAATGTACCGATGATTGCCGATATGTCTTCTGATATATTCTCACGTCCGATTGACGTTTCCAAATATATTTGTATCTACGGTGGTGCTCAGAAAAATCTGGCTCCCGCAGGTGTTACATTCGTTATCGTGAAGAATGATGCACTGGGTAAGATGTCACGTTACATTCCTTCCATGCTGAACTATCAGACACATGTAGATAACGGTTCTATGTTCAATACTCCTCCGGTTGTTCCTATTTATACTGCTTTGCAGACTTTACGCTGGATCAAGAAAGAAGGTGGTGTGAAGGAAATGGAACGCCGTGCTATTGAAAAAGCTGATATGCTGTATGCTGAGATCGATCGTAACAAGATGTTTGTAGGAACTGCTGTCGAAGAAGACCGTTCACGTATGAATATCTGTTTCGTTATGGCTCCCGAATATAAAGAACTTGAAGCTGACTTCATGAAGTTTGCTCAGGAAAGAGGCATGGTAGGTATCAAAGGACACCGTTCAGTAGGTGGTTTCCGTGCATCCTGCTACAATGCGATGCCAAAAGAAAGTGTACAGGCTTTGATAGATTGTATGCAAGAATTTGAGAAACTCCATTAATAATTAATTTTTCGCCACAGATTACACAGATTATAACAGAGTGTTTTTTAGATAAAAACCTGTGTTCATCTGCGTAATCTGTGGTGAGTCGTTTTTAATAATACCATAAGAAATATGAAAATATTAATTGCAACAGACAAACCGTTTGCTAAAGTAGCTGTAGACGGTATTCGCAAAGAGGTTGAAGCAGCAGGTTATGAACTTGCCTTATTAGAAAAATATACAGAAAAAGCACAATTGCTGGATGCTGTGAAAGATGCTAATGCTATTATTATCCGCAGTGATATTATAGATGCAGCAGTGTTGGACGCAGCCAAAGAATTGAAGATTGTAGTTCGTGCAGGTGCCGGCTATGATAACGTAGATCTGGAGGCAGCCACTGCTCATGGAGTGTGTGTGATGAATACTCCCGGACAAAACTCTAATGCTGTGGCAGAACTAGCTTTCGGTATGATGGTTATGGCAGTTCGCAACATGTATAACGGAACTTCCGGTACAGAATTGATGGGCAAGAAGCTTGGTATTCACGCCTATGGTAACGTAGGTCGTAATGTAGCTCGTATTGCAAAAGGTTTCGGTATGGAAATTTATGCTTTCGATGCCTTCTGCCCGAAGGAAGTGATAGAGAAAGACGGTGTAAAAGCTGTAGCTTCTGCCGATGAACTTTACTCTACTTGTAACGTAGTATCTTTGCATATTCCTGCAACTGCCGAGACTAAGAATTCTATCAACTATGCTTTGGTGAACAAAATGCCAAAGGGTGGCCTTTTGGTAAACACAGCTCGTAAGGAAGTAATCAACGAAGCCGAGTTGATCCAATTGATGGAAGAACGTCCTGACTTGAAGTACATGACTGATATCATGCCTGCTGCTAATGAAACTTTTGCAGCTAAATTTGTAGGCCGCTATTTCTCTACACCGAAGAAGATGGGTGCACAAACTGCGGAAGCTAATATCAATGCAGGTATTGCAGCAGCTCAACAGATTGTTAGCTTTTTCAAAGACGGTTGCGAAAAGTTCCGTGTGAATAAGAAATAATTTCTTCATAATCTAATTACCATGGCAATAATTAAACCTTTCAAGGGCGTTCGCCCTCCTCAAGACTTAGTAGAACAAGTTGCTTCTCGTCCGTACGATGTACTCAATTCTGAGGAAGCCCGCGAAGAAGCAGCAGGAAATGAAAAGTCATTATACCATATTATTAAACCTGAAATTGATTTTCCCGTAGGTACTGACGAACATGATGAAAGTGTTTATCGGAAAGCTGCTGAGAACTTTAAAATGTTTCAGGAAAAAGGCTGGTTAGTGCAGGATGAAAAAGAAAACTATTACGTATATGCCCAAACAATGAATAGCAAGACGCAATATGGTTTGGTAGTAGGAGCTTACGTTCCCGATTATATGAATGGCATCATCAAGAAGCATGAATTGACCCGCCGCGACAAGGAGGAAGACCGTATGAAACATGTTCGTGTGAACAACGCCAACATTGAACCGGTATTCTTTGCTTACCCCGATAATGCTACACTTGATAGTATCATTGCACGTTACACCGCTGTAAAACCCCTATATGATTTTATAGCTCCGGGCGATGGTTTCGGTCATACTTTTTGGATTATCGACCAGCAGGCAGATATAGATATTATCACCCAAGAATTTGCTAAAATGCCGGCTCTTTATATTGCCGACGGCCATCATCGTAGTGCCGCCGCTGCTTTAGTGGGCGCAGAGAAAGCCAAACAAAACGCTAATCACAAAGGTGATGAAGAATACAATTACTTCATGGCTGTTTGTTTCCCGGCTAACCAATTGACTATTATCGACTACAATCGTGTTGTGAAGGATTTGAATGGCCTGACTCCCGAACAGTTTTTAGCTGCTGTCAGCCAAAACTTTACCGTGAAAGAAGAAGGTACAGAAATATATAAACCAACTGGCTTACATAATTTCTCCCTATATCTGGATAGTAAATGGTATAGCCTGACTGCTAAACCGGGTACCTACAACGATAATGATCCTATCGGAGTATTGGATGTAACCATCTCTTCTAATTTGATATTGGATGAAATTCTGGGTATCAAAGATCTTCGTTCTGATAAGCGAATTGATTTTGTGGGTGGTATTCGTGGTCTTGGCGAACTGAAGAAGCGTGTAGATAGTGGTGAAATGAAAGTTGCTTTAGCTCTCTATCCAGTCTCTATGAAGCAGTTAATGAATATTGCTGATACCGGTAACATCATGCCTCCAAAGACTACTTGGTTTGAGCCAAAGCTGCGCTCGGGACTGGTGATCCACAAACTTGACTAAATAAATTATTTATTTTAATAATAAATTCCCTTATTTCATTTCTTAGCAATAAAGATGAAATAAGGGCTTTTTTCTTTAATACTATGAGACTAGAACCCTGGAAAGTCATATCGATATTTGTGAGTAGTACTTTTGTTGATATGGAGGCAGAGCGTGATTATCTTCAACGAGTAGTAATCCCGGAACTAAATGAGTATTTCGCTCTGCGGCAAGTACAACTGAATATCATTGACCTTCGTTGGGGAGTTAAGACCAATGATCTCAAAGCTTTAGAAGAAAGAGAAAAGCTTGTATTGAAAGTTTGCTTGAATGAGATAAAGCGAAGCCGTCCATTCTTTATTGCTATGTTGGGAGATAGATATGGATGGATTCCATCTGTCAACCGCTTTCACTCCATTTGTGATTCCCTCTCGGAAAAAGAAAGAAACTTCCTCAGCTGTGGAGAAAACAAAAGTGTTACCGAACTGGAAATCTTCTTTGGAGCTATAAAGGCTGAAATCCCTGTTTCACATTGCCTGTTCTATTATCGAAGTGAGGCCTCTTATCAGAATATGGATATTGAAACAGCCTCCAAGTATAGAGATGTATGCTCTTCCTTACCTGACGAGGAAAAAAGAAACCGTATCAGACAATTGGCGGAGCTGAAGACAAATATACGTAGCTTCTGTGATGCCAATGATTTGAAAAATAACATCAATGAATATACTATCTCTTGGAACAATGACCATTTCGAAGGTCTTGAAAGATGGGGAAATATAATAAAGGAGCAACTTAGAAAAGAGATTGAGGCAGAGTTGCAGACGCACGAAGCTGTCGATTCATCGGAATGGAATTGGTATGATGATGAAGAAAAAGCGTTATCAGCATTTGTATCAGCCAATGCACAAAGATTTGAAGGCAGAAAGAAGTTAATTTCTTCTTTAAAGTCATTTGCCCTTTCGGAAGATTCGGATACGGATTCTCGGGTTAAAATCCTTACTGCATTTTCTGGTGCTGGAAAGAGTGCTGTGATGTGCCGCCTGTATGCTGAGTTATTGCAAGAATCAGCAGATGATACCATCTTTTTATTCGCTAGTGCCGGCATAACCCCTATTTCCACGAACATAGTACACATTCTTCAGCGTTGGAGTTTGCAGCTTTGTAGTAAGTTGGAGATTGAATATAGAGAGGAGCCTGAAGTAAGTCCCGGTCAGGAACCTTGGGCGGAACGGGTCAGGAAGCAATTTCTTTATTTAGCGACTGTAGCTCAATCTCAAGAATTGAAGATAGTTATTCTGCTCGATTCTTTAGATTCGCTATTGTATACTTCTATGTTGGCTCATCTCACTTTTTTGCCTAAGGAAGCCACCACCCTCATAACTTCCTTACCCGAACATCTGGATGAGTATCGGCAACTGGGATATGAAGTAGAAGACATGGACATTTTTTCTGTTGACGACGCTACCTCTATGATTCAAGCCACTTGCCGTATGAATTACAAAGATTTGCATCAGAGTGTTCTTTGTAGGTTACTGGAGAAAAGGAAGAAAAAATATTTTGCTCATAGTTCTCCTCTTTGGTTATCATTGGCTACCCAAGTACTTTTCTCATTAGATACAGATGATTTTGAGGCAATACGTAAAAGAAGTGAGGATAATAATGAAGACAAGATAGAGAATTACCTATGCAGTTTAATTGATTCATTTCCGGTAGATGCCGGTGAGCTATTTCTGTTTTTAGTAGAGAAGGCTGCGGCTTACTTTGGCGAAGACTTAACGAATTTAAGCCTGCAATACATTGCATCCTCTCAAAATGGATTGAGAGAAAAAGATTTATCTGCACTGTTGGGCGACAAGTGGGACGAACTGAAGTTTGCTTCGCTACGCCGTTGGTTGGGAAGCCTTATGCGTGAGCAAGGACATGATAAACGATGGAACTTCACACATCGCTTGTTATCTAAGGTATTGGATCAAGGGATTGCTAATCATCGCACTATAAGTAGCTATTTGTTCTCTTTGCCAGAAAATGATCCGTTGAGAGTGAATGAACTTATGTATCATCTGCTGAAAGGAAATGATAGAAAAGGAGCAGCCGATTACTATTCAAGGTTATCAGGAGCAGCGTTGATACAGGCATCAGAAGATTTGGCTGAGTATATGCTGGCTAATGAGGAGCAGAAGAAGTGGGTTATGACCATGTTGGAACAAAACATCGGTCAGAAAGCTTTCTTGCAACGTAATGTAAGCGAAGGTTTGGTTCGCGCATTGAATAGTAAGGGAGAATTGTCAACCAGTTCTGAAATATTGAAGTCGTATCTTGATAAAATAGAAAAGAAAGAACAGCTCGAAAAAGAAGAGGTCAAAGAAGCATATAAGATATGTAAGTTATTAATAGATAACGGACTTCACGAGGGACTAATTTCATCTATTCCGTATATCA
Organism: Bacteroides sp.; assembly: GCF_030151085.1. Taxonomy (GTDB): domain Bacteria; phylum Bacteroidota; class Bacteroidia; order Bacteroidales; family Bacteroidaceae; genus Bacteroides. Next base: position 20,070 of record NZ_JASLER010000090.1, on the reverse strand, counting down.
GTCATTTGCCTATTTTAATAGCCCAATGTATTGCGGTACAAGATTCTTATCTATGGTTGCTTATGCAGCAACTCCGTATTCATGCGAGTTTGGCTACGGGGAATTTGAAGGATTTATCCAAGAATATCGTAAGTCTGTTTGAGAAGAGCAAAGAACTGCATAATAATGGTGTTGAAGCAGAAGGGACTGAGTTGCTTTATATAGATGCCTATTATTGTATGGCCCAACTAGGTCGGAAGCAAGAAGCTTGGGACAATGTTCTGGCAAATTATGTCCATTATATGAAAGCGGCAGTAAACTATATTCAGCGTGTACCGGATAACAAGGTTTTCTTTGTCCAACTACTTGAAGTGTATAGTAAGTCTGCACGTATTTACCTCTCTCAAAAAGAAGATGTGGAGAAAGCTAAAATATGTGCTAATCAATGCGTTAATTGGGCTTCTAAACTTTATGTGGAAGACGCTCGCAATATTGAGTGGATACATGCTTTGTCCGAGGCTTACTTGATTTTGGGAGATTGTGCATTGCGTAATGGCAATATTGATGAAATGATAGAGCACTGGAATATAGCTTTCAAGTACTATAAGATGGTGGAAACTGTTACGGCTTTAAAATTCCATATGTTGGCATTGCGCAATAAACGTAATCAGGCAGCATTACTATTTATGGAAGACTATAAGAAAGGATTGGCTGCTTATGATAAATTCCGTTTTCTTTCTCTTGCGTTAGCAACGCAGTGCATGGATGTGGAATTGTATGCATTGGTTATGGAAATTCAGGAAGGCTTACTGAACTTCTATAAAGAAAATCAATTGTATGGAAAAGCTTTTTCGTGCATTAGTAATATCGTTGTGTGCTTGCAGGGAATGGGTGTGATGACGAGACAATTGAGCAAATGGAAGGAGCGGAATGCGCAACTACGTAATGAAAAAGCTGAATTACGAATCTTGAGGACAAGAGAAAGACAAGCCAATAAATATATGCAGTTTTTGAATGAACAAAGTGACTTCCCCCTTGATGAGATATTTAATGAATATGCTAATCGGGAAGACCTTCTAAACATAGAACGCACAGTTATGGCTATTGCTTTTCTTCGAAGTGGTGATACGCACAAGGCGGAAGAGGAATTCTTGTCTCTTTACGGGCAGGATGAAATCTTTTTTCCTTTGCAGATACTCTGTTTGAAGAACCTGCTATACTGTCTGTTGCTTCATGACAAGCGGGATGATTTTGCAGCGATATATGAAGAACTGGGCAGTGAAGAAAGTAGAGATGAAGAGGTAACACAACTCCAGCATATCTATGAACAAGGAGGTAACCTCCCTAAAATGGGAGGTTATTGCCAAATCTGAGCCCTTATGAGTGTCGTTTAAAATATTGCTTCCTCATCCAGCGGTCAAACACAAAGAATAGGGGAACTGCCAATATTAGTAGAATATAGATTGAAGGAATCTGTATTTCTTTGATGTTCAATACTGTATTCGGTGTAAAAGCTTCTCGAATACTGTCTCCAAAATAAATAATCAATCCCGCAATGCTACCTCCTACCAAAAGAATGGCAGCAACAATCATGGCAAAGAAGGTTCTGCGCTCTACTTTCTTCTCATGCAGACGTATAGCCTCTTCTATTTTCTGCATGGTTTGGTAGGCAAAGTTAGAAGGTAGTTTGAAATTATATGCTCCCTTCACTGCCTTTTTCAATCCTTTATCTTTTACTTCTTGGTTCATACTTCCTCCTGTTTCATAAGAACATAAATCTTTTTACGTATGCGGTGCAATTTTACTTTGGCATTGCTTTCTGTCAAACCTAAAATAAGTGCAACCTCGTTCAGTGGTTTCTCCTCGTGATAGAATAGAGTGATTAATGCCCGTTCATCCGAGTTGAGTTGTTCTATAGCCCTGTTTAGTTCTAAAATTCGTTCTTCTCCTTCTTCATTCAATGCTTGGTCTACTTGCTGGTCGGATATATTGGCAAGTAGTGCATCATCCATGTTAAAGGTATCATATTTCTTTTTTCGTGCATGAGATATAGCCGTATTATAAGCAATAGAATATATCCATGTGGAAAAAGAACTGTTTCCTTTGAAAGACGAGAGATGCTGAAAGGCCTTTAAAAAAGTGTCTTGCGTCAACTCCTCAGCATCTTCTTGATTGGCGACGATACGGACAATCAAGGTAAAAACCTGTTGACCGTATGCATTCAGGAAATTCTCGTATAGAGCAGTTTCACCATTCAAGATTCGCTGGATAATATGTATATCGCTGTCTTTCATTTTGTCTATTAGACGCACGTATATTAATTAGGTTACATAATTAGAAGAAAAAAATATTTTCAGCAAAAAGTGTAACCTGATAGAAACCATTGCGTCTAAAGTGTACAAAGAAACGAAAATACTAACTTAAAACGAAACGAATATGATGGATTTTATTATGGTACCTGCGGTACTTACAGTTTGTATGATTGGTGTTTACAAATTGTTCGAGTTATTTGTTTGCAAGAAAGAAAGGATCATGCTTATTGAGAAAATGATCGATCAGTCTTGTCCCCCTAAATTGCCGACTTCACAATTCATGGGCAATTTCTCCTTTTCGGCTTTGAAAATAGGTTGTCTTCTTACGGGTATGGGATTCGGATTATTGCTTGGGTATCTTATTTGCTATGGTACAATACCCAATTATCCGGCAGCAAATTTAGATAATTGGACCAGTCGGGAGACTATCTCTTTGATTTATGGTGCATGCGTGCTAGGCTTTGGTGGGATTGGTCTTATTGCAGCTTTTATTACGGAGTTAAAGCTCAATAAGAAATAATAAGGATAACAATTGTGTGAGACGAGGTGTAACGATATAGGTTATGCCTCGTTTCTTATATATGAGTACATTCTTTATAAATTGAAAGAAAATACCGACCTTTGTTTCAGAAATTAGAAAAACAGTAAACAATGAGTCGCAAAGAAGAATATAAAAAGCAGAACGAGCAGTTTTTGGAAGCATTACGTTCAGAACAAGATATCAAAGAATTGGCAGCCGGTGTACTTTATCGGGTATTGGAGATGGGACAAGGAAATAATACACCTCGTCTTAATAGCATCGTTTCTGTACATTACAAAGGAACATTGATCAATGGGCGTGAGTTTGATAATTCCTGGAAAAGGAATTGTCCGGAAGCCTTCCGTTTGAATGAAGTGATTGAAGGATGGCAGATTGCTTTGCAGCAGATGCATACAGGAGATCATTGGATTGTCTATATTCCTTATACTGTGGGATATGGCACACGTACTAGTGGTCCCATTCCAGCCTATTCAACTTTAATATTTGAGGTGCAATTATTGAGTATTGCCTAAAGTGAACAATATTTCTTCTTCCCTTGTTAGCATAGCAGAAACTAAAATTCAATAGGTATGAAAACAGAGAAGAATGAAAAGAAGGTGAATACTCAGGAGGCATCACCTCAGTCTGTCAAGCCACAGGCTAATGAAAAAGGTCTTGTTCCGGGACAACAGATCGGATTGTACAGCAAAGCAAATCAGAAAGAGATTCGTCAAGTCGTCAAGATCTTGAATCCTGATATGAGTAGCATGGAGAGCAGAGGTTAATCGTATTGAATAATCCGGCAAATCTGTTCGGCAGTTCTTCTGATGTTTGCTTTGGCAACCGTAGGTATCATAGCTTGTTTTAATGAAATGGGAGAGGGGGTAATGGAAAATACCCCCTGAAATCCTGCATTATTCAATTCATGCACATCTTCTATACTGCCGGACAAGAGTATAACAGGAATCTTTTGTTTCCGAGCTTCTTCCAATATGCCCCAAGGTACTTTTCCCATTAAGGATTGTCGGTCAGACTTTCCTTCTCCGGTAATAATAAGATCGGCATCCTTTATCTTTTCCGAGAAATGAAGGGTATCTAATAGTAATTGAATACCGGGTTTAAGTTCAGCATTTAAAAAAGCTAATAAACTGCCACCCATACCGCCTGCTGCACCTGCACCTTGGTGAAGGGATATATCCTTCCCGGTATGTTTACGTATAACTTCGGCGAGTTGTTGCATTGCAGAATCCAGTCTCAGCACCATTTCCTGATCCGCTCCCTTTTGTGGAGCAAAGATAAATGCCGCACCATCTTTACCATAGAAAGGGTTTTGTACATCACAAGCTGCCATAAACCGTGATTCCCTTATTGCGGGATGGATATTAGAAGAATCAATGGAAGCAACATCGGACATGGATGCTCCGTTCATCGGAATTTTTCTTTCGATACATCCTATCTTTTCTCCGTCTTTGTTCAGAAATTGGTAGCCTAATGCTTGCAACATGCCCAATCCGGCATCATTGGTAGCACTACCTCCCAACCCTATAATAAAATTACGGCAACCAAGTTCCAAAGCATCCAGTATGAGTTCTCCTGTTCCGTATGTAGTAGTCAGCATAGGGTTGCGCCGGTCTGCCGGAACTAGAGGCAGTCCGCTGATAGCAGCCATCTCTATAAGAGCAGTACGGCCATCACCGGAGATTCCATAACGGGCATCTTGCATTACCATTAAAGGATCATGTGCAGCAATCACCCTATATTTTCCATTGGTTGCTGATATCAGTACATCCAGCATACCTTCACCACCGTCTGCTACTGGCAGGACGATTGTTTTACATCCGCGGCAGGTGGCATGAACTCCTTTTTCGGCAGCTTTTCCGGCTTCAAGGGAGGTGAGGCATCCTTTAAAGGAGTCTATGGCAATTACGATCTTCTTCATATAACAAAACTTATTCTCAGGCAAAGATATGCACAAAATATATAGGAACCATTTATTTGCCGGACGAACCTAAAATAATTTTATATCTTTGCTGCATGAGCGAAGATATGTATAAAACCATTGCTGCCCCTTCCGAGGGCATTTATACAGAGAAGCGTAGCAAGTTTATCGCTATCGCTTTGCCGGTGCGTACGGTAGAAGAGATAAAAGCGCACCTGGAAACTTATCAGAAGAAATATTACGATGCGCGCCATGCATGCTATGCCTATATGCTGGGACACGAGCGCAAAGACTTTCGTGCCAATGATAACGGAGAACCTTCCGGTACGGCAGGAAAGCCCATTCTGGGACAAATCAATTCCAATGAACTGACGGATATTCTGATCATTGTAGTCCGTTACTTCGGAGGTATCAAACTAGGTACAAGCGGACTGATTGTTGCCTATAAAGCTGCTGCCGCTGAGGCTATTGCTGCTGCCGATATTATAGAAAAGACGGTTGACGAAACTGTTACCGTACTTTTTGAATATCCTTTTATGAACGATGTAATGCGTATTGTTAAAGAAGAAGAACCGGAAATGTTGGAACAATCCTACGATATGGATTGCCGGATGACACTTCGCATTCGAAAGTCAATGATGCCCAAATTGCAAGCACGTTTGGAAAAAGTAGAGACTTTACGTTTTGAGGAAGCGTAAAGTCTCATATATCAAGAAGATTATTCAGTTTCTTTCAGAGATAAATCACTGAAGTATATTTTTCGGTGAGTGCCATCACAAAATGGTTGTTTATAGGAACGTCCACATCGGCATAAGGCAATTCTGCCTTTTTTTATTTCCGTCTTTCCTTCTCTGTTTATCAACTTGAATTTACCTTCTACTATAAAGGGACCATTTGGTGTAGCTGCAATAGCTACTACATTATCTTCATTTTCCATAATACGAGTGTTGAATTTTACTTATTTGTTTAAACAGACCCTTATGGAAATAGTTTATCAATTCCCTTTCTTTTGTATGGATTTACTTATCTTTGTGCGCATTTAATAAAAATTCAAGTAGATATGGCATTTGAAGCGACCAAACGTGAATTGGGTGAACTCTATACGTTCTTCCGCCTGTTGGCAGATGGAAAAGTTTCTTTGGGCACACCGAAAGCTCAGAAGGATGAAACAAAGTGTTGGCCCATTGCGCTGATACAGAGAGAAGAACATGACGATACACGCCGTTATTACATAAACGAAGAAGAAGTGCGTATTCTCAGCGGTACGACGGAAAAGAATGGTGCTTTCCTACCATCGGAAAAGGAACCGCTATCCATTCCCCGAGAAGATTTTGCTGCTGCCGCAGAGATTGTCTTCCATCATTTAAAGAACATCCCCGGTGAGGAAATCGAAATATCCGAAGGTTTGGAGGCTTTTCTCGATGCAGTCAACATCTTCGACCTCGAAGCTAAAACTGAAGATCGTACCGATTTCTCTGTTGCTTTTTGGCACTCTGACGCTCCGTTGACGGGCTTCAATGTCCGTTGCCGTCTTAGTCCTATGAATCCTTTACTGGATGGTGGTCGTACGGCCAATCTGAAACTGGAACAAAGTGGTGTCAAATTTGCTGTTCCCACTGTCAATAAAGTAAATGCTCTGCCGGAATCTCCTACGGAAGTTGCTGAGCGCATGATGATGATAGAACGTTTAGGAGGTGTTTTGAAATACTCTGATGTAGCCGACCGTGTATTTCGCAGTAATCTATTGATGGTAGACCTTCACTTCCCCCGTATGTTGGCAGAGATGGTACGCATCATGCATTTGGATGGAACAACTCGTGTCAGCGAACTGACGGAGCGTATCAAAGAGATGAATATTCTGAAAATAAAAGACGAACTGATAAATAAGCATGGCTTCTATGAGTTTAAAATGAAACAGTTCCTTTTGGCGCTTGCCCTTGGCATGCGACCTGCAAAGATATATAATGGTACGGACTCTGCCGTAGAAGGCATGTTCCTTACAGATACTAACGGTGAAGTACTTTGTTATCACCAATCCGAGCGCCGAACTTTTGCCGACTTCCTTTTCCTAAATACCCGCTTCGAGAAAAGTTCTGTAGATAAAGATAAGTACGGTTTTCTGGAACGTGAAAATGGAGTTTATTACTTTAAATTGAATGTAAAGATAGGATTGATAAAACGATGAGAAGTAGTTTGCGGAAGGTACGGTATTGATCGTTAAGTACTAAATACCCGAAGGGAGGTGCCATATAGGTAATTAATCATACATGAGTCAATCTGTATAATTCTGCACCTTCTCCCTCGGGGCACTCTTCACAGAGTGGAATAACTGCAATCTTATTTCTGCAAATTGATAATACCGCTATCTGTATCGCTGTTGTCCAGTGTCTTGTTACCTGCTTTGTGTTTGCGACCGAATTCAAACGTATAGCCAACACGGAGCACGAACATTTGCCCCGTCTCTCTTACAAATGTTTCCGATCGGAAAGGAGCAACTGAACTGATTCTTTCTTTTCCTACTTTATAGTTGTTGGTAAATGGGAACATTACTCCCAGTCCTGCCTGAAAATTCTGTTTGGTATACATTGCCATAAGTACTGTTTGATTCTCACTTTTCTTGATGGTTTCACCGTACAGATAATTTTGTACTTTACGGAATTGTCCTCCTAAAGAGACATTTTTATATTGCAGTTGTACCATCAAATTGTAGTAAAAGTCGTTGTATGTATGGCTATATTGCAAACCTTCCGACCAAGTGCGGGTACAGCCTACTGAGGCATAGAGCGTCAGAAAATCTTTCAGACCGAAAAGGTTGGCTCCGTTGGTTCCGATCATCAACTCCCCATTAAGACTTTGATAGGACTTCTGATTTTCGTCCATCAATATCAGCTTGCTGTTTTCTACGAATACACTCTCCATGATGGGATTGTCATAGTATTGGTGACGTATGCTCAGATTAGCATTGAACTTCTTCTTCGAGTAGCTGTAAGACAAAGAATTCGTGAACTGTTGGTAAGTTTTCAGCAGCGGATTACCTCGTACTATTTGCAGAGTATCTATTGCCTGCTCCACATCCGTCAGCGCCCCCAAAGACGGTATGGCCGGACTGATATTGAAACGATAGCGCAAGAAACCTGCTTTCTTCAAGTTATAACTCAATCGTACGGTAGGGGTAAAGGTATAGTAGGTATGATCCTCATCTCCTTCTTTGAACCAGGCACGCGTCATGCCCACACTGCCTGCATAACTGAAATCTTTCACTTTGCCTTGCACTTCGAAAAAGGCAGATGTTTGTGTCTGATCCATTTTAGATATGGTGGGATTCGAACCTTTGTATTCATTCTCTGTTCTCATCTGGTAATGACGGACGCCACCACTTAATTTCACATCATTGAAACTCTTATCGTAGATGGCTTCACCAATGACCGATTGTTTGTCACCATCCACAAGTGTCAGGATGTCTGCCAGCGGTTCGCTTTCTTTTTGGTATTCTTTATATTTCCGGTTGTTTTTGGTATGTATCAATGTTCCTGTTACGTTTAGTTGTATGCTTTGCTGGTGAGGCAGGGTGTGCTGGAAGTAAAGGTCAAGTGCCGGAGAATAACTGGATGTATGATTATGGGTATAGGAGAAGATGGATTCACTGCTTCCTACCGCCCACATCTTGTTCAGTTCGTTTTGATAAGGCGCGTTGTTGATGTTGTTCCGGAAGATTGCATTGAATACATACTTTTCTGGTTTGGTTAAGTTGTAGGTAAGGTTCAGATTATTAATCAAGCTAAGTGTAGTCGATTCATCTTGAATACCTTCTTTGATCCGGTCTATGGTACGGTCTCCCAGAAAGAAGGTCTCCTGAGATTCTAAGCGACTATGATATTTTCCGTTTTTATTGAAAAAATCAATTCCCCATTCAGAGTTTTTATAATTGAATTTCGCAGCCAGGAAATTCTCTCCCCAAAGTGTATGGGGTGAATCTGAAAATTGAAAGTTCACAATACCTCCTGTCTCACGGCGTTTTAGGATGATATTGACAACAGCACCCAATTCTTCATCACCATATTGTTTTCCGGGATCTTCAATGAACTCCACACGTAAAATATCTTTCGCTCTTATGGCAGCCAGTTCTTTATCTGTTACTTTGATACCGTTGACACGGGTTTGTACAGTTCCACCGCCGCTGATACTCATGTTATTGGTGAATTTATCCACCTGGAGGCGGGCAATTCCCAGATTGTCCAATAGGTCGTATGCACCGAAAGAGCGTTTCAGTTGACTTTCCGAAGGCAATATTATTTGTCTGTCGACTCGTTGCAGTACATTACTTGCCGACACTGTGACTTCTCCTAAACTTACTGCATCTTCCTGAAGGGCGATATCTCCCAAGTCGATATTCTTATTCAGATTCAACAGAAGGATTTCACTCCGGTAGCCAATGAAAGAGACGGATAATCGATAATTGCCTTGTTTTATTTTGTGAAGGGCAAATTTACCTTGTGCGTCCGAAGTTACTCCCGTAACCAGGGTAGAATCTGTTGCCCACAAAGATACATTAGCGGCTATGATTGCTTCTTGAGAGGCATCTGTAACACGTCCTTTTATGGATAGCGTTTGAGCCTTCGTACTGAGTACGGAGAAGAACACCAGTAGTAAAAAAAGTTTTGTTTTCATATTTATTCGTATTAGTATATTATTATTGTTGTAGGGATGTAAAGGTTACTCCTCCCTGTAGGGGAAGATTCTATGTGTTGTATTTCAGATGTTTACTCTTTCTTCGGCTATGCGATGAATACTATGACTGTACGAAGGAATTAATATTGTACATCAGTGTAACTACTTTTACAATAATAAGCCCAAAGAGGAGTCCGAAGGTTATCCATAGCGCAATCTTTGCATATCTCTTCATGAACTGTTTTTTTTAAGATTATTATATCGTTCTATTATTTCGTCTATGCTGATACCGAGTAGCTCCATATGCCGGAAGGTATCAGCAAGTTGATTATCAAAAAACTCTTTCTTCTGTATCTTCATCACCTTTTTCACGGCATCCTTTGAGAGATAGAAACCCATGCCTCGTTCAGGATAGATGATATTTTCTGCTTGTAGGTATTCGTAAGCTTTCAGTACAGTACGCGAGTTTACCGCGAGTTGTGCAGATAGCTCTCTGACCGAGACAACTCGCTCTTCCGCATGCCATTCGCGGGTGAGTATCTTGCTGAAACAGAAATCAACAATTTGCTGGTATATCGGTTTGTTGGCCTTGAAATCCATAGCTTATAGTTGTTTTTCCTTTAACAGGAAGTAGCTTGATATCCATGAGCCGAGTACAAAGCAGATAGGAACTGCATAGTTACAGAAGTTCACAATAGCCAGTGTAGTGGCTGACAGAGGATAGTTGGTACGTGGCCAAGTGCCTAAGTTGTCCACCCAATAACCTTCCGGTGCATTTTCGGGCATTAAAGTTATTATTAGCAATATGATTCCCATACAGATTGAGAAAATGGCAACTGATATTGCTAAACTTTTCAGTAGCAACTGCCGTTTAAAGCCGAAGTATCCGATGAAGAAAGTAGCTTGCAGAATACTAAAGGTTATTATATAGTCTTTGGATATTATATAGGATGCGATATCTCTAGAGAAAATCTTTAAATAAGTGATGTCGGTTAATGAAAACAAACCTTTTAAACAGAGTATCAGTAGGGCACAGAAAGCAGGAAGCAGTAACAGGTATTTTATCCAGATGTGCAGGAACTTTTCAAATACTGAGGCTGGCAGTAGTATATAGAGGGTGGAATTGCGCTTAGTGAGGTTTGATTCCAACAAGCAGGGAGCAATGAGGAGAAACCAAATGGTATATTTCACAAAGCTGGTGGCAGATGATTGTTTGCTTAAATAGGCTGCCCCGTGATTGAGGTCGAACAATATACATAACAGGCAGATGCTAAAGACTATACAAGCACTCCATAGCAGATGCTTGCAGGTTTCTTGCAGGTTGTATTGTTCCAGCAAAAGGAAGCGTTTCAGATTGAGAGTTGCGTTCATTTACTTAGTTTGTTGAGTTCCTATTTGAATAATTCTTTTATCTTGCCGGGTTGTTGCATCACGGCTTTGTATAATAGTTCGATGTCAGGTGTGTTCTCTTCTTCCTCTTCATTGGGCAAGATGGAGAAGTAACCCGACAAATCTTGTTCGCTGTAAATGCATTCTTCGGGCAGTTGGCTGGTGTGGACAAACAGCAACCGGGAACTAATTTCATCCAGCGAGCGGTTCAGAAGTATTTCGCCTTTTCCCAAGATAATCAGGTGGTCGAGTAGATTTTCTATATAATGTGCCTGATGGGTAGAGATAAGCAGTGTACCGTCATCGTCTGCACTGCGGCTGATAATACGTTTCAGACTTTGGCAGGCAGTGATATCCAGTCCATTGGTCGGTTCATCGAGAATGGTGAGCGGAGTATGCAAGGCGAGGGCATAGGCAAGCATGGCTTTCTTCTGCTGACCGAAAGAAACAGTGGTGAGTTTCTGATCTCCGTCAATCAGTAGTTCTTCCAGGTTCTGCTCGAATTCTTTTCTGTTGAAACGAGGATAGAATACAGAATGTGTGGCGGCAAATTTACGGATGCTCTTGTCCGGTATCTGCATTTCTTCGGGCAGAAAGAAGTAATTACTCAGGACTTCGGGCTTTCGCTCTGCTGTGTTTTTTCCGTTTAGGATGCATTCACCTTTCCACGGGAAAAGTAGTCCGCAAAGTAGATGTATCAATGTTGATTTTCCTATACCGTTTTCTCCTAGAAGTCCATAAATTCCAGTACCTATTTCAAGAGATATACTGTTGAAAATAGGATACTTAGACTTATAACCGTAGCTTACGTTTTCTATCTTTATCATAATTTGCTTAGTGTTGCACTGATGTACAACACTGCAAACGTAAAAGAAGAAAAAGAAAGATACAAGGAAAGTAGGAAAAGATTAATGTTTTTTAGCAAATCTACCTGTAAGCAATTCTTGTAGTGGCTCAATCTACATCAGTATATGCCACAAAGCTACTATATGACAAACCGACCCACCCAATACAAAGATGTGGAATACGGAATGTGTATATCGTATGTTCCGTATAGAAAAGAAAATTGCTCCTGTAATGTAGCATACGCCTTCGGCTATAATCCAATAGCAGGCAATGGGTGCAACATTAAATAAAGGTTTGAAGGCAACCAGTATAGATAAACCCATAACAATAAAGCAGACCGTTTCCACATAGCTATGTTCCTCCATTTCACGGAAGCTCACTATGGTACCCGCAATGGCACATAACCAACTGAAGCAGAACAATCCCCATCCCCAAACTCCTACATCACGGAGCACGGTGAGCGTGACGGGTGAAAAGCTGCCTGCAATGTGCCAATATATGGCTGCATGATCCCACTGGCGCAATCGCTTCTTCCACGGATTATGATGTTTTTGTGTATGATAGAGAGTAGAAGCGAGGTACGAACCGCCCATTCCGAAGAAGTAAAGACAAACACCGAAAGCCCCCCAAAAGTCTTCGTTTTGATAGCAGTTTACGAAGAATAGTGTACATACGATTAATCCCATCCCAAAGCCAAGACCATGAGAAATGGCATTGAATTGTTCTTCTCTTTTAGTATAGAATAGTCCGTTTCGTTTTCTGTTCATCTGGTTACTGATTTTAGAATCGCAACTGCAAAGGTAAGCAAAAAGTAGAAAAAAAGGGTAGAATTCAGTCATTAAGATAGTTTGATATTTATGCTCAAACTTTTCATACTACTGCGTGTTGTTCTTTCCTAACTCCTAACTATGAATGGATATGGCAACAAAAAAAGTAGCAAAACAGTTGGTCGAAACATTGGTGAATGCCGGTGTAAAACGCATTTACGCTATTACTGGCGATAGTTTGAATGAAGTAAATAATGCCGTAAGACAGAATGGTAATTTAGAATGGATACATGTCCGACATGAAGAAACCGGAGCATACGCTGCCGGTGCTGAAGCCCAACTAACAGGTAAACTGGGATGTTGTGCCGGTAGTAGCGGTCCGGGACATGTACATCTTGTCAACGGATTATACGATGCCCATCGTTCGGGTGCTTCGGTGTTGGCTATCGCTTCTACAATTCCTACCTCGCAATTCGGTACGGACTATTTTCAGGAAACTCATCCCATTCATCTTTTTGATGGATGCAGTTACTATAATGAAGTAGCGGAAACGGCTCAACAATTCCCCCGCATGCTACATTCGGCTATACAGAATGCGATATCCAGAAGAGGGGTAGGAGTAATAGGCTTGCCCGGTGATTTAGCTGCTTCTCCTGTTGCTGAAGTAGATTCTTCTGAGGATAATTACCGTATAGAATCACAGATTGTGCCTTCACCCGAAGAATTGACAGAACTGGCAGGATTGCTGAATGGTTCTAATAAGATAACTTTGTTTTGTGGCATTGGATGTGAAGGTGCCCATACGGAGGTCATTGAACTTGCCAATATATTGAAGGCTCCTGTTGCATATACATTCCGTGGAAAGATGGAGGTGGAATATGATAATCCTTATAAGGTGGGCATGACGGGTTTGCTTGGTGTTCCGTCGGGTTATATCAGTATGCATGAAGCTGAGATATTGGTGATGCTTGGTACTGATTTCCCGTATTCTGCTTTTCTGCCTAAAAATAGTAAGATAGTGCAGATAGATATCAATGCCGAACGCTTGGGAAGAAGGGCTAAGGTAACCCAAGGGCTATGCGGAGATGTGAAGTTGACATTGCAGGCATTATTGCCTTTATTGGTAAAGAAGACCGATGACAGTTTCCTTCATCGGCAATTGAAGATTTATGAAAAAGTATGTAAAGCTCTCTCAGAATATGTTCTCGATAAAGGTAGTGAGGGGAAGATTCATCCTGAATATGTGATGTCGGAGATTAGCCAATGGGCTACACAAGACGCTATCTTTACGGTAGATACAGGCATGACTTGTGTCTGGGCAGCTCGCTATCTGGCGGCTACGGCCGGGCGTTCTATGTTAGGATCGTTCAATCATGGTTCTATGGCCAATGCACTTCCACAATCGATAGGTGCAGCTTTGGCTTGTTCCGAAAGGCAGGTATGGGCATTGTGTGGAGATGGCGGTTTGTCAATGTGCATGGGCGATTTGGCGACTGTTGCCCAGTATAAACTTCCGATTAAAATTATCGTATTCAATAATCGGGCTTTGGGCATGGTAAAATTAGAAATGGAAGTAGCAGGTTTACCAGACTGGCAGACGGATATGTACAATCCCGATTTTGCCATGATAGCCCGTGCTATGGGAATGCGTGGACTTACGGTGGGGCATCCGGATGAAATGGAGGTTGCCTTGCGGGAAATATCGCTTACCGAGGGTCCGATATTAGTGAACGTATTGACTGATCCCAATGCACTTGCCATGCCTCCGAAAGTTGAATTTGAACAAATGGTCGGATTTACCAAGTCTATGTCCAAACTGATGATAATGGGGCGGTCTCAGGAGGTGATTGATACAGTGGAATCGAATATCAAACATATTGTTATACCATAGCGTTTGAGTATATCTATAGGTTTGTTCATTATGCTTTATTCTTAGTATTTATTTTTTCAGCACGAAAGAGTGCTGTTATTGCAGTTGGCATTCCGGCAGGAGGGTAATAGTAGGCAGAGGGCTGCCAAGAGGAGTAGGGGATGAGTGTTTTTCATATTGTTATATTCTTCCTTTTACAAATATTCCCCCGGGGAGACCGGGGGAATATAATGATAAGAGTTATGATCGTTTTAGAAGCACCCGTAGCACGTAGGCAGCAATTTACGGTCACCCAACGTGTTATCAATGCGTGCCACGTTCACCCAGAACTTGTTTTCGCGTACGCTTTCAATGGGATAAGCGGCTTTTTCGCGAGAGTAGCTATGGTTCCATTCGTTAGCAACTACTTCATATTCGGGATGCGGAGCATTTATCAGCACATTGTCTTCCTTACTTGCTTTACCTTCTTTCACTTCCTGAATCTCTTGCCAGATAGTAAGCATTACAGTAATGAAGTTATCCAATTCAGCAAGGCTTTCACTTTCCGTAGGTTCTATCATTAAAGTGCCATGTACGGGGAAGGAGAGGGTAGGAGCATGATAACCGTAGTCCATCAGACGTTTGGCAATGTCTCCTTCGTTGATACCTGTTTCTTCGAAGACTTTGCGGCATTCCAAGATCATTTCATGACCTACAAAACCATTGGCTCCTCTATAAACGATGCCATACGTTTCGTTGAAATAGCTAGCCATGTAATTGGCATTCAATATCGCAATCTTGGTGGCACGTGTCAGCCCTTCACTTCCCATCATGCGGATGTAACCGTAAGTAATGGGCAGAACACCTGCACTTCCAAACGGAGCAGCAGATACTTCATTGGTAGAGTTGCCGAACAGACCGTGTCCCGGTAAGAACGGAACCAAATGCTCAGCTACGCAGATAGGACCAACACCGGGACCACCACCACCGTGAGGTATGGCAAACGTTTTATGCAAGTTCAAGTGGCAAACATCTGCACCGATAAAGCCGGGATTGGTCAAACCAACTTGTGCATTCATATTGGCACCATCCATATAGACTTGTGCACCACAAGCATGGATAATATCACAGATTTCTACAATTTCAGTTTCAAAGATACCATGTGTAGAAGGATATGTAATCATCAATGCGGCGAGATCCTCTTTATTCTCTTCAGCTTTGGCACGAAGGTCATCCATATCTACATTTCCATGATCGTCGCAAGCGCAGATCACAGTTGTAAATCCGGCTTGAATAGCCGAAGCCGGGTTGGTTCCATGTGCCGAAGCAGGTATCAGAACCTTACTACGATGTCCTTGTCCGATGCTTTCTAAGTAAGCACGAATGACACGTAAACCTGCATATTCACCGGCTGCACCGGAATTGGGTTGCAAGCTGACACCTGCAAATCCTGTAATTGTTTTCAGCTCTTCACTCAGGTTACGAATCAGTTCGCGGTAGCCTTCAGCCTGGTCTTCCGGAACCAGCGGATGTATGCTCGTAAATTCGGGACGACTGAGGGGAAGCATTTCGGCTGCTGCATTCAATTTCATGGTACACGAACCGAGTGAAATCATGGAGTGGGCCAGCGAAATGTCCTTGCGGTCCAGACGCTTGATATAACGCATCATCTCTGTTTCCGTATGGTACTTATTGAACACCTCGTGTGTCAGATAAGCACTTTCACGTTTTAAAGCTTTCGGTAAAGTGCAGCAATCGGGGATTTCATTCGTTTTGGTATAATCTTGTCCGGCAGCAATGGCAAAGATAGAAAGCAATACATTAACAGCAGCTACATCGGTAGTCTCATCAATACTCATGCCTACATCTCCATTCTTAAAGTAGCGCAAGTTTACTTCTTTGCTCAAAGCTATGGTACGGATTTGTTGTGCCGATACCGTATCGGGCAGCGCAAAGCGGAGAGTACCGAAGTATTGCTTGTTGATTTGTTTATAACCCAACTTATTAATGGTCTTTTCCAGATAAGCGGCAATGCTGTGAATACGTTCGGCAATGGCACGAATACCTTCCGGTCCGTGATATACGGCGTAGAAGCCTGCCATTGTAGCCAGTAAGGCTTGTGAAGTACAGATATTGGAGGTTGCCTTTTCGCGCTTGATGTGTTGTTCGCGGGTTTGCAGAGCCATGCGGTAACACATCTTGTCGTATTTGTCCTTGGACCATCCTATGATACGTCCCGGCATATTACGTTTATACTCATCGCGGGCAGCGAAGAATGCGGCTGACGGACCTCCATAGAACATTGGCGTACCGAATCTTTGTGTGGTGCCGAATACAATATCCGCTCCCCATTCTCCCGGAGGAGTGAGTAAGGCAAGGCTTAATATATCGGTGGCAACAGCTACTTTGCAATTAGCATCATGCGCTTTTTCTACGAAAGCACGGAAGTCTTCCACGTTTCCGCTGGCATTGGGGTACTGCAATATGCAGGCGAATACATCCGGAGTGAACTCCATTTCTTCAAATTTGCCGGTACGTAGCTCGATGCCTTGTGGAATAGCACGGGTAGTCATTACTGCCAATGTCTGCGGGAAGATATTTTCATCCACGAATACCACGTTAGCTCCCGACTTCTGCATATCACGCGGGCGGAGACTATACATCATCGCTACAGCTTCAGCGGCAGCGGTAGCCTCATCCAACAAGGAGCAATTAGCAAGTGGCATAGCGGTAAGGTCGCATACGGCAGTCTGAAAATTCATAAGTGCTTCCAGGCGTCCTTGCGAAACTTCCGCCTGATAAGGAGTATAGGAGGTGTACCATACAGGATTCTCGAATACATTCCGTTGGATAACGGCAGGAGTGATGGTATTGTACCAACCCATACCGATGTAAGTAGTGTAGAGTTTGTTCTTGGCAGCCAGTCCGGCTATATGTTGCCCGAACTCATATTCCGTCATAGCTTTGGGTAAAGCCAACGGCTCTTTCAAACGGATGTTTGCAGGAATGGTCTTGTCGATCAACTCGTCCAGACTTTTCACTCCGATTTTGCGGAGCATCTGTTCCTCATCCTTTGCACTGATGCCAATGTGGCGGTTTGCAAAAATATCGTTTCTCATATTGGTAAATATTTAAGTGATTTTTTGGTTCTAACGAAAAAACGGGTTCTCCGCCTTCTCTATTCCAATCGTAGTCGGTGCTCCATGTCCCGGGTAGACAATCGTGTCATTGGGCAATATGAACAGACGGCTGCAAATATGTTCTATCAGTTCATCGAAGTTTCCTCCGGTGAGGTCGGCACGTCCTATGCTTCCCTGGAATAATACGTCGCCGGAGAACATGCAGTGGTCTGCGGCACAATAAAATACCAAACTTCCCGGAGAATGCCCGGGCACGTGGATGGCTTCCAGACTAGTATTGCCAAAAGTAATAATGTCCCCATCATGCAAGTAGGTGCCCAATGGTACAGGAGCCTCTTGCAACTGGAAACCATACATACGGCTCTGCTTGGGTGCTTCATCGATCCAAAACTCATCTGCCTGATTGGCTTCCGCTTTTAAACCGAACTCCTTCAGCATAAAAGGATTTCCGAAGATATGATCCAAATGCAAATGCGTATTCAACAGATGCTTTACGTTCAGCTCATTATTGATAATAAAGTTCTTCAACGCTAGCTTCTCTTCTTCATAGAAACAACCAGGATCGATAACGGCTGCTTCGTTTGTTTCGTCCCAAAGTACGTAACAGTTCTCTGGGAACATATTAAATTCAAATCTCTTTATCTTCATGCTATAGAATTATGATTTCAGATTTATGACTTATCACCTTTCAACTCTCAACTTTTACCTCTCAACTAGCAACGTAGACTACTTTCTTGGTTTTGAAGAATTCTTCCTCGAAAATATCCTTTAAATCCCACATCGTAGTCTTGTTCTTGAAAGGCATGGCTTCATGTTCCAATTCGCCGCCCTTCAGGCAAATCAGCCCGTTGGGTATGGAGTTTTGTTGCTTGGGAGTGATATTCTTGCGGATTATCTTTAATAAGTCGGTCAGTGGCATCACTGCGCGACTTACAACAAAATCGAATAGCTGCTTTTCTTCTTCGGCACGTGCATGACGGAAGGTGACGTTTTTTAGTCCGATACTGTTGGCTACTTCAGTGGCTACTCTTACCTTTTTGCCTATGCTGTCTACCAAGTGGAAACTGACTTCGGGAAAGAGTATAGCTAACGGAATGCCCGGAAAGCCACCTCCTGTGCCGAGATCCATAATCTTTGTACCCGGTTTAAAGTTGATGACTTTGGCTATTCCCAAAGAGTGTAGTACGTGGTGTTCGTACAGATTTTCAATATCCTTACGCGAAATAACGTTTATTTTAGAGTTCCAGTCCAGATAGAGGTCATAGAGTGCAGCGAACTGCTTTTGCTGTTCCTCCGTCAGATCCGGGAAATATTTTAGAATAAGTTCCATGTGGTTGATTACAAATTACGAATTATAAATTACGAATTACAATTTATGAGTTGCGTACTTCATTAAGTACCATGCAGTCGTCACTCAGCAAGTGCTGCATTACATCATACGGCAGGGTAATTTTAATAGGACCCATTACGTAAGGAGCAATTTCATAAACATTATAATAGAAAGTGATACCTTCTTTGCTGAGGTAGAAGTTTTCGGTAGGTTCCAGATCGCCGGTAGTGGCATATCCCATATCTTCCAATTCCTGACGGGTGGTTACTTTGTTGTCAGCCATTAATTGGTTCCATAATAAATCGGTCAAAGATTCATTATAGTCGCTTATGAACAAGTCGTCCAGCCGAATGGGGCTAAGTGTCCGCAAATCCATATTGAGATAGGTTGCCATATAAATGCCATGAGCACCACCGGTATATTCGTTATAGTTTATGCGGTAAATGAGCAGATTTTTGAGATATAGCTGAACATGGCCTTCGATTCCTTTATAATAAGAATACCATGCTTCCATGGTAGCGTCATCTTCTTTCTCCTGTTCATCCTTTTGGTACATCGGTTCCAAATCTTTGAGATAATCACTGACGTACTTTTCGGCATATTTTTTTACGGCTTCCTCAGGCTTCATCGTAAGGTACTTTTCGCCGAAGCAGGCAGAAAGGAAGAAAGTGTTCAAACTATCTTTCAATTTTACGTCGGATGATTGGGTAGCATACGTAAAGTTGATGACAAGGTTACATGCCGGTTTGGCGGTATCTCCAAAGAGATGGGCTGTTTCATTCACTTGTATGCTATCAAACTCCAACGCTCCGGTATTTTTGTTCATGGTGTTACCGCAAGAAAAGAAAAAGCCACTTGTCGCAAGCAGAAGGACAAGTAAGCTGACAGTTTGCTTTTTCATATCGAATTTTGTTTATAAATCATCATATTAATGAAAAATCTTTATCGACAAATATAGAACTAATTAACGAACTGCACGCATAAAAAAAGAAAAAATAATTGCGTGGGACGGTTAAAACATTCTATCTTTGCGTTTGTTTAAAATGACATGAAGAAACTCCGCTACATACTTGCTATCCTGTTTTCCTCCCTTATTATTATAAGTGGAGTAGGGGTTTCTATTATGCATTATTGCTGTGCCGGATGCGAAACGACGCAAAGTTGTTGTTCTACCGGTTGTGACAAATGTGATAAGTCTCATCATGCTTCGCAAGAGAGTTGTAAGGATGTTGGTTGTACGGCTATTCATTATAAGGTAGATTTGGTAAAGTATGCGCAAGACACACTATCCATACTGCCTTACTTTACGTTGGTTTGCCAGCAGTTGCCTC